>CAYMNI010000142.1:0-6666 GCA_964391755.1 uncultured Ignavibacteria bacterium
CCGCCGGCTTCATCATCTTCACCTCGGACATGTTCTCGCTTCCGCCGCCCTTGGGGGCGATGATGATTTTCAGCTTGTCGCCCTTGACGATGTCCAAATGAATGACCGCCGGGGTGTTGTCGCCGGTGTTCTTCCTCTCGATGGGATCGGCCAAAATCGATTTCCTGAGGTAGCCGTCCTTATATCCCTGTCTCACGCCTTCGTTGATGGCCTCGAACAGATTGCCGTCTTTGATGCAAACCTCACCGCCCATTTCCACAAAGAAAACGGAGAAACCGGTATCCTGGCAGATGGGGAACTCGCCCTGCTTGGCGATCTCGAAGTTGTCGATGATCTGCTTGAGGGTGGCCTTGGATACGGGTGATTCCTCCTTTTGGTACATCTGGCGAAGCTTCTTTTCCACGTCCTCGCCTAAGTTGTAGTTGGCGTCAATGCAGAGATCCTTCACCTTTTGGGTTATGTCTTTGGCGGAAATCTCACGCATAGCTCCTCCTAACTTGTTTTTGATGAAGAAAGTTCCAGGACTCCGTTGACTAGATTCTCGATGCCCATTGACATCTCCGCGGGGGTGAGTTTCAGAAGATTCGAAGGGGTGGAGACCACCCTGTGCTCCGGGTCCATCACCGCCTCCGGCCCTCTGGAGAGAGCGTGAACCGCTCCCATGTGCTCTATTTGTCTGATCAATTCCGGATCCTTTCCCACGGTCAAAGTCACCGGGGTATCCAGGATTTCTCTTAAGGCGGAGGCAACCAGAAGTCCCGCCAGTCCGCAGGCTCCTATGGGCTTCTTCCTCCGGTAGATCTCTCGGATGATCCTCTGCAGTTGCTGTCGCGGTTTCAGGTAGCCTTTATCATTCCCGCCCACGGAATCCGCCAGGTTCTTGATCACCCCTTCCCCCCCGGGGAGAAACAGTCCATCTACGTCTCTTCCGGAGAGCAGCCCGATCTCCTTGATCCCACCCCAGGCCAGACGGGCGGATTCGTTCAGCACGTTTCTGGTTTGGCTTAAGCTGGTGCGGGTGAGATGATCCACCACCTCCTGTCTCACGTCCGGGGCAAAGAAGATCGGCGTATTTCCGTCCCGGCTCAGGTAATGCGAGAGAAGCACCACCTCCCACAGGTCGGAGCCGTCCAAAGGTCCGCATCCGCTCAAGATTAAAGCGAAGTTGCCCATGCTATAAATCCAAGAGATTCTTTTTCAAAGAACAGGTTAACGGTCCCCGGCACCCGCTATTGGTTTGGTAGATCAACCGGTGCAGGAACGGCTACTACGGTCACCTCTGCACATGGGGAACCGTGTCTGAAGTCAATTCGGCTGCGTTGATCCGGGATGTTCGTTCATTCAATCCGGCAAGGATTTCTCTTTCTTCCGATATTCTGCAGGACGAAGGCAGGATATGGTCGTGAAAGTCGCCGTCTGGGCAGGGGGATTGCGAAGGTATCAATCAATATACGCTGACTACTTTTTTGGTCTTCCCCTTCGGTTCGAATTTGACCACTCCATTAGTTAAGGCGAAAAGCGTGTCGTCCTTCCCCTTTCCCACGTTCGATCCGGGGTGTATCCTGGTCCCCCGCTGCCTGACTATGATGGTGCCTGCCAGAACCGCCTCCCCGGAGAACCTCTTTACCCCCAGCCTCTGCCCGTGAGAGTCCCTTCCGTTTCGCGAACTTCCTACTCCCTTCTTGTGCGCCATAAGAATCTACCTTCCTTCTGCCAAACTCTTTTTGGCCTTTGGTCTTTCCATCAAAGCCAAACCCAGAAACTGCATTGGTGATACGCGCAATTCTGGGTTTGTTAAGATAACAAATGCTTTTTCTTTGGCAAGCGAAATCTTCGCCTAGGTCAAAGATTTCTCCGGCGCGATCTCCTCCTCTTCCTGGGGGATGGCCTTAATCTCGAAACTCAGCCTCTCTTGGTCTCCCTTCCTGTCCACCATCACCTCGCACCTGCCGGAGAACTGGCCTTTGAGTATCTCCTCGGCCAAGGGATCTTCCACGTGCTTCTGAATGGTCCTCTTCAACGGTCGGGCGCCGAAGGTGGGATTGAACCCCTTTTCCGCCAGGAACTTCTTGGCCCGGGAGGTCAACTCGAACGTTATTCCTTTATCCTTCAGTCTCTTGCACACTTCCGACAAGAGTATGTCGATGATCTGCATGACCTCCTCCATGCCCAGGGCATGGAAGACGATGATCTCGTCGATACGATTTAAAAATTCCGGATTGAACGTCCTGCGGGTCTCTTCCAAAAGCTTCTGCTTCATCTGCTGGTAAGAGGACTCGCCATCCTCCTTTTGGAAGCCCAAGGTCTTTCCCCCCTTGATCTGCCGGGCTCCCAGATTGGAGGTCATGATCACCACCGTATTTCTGAAGTCGACCCTTCTCCCGAAACTGTCGGTCAGAGCCCCGTCGTCGAAGAGCTGCAGAAGTATGTTGAAGACGTCCGGATGCGCCTTTTCGATCTCGTCTAAAAGCACCACCGCATAAGGCTTGCGCCTTACCTTTTCGGTGAGCTGTCCCCCCTCCTCGTAGCCCACATATCCGGGAGGGGCGCCGATCAAGCGGGAGACGGAGAATTTCTCCATGTACTCGGACATGTCGATTCTCACCAGGGAGTTCTCGTCTTCGAACATGGCTGCGGCCAAGGCCCGGGCCAGCTCCGTTTTGCCCACGCCGGTGGGCCCTAAAAAGATCAGAGAGCCGATGGGTCTGCGGGGATCGCCCAGCCCGGCCCGGTTGCGCCGGATGGCTTTGGCAATGACGGTTATGGCCTCCTCCTGCCCCACGATTCTCTTCTTCAGCTCCTCTTCCATCCGCAAAAGCTTCTTGGATTCCTTCTCCTCCAGCTTGAACAGAGGAATGCCGGTCATTTTGGATACCACGCAGGAGACGTCCTCGGAGGTGAGGGCAACTTTTTCCTGGCCTTTACCTTGCTCCCAGTCCCCCTTCATCTGATCCAGCCTCTCTCGTTTCATCTTCAGCTCGTCCCGGAGGTGAGCTGCTCTCTCGAACTCCTGGTTCTTCACCGCCTGTTCTTTCTCCTTGTGCAGCTCAGATAATTCCTCCTCCAGCTTCTCGAACACCTCCGGACGGGTGCAGGAGGCCAGATGCAGCTTGGAGCCGGCCTCGTCTATCACGTCAATGGCCTTGTCCGGCTGGAACTTGCCGGTGATGTACCGGTCCGAGAACTTAACCGCCGCCTCGATGGCGTCCTCGGTTATGACTATCCGGTGATGTTCCTCGTACTTGGTCTTCAGACCGTACAGGATTCTCTTGGTGTCGTCGGTAGACGGCGGGTTCACCATGATGGTTTGGAACCGCCGCTCCAAAGCCCCGTCCTTCTCGATGTACTTACGGTATTCGTTCAAGGTGGTGGCCCCGATACACTGGATTTCGCCGCGGGAGAGCGACGGTTTGAATATGTTGGAAGCGTCCAGCGAACCCTCCGCTCCCCCTGCGCCTACGATGGTATGCAGCTCGTCCAAGAAGAGGATCACGTCCTTGGAGTTTAAGATCTCGTTCATCACCGCCTTCATCCTCTCCTCGAACTGACCCCGGTACTTGGTTCCCGCCACCAAAGCCGCCATGTCCAAGGACACGATTCTCTTGTTCTCCAGAGTCTGGGGAACCTTCCCGGCCACTATCCTCTGGGCCAGACCTTCGGCGATGGCGGTCTTGCCCACGCCCGGCTCGCCGATGAGCACCGGATTGTTCTTCTTTCTTCGGGAGAGTATCTGGGAGACCCGCTCGATCTCGTTATCCCGGCCTATGATGGGATCCAGCTTCCCCCGCCGGGCCATCTCGGTGAGGTCCCTGCCGAAGTGGTCCAAGGCCGGGGTCTTGCTCTTTTTTCTCTTTCTGCCGTAAGAGGAGGGTTTGCCGCCCTGTACGTTCTTCAACTCCTCATATACTTCCTTGTAGTCCACGTCATACATGGAGAGGACCTGCGCCGCCACCCCCTCCTCATCTCTGAGCATGGCCAACAGGAGATGCTCGGTGTCGATGTCTTTGGATCTCAGCGCGCGAGCCTCCTGGGCGGAAACCTCCAAAAGCTTCTTGGCCCTGGCCGTCAAGGGAAGCTGCCCCATGGCCAGGGTTCCGCCGGAGGGCTGCACCACGTCCTCCACCGATTGCCTGAGCTCGACCAAGTCGATCCCGATGTTGACCAGGATATCGACCGCCTTCCCCTCTCCTAAGCGCAGAAGTCCCAAGAGAAGGTGCTCCGTTCCGATATAGTCGTGCTTTAGCCTGGCTGCCTCATCCCTGGCATACTCTATGGCCTTGCGGGCTCCTTCCGTGAACATCTCATTCATCGAAAACCTCCGCTCCGATTTCTCGATCGTCTTGGTCATATGGGGCCACAGGCGTTTTATCCGTCAGCCCGTCTTCACCCAACCCCTATAAGTCTATTACGCATAAACCGGCGAAATATCGACTCGGCTGCAGCCGATCCTACTATCCGAGTTGCCTATTGTTCTTTGCCCCAGCGAGTTGGGCGATTCTCCCATCCGCATTTCCCCCCCCGATCTATCCCTCGAGTTTTGATCTGACCAATTTCGCCCTGACCCGGTCGCGCTCGTTGGGCTCCATCCTCTTTCCGTAGTATTTCTGGAGATGGGCCGGCTGGGTGAGAGCCAGAATCTCGTTGACCTGTGACAGGCTTACCCTCTCTAAAACTCCCATCCCGATTCCCAGCCTGAGGGCCGACAGCATGTTCAGGACCTCCTCCGAGGTCAAGGACCGCGCATATCTTAAGATCCCGTAAGCTCTCCAGATTTTATCCTCTATTTGATCCTTGGCCTCGCTGAACAGCCGCTTTCTGGCGTTCTGTTCCCGTTCTATTATTCCCCGGGTGACGCTCTCCAATTCATCCATGATCTCTTCTTCGGACCGGCCCAGAGTCTTCTGGTTGGACACCTGGAACAGGTTTCCCAGCACGTCCGAGCCCTCCCCGTAGAAGCCCCTGACCACCGATCCCACCTTGCCTATCTCGGCGATCACCTTTTCGATTTCCTGAGTCAAAGCCAGCCCGGGCAGATGCACCAGAACCGACGCCCTCATTCCGGTGCCGGTATTGGTGGGGCAGGCGGTAAGATAGCCGAACGTGGAATCGAAATCGAACTCCAGCGTCCGGGACAACTCGTCGTCCACCTCGCTGGCCAGCCTGAAAGCCTCTCTCATCTCCAAACCTGGAGCCAAAGCCTGAATCCTCAAATGATCTTCCTCGTTCACCATCACGCTTAAGTTCTCCTCCTCCCCGATCAGAAGCGCCGAGAAGTCCTGGTGCTGGCTGAACTCCAGACTTACCAGATGTCTTTCCACCATGAAGGTTCGGTCCAGATCGTTGAGCTGACCGCAATTCACGAAGATCCCCCGGCTCAGCTTCTCGCTCTTCTCCACGGCCGACCTGACGAACGAGAGTATTCTCTCCCGGTCGTCGGTGTTGGCCCGGGAGGGGAAGGGGGTGTTGGAGATGTTCCGCGCCAGCCTGACCCGTGAAGACAGAACCACCTGGGAGCTGGACCCTTCCGCCGAAAGCCACACTGCTGGTTTTTTCGCCATTTGTTCGAACATGTTCACTCACCCTTCCCGGAGGGACTTTGCTCCGTGTCGGCCAAAGCCTTTATCCTGTCCCTGAGCTCGGCAGCCCTCTCGAAATCTTCGTCCTGAATGGCTCTCTTCAACTCCTCATGCAGCTTGCTCTCCTCCCACAGGGGCCGCATCACGTCCTTTTGGGAATGGGGGAACCTGCCCCGGTGAGTGGTGGAACCGTGAACCTTTCTCAAAAGCTCATTCAGCTGGCTTCTGAAGGTCAGATAACAGTTCCCGCATCCCAAGCGTCCCACCTTGGTGAAGTCCGAAAAGCTCATGCCGCAGAGGGAGCAGGAGGCCTCGACTGCCTTTTCGGGCTTCTTGATCTTGGTCTGGCTCATCATGCCGGCTAAAAACTCCGCCAAGGGGAAGGGAACCCCTTCCAGGGGATTCCGGAAGCCTCTCTTATGCGCGCATTCCTGGCAGAGATGCAGCATCACCTTTTCCTTGCCGGTCTCCTGAGTCAGATGAACTGTGGCCTCTTTCTTATTGCAGTCCTGGCAAAGCATTCCGTCAACCTCTCACTGGTTTATATCTCAATCCCTCTATCCCTCTGTCGTCTCGGGCAGGGCCTTGCCCTCCACCAATCTTATGGTGCGGTGCGCCCTTTGGGCTAAGGCCTGGTTGTGGGTGGCGATGACGAAGGTCTGGTCTTTCTTCCGGTTGAGTTCGCATATCAGATTGTGCAGGTCCTCTCCGGTGGCCTTATCCAGATTTCCCGACGGTTCGTCGGCAATCACGATCTGTGGTTCGTTCACCAGCGCCCGGGCCACCGCCACCCTCTGCTGTTCCCCTCCCGAAAGCTCGCCCGGCTTGTGATTGACCCTGTCCGACAATCCCACCTCCGAAAGATATTGATGAGCTTTCTCTCTGATTATGCCCATCTCCTCTCCGGCGATCAACCGCGGCATCATCACGTTCTCCAGAGCGGAAAACTCCGGCAGAAGATGATGGAACTGGAACACGAATCCCACGGTCTTGTTTCTGAAATGTGCCAGCCTCTTATCGTTTAAGGCAAAAACGTCGGTGGAGTCCAATCTCACCTTGCCTTCGGTGGGACGATCCAGCGCGCCCAAGA
>CAYMNI010000143.1:0-6630 GCA_964391755.1 uncultured Ignavibacteria bacterium
AATGGTTATCTTCTCTTTTTGGTTTTCCCACCGGCTTTGGATTTAGCCTTTGATTTGGCTTTTCCCTTGGGCAAGAACTTCCGGGGATCGACGATCTCGCCGGCAACCGCTGCTGCCGCTGCGGTCGCGGGAGATGCTAAGTAGATAAACCCTTCCGGGTTGCCCATCCGTCCTTTGAAATTACGGTTTTGGGAAGCGATACAGGATTCCCCGTCCCCCAAGATTCCCTCGTGCACTCCCACGCAAGCGCCGCATCCCGGAGCCAAAATGGCTGCCCCGAACTCCACCAAGGTCTTGATGTAACCAGCCCGCATGGCATCCAAAAAAACTGCTTTGGAAGCCGGGACTACGATCATCCTCACCCGCGGATGCTTTTTCTTTCCCTGGATGATCTCGGCGGCAACCTTCAGATCCTCCAACCTGCCGTTGGTGCAGGTGCCCAAAAAGACTTGGTCTATTTTGACTCCCCGGGCTTGGTCGATGGGCTTGACGTTGTCCACCGTGTGGGGGAAAGCAACCACAGGCACCAGTTCCGACGCGTCGATTTGGATCACCCGTTCGTATTGTGCATCCTTATCCGGGGCGATCTTTCTGAACTTGCCCCCCCTTCCCTGTTTGGTTAAAAACTGCCGGGTGACCTCGTCCGATGCAATGAGCCCGGCTTTGGCGCCGGCCTCCACCGCCATATTGGAGAGGGTCAACCTGCCGCCCATGGACATCTTCTGGATGGTCTCGCCGCAGAACTCCAACGCTTTGTAAGTGGCCCCGTCGGCCCCGATGGTTCCGATGAGGTGCAGTATGATGTCCTTGGGATACACCCCCGGCCGGAGTTTGCCGAAGACCTCCACCTTGAAGGTCTCCGGAACCCTCAACCAGGTCTTGCCCAAAGCGATGCCCACGGCCACGTCGGTGGAGCCCATGCCGGTGGCAAAGGCGCCCAGCGCACCGCCGGTGCAGGTATGGGAATCGGCACCGATAAGGATGTCGCCCGGGTTGAGATACGACTCGGCGATGATCTGGTGACACACGCCCTCGCCCACGTCCGAAAGGCAGGCCCCGGTCTTTTGGGTGAACTTGCGGATGGTGATATGATCGTTGGCCAGCTCCCTCCGGGGTGAGGGGGCGGCGTGATCTAAAAACAGGACGGTCCTTTTGGGATTGACCGCCTTCTCCAGATTGATCTTCTGCAACTGCCTTATGGCCAAAGGTCCGGTTCCGTCCTGGGTCAGACAGACGTCCACATTGACCAGCGCTATTTCACCCGCCGCGACCTCCTTTTGGGCATGCTTTCCGATTATCTTCTCGGCTATGGTTTTTCCCATGTTATTCCTCGGCTTATTTGATGTTTTGTGCCTTAAGGTTAATCTGAACTTCCTTAGTCCGTCGGAGGTAAACCTCGACAGAGAAGTTCAATTTAACACTAAACTTACGTTTAGTCAACGGCTTTTGTGAAAGGTTTCACTAAATTCAAGTTCTGTCGGTGAGATGTGGATTCTGTTCCCAGAAAACGATAAAGCGAGCGCTATAGGAGAGTGGGACGTGGGATTTCAAACGGAGAGAAAAGGAGTGGCAGGTAGGGGACAAAGGTTTGGGAATAGCCGGAAGAGGATTAACCCGGATATCCCAGATGCCTTTTCAGAAGCTCCTTGATTTCCTCTACCTTGAAGGGCTTGGCCAAGAATCCGTCCGCGTGGGCGGCGAAGGCGTCCGATCGGGAGGAGTCGGTGCCGAACCCGGTGATGACGACGACCGGCAGTTTGGGAAACTTCGACTTGAGCGTGCGCAGAAGGTCCATGCCGCCCATCTTGGGCATCTTCAGGTCGGTGATTACCATGTCGAAGGATTTCTCGGTCAAGGTCTTCAGCGCCTCTTCCCCGTCCCTGGCCCCCACCGCCCGGTAGTCGAAGAAATCCAGGATGTCGGACAGAAGGCTGGACATGTGCGGGTTGTCGTCGACTATCAGTATCTGGTTGGTCTTTGACATGTTCTTTTTTTCCGCCAGACATTCTATCGTTATTGGTGTACTCAGGGCTTCGCCCTGGTGATGAGGCTTTCAAGATAGTTTATCGGATAGGAAGAGCTTGATCTTAAGCTTTGCCAAGATTTTGGAGTATGAATGCCTAATCTATAATTTGACGGTTCGCCCCTGCTTGTCCTTCGACTTTGCTCAGAACGAACTTGAATCCACGAAAGAACCATACCCCTATCTTCGACTCCGAAGTCGGGAAGACTCGAGGAAAGCTTATGGAGGGCACGCCGTTCTCCTCTCTTCGACAAGTGAAGAGGAGAATCCCGTCCTCTTCGGCCCACTAGCGGACTGACTGATTAAACTCTGTCAATTGCCGGATAAACTGAGGGCGCCGGGATCGCATCCCGACGCCCTCGGTTTTAACCTTCACCCTACTCTTTGACGAACGGATCAACTAAACTTAAGGTTCGCTCTACTCCATAGCCGGGTCGAATCTCTTCTTGCCCTCATCGATGACAGCGGTCCCGCCTCCGATATACTCCCCCTCCGCGTCGTACACGTTGACGGTGTAAGTTCCGGCCGGAAGATCGTAAACCGTAGTCTCCAGATCGAAATAACATAAGCAATAGCAGGGATTCTCGCCTGTTTCGTGTTCGTACAGGTTAATCACGAATCCCTCCTGCACCACCTCGGTCACGGGAGTAAGGCAGCAATTGTAGTAGGCATCGACGTGCAGCACCGTGACGTCGTTCCCGGAGACGGTGATGATTATGGTATTGGAGTCGGGGTAGGTAGGCGATTCCTTGCAGTCTCCCTTGTTCAGATGGTTTGCCGGCATCTTCACCGGCTGGGCTTCCCTTATGGCTGCGAAAGAAAAAGATGCGGCCAGAAGAAAAACCAGGGCCAAGACCAGCATCGTCCACGGAGTCTTGTTCCTCATTCTACACCTCCTGTGGAATTTGGTTTCTTGATTTCCGCTTACCGATCAGCTTTCAAATCCGTTCGGGTCCTGCCGGTGACGAATCAAAGCGGTGCGAAAACGGGCGCAGTTCTTTGGAATTAAGTCGAGAGGACGGTTACATCGGCAATTATGTGTCACCGCCACTGGTATGTCAAGAAAAAACGATACAACCCCAAGCTTTTCCTCTGTGGCACGCTTCAGATCAGGTTCACTTTAGAATAAGAGCCACCGTCGGTGGGTGGTCTTCTCTGATTGACCAGCTCTATCGCATAAGTTTTAATACACCAATGGAATACACAAGACGCTCTGTTTGTAACTAAAATGGTTGTGTGTTTTTGTAAACCATTCGCGTAAACACCGTATGGTGTAATATGTTGTTTAATAGTGCCTTATGAATACTATTCGCTGATATGGTCATTTGTGAAAAATCATCGCTCAAGACAGATATTTTTTGTTGACAAATCAGCACTCTCATCGTAACATGGTAAGACCGGATACTAATCTTGAGAACCGGCTAGAGGAGATCGTTTGTCTGTTCGTCGTAACTTATTGTAGTTAAGATTCTTACTGTAGCATTCCCAGCCATCTGTCCAAGGAGTGATATGCTGAAAATCGCCGAGAACAAGCTGGTCGTGGGCAAAGAGGAGTATTTTCCGTTTTCAGCCGAGATGCACTACTTTCGAGTCAACAAAAGGTATTGGTCCATATGTTTTGAGAGAATCAGAAAGGCTGGGTTCCGAATCATATCTAGCCGGGTACCCTGGAATCTGCACGAGCCGGCGATAGGCGATTTCGACTTCATGGGTACTACCGATCATTCCAAGGATCTGGTGGTTTTTCTGGAGTTGGCGCGGGAATTCGGACTGAAGGTTATTTTGCACCCCGGTCCTTTCATCGGGTCCGATTGGAAGAATGGAGGTTATCCCGATTTCTTGTACAAGTCCCCGGAGATCCTGGCAAGAACCCCGAGCGGCGAGCCTCTTAAAGCTTCAGCCGGGAGGGATCAGGAGGGGAAAACCTACGTTTTTTCTTCGCTCCATCCGCGGTTTTTGATTCACGTGAAAAGGTATTTGGCTGCTCTGTCGGACATAATAAAGGGCTATGTTTATCCCAAGGGGCCGGTGATCTTGGTCAAGCTGGACAACGGGCTGGCTGCCTACCTGCCCGGGGGATCACCCGACAATCTGAGTCCTTTCGGCTCGGATTACAACCAGCATCTGATAAACACCGTCTTCCCCGATTATCTCAAAACGAAGTATCAAGATTTAAAGAAGCTGGGGCAGGTTTATGGAGAGAGGCACCGCAGTTTTGCGGACGTGAAACCCCCCACAGAGTTGAAAGTATCCAAGCCTCAGAACCTGATCCGACATTTCGATTGGATCGAATTCAAAGAGAAGACCTGCCGTGATTTTGTCTCCAAACTGAAGGAGATGTATCTTTCTTTCGAGGTCGCTCCTCTTTTCTCCACCAGTCTCTTTATGTCCCGGGATTTCTCTCTTCCTTTCAACTGGCCATCGACTGAGTCGAACGAGCTGTTTACCGGCATAAACTTAGCCTGGCGGGACGATTACGTGGAGCTGATGCGGCATTTGCGTTATTACGGCACCTGCTCGAAATTTGCCTGGGCCTCGGAGTTCACCGTGGGGGACCGGGCAGATTCACCCCGGGAAGCAGCCAAGTATTTTCCCATCCCTCCCCGGAAGGTGAAATTCCTTTTAACGGCCGCACTGACCGCAGGCCTGCGGGGTTTCAATCATTACATGTTCGTGGAGAGAGACCACTGGTATGACGCTCCCCTGGCCAACGACGGAACCATTCGTCCCAGTTTTGACCTGGTGAGGAAATTCAACGAGATGGGAGCCAAGATTCAATTGAACAATCTGAAATCTGAGCCGCAGGTGGGGCTGGCCGTCTACCGCCCCTACCTCTGGTATGATTTTTTACACTCCGGGTCGGAGAAGGAGACTCCCGGACTTTTCCCTTATCTTAAGCTTCTTCTTTCCAAGACCCATCGGGGATTAAGCCAGGACTTGATCAACCTCAAGCTGGACCACGGGATGCCCGATCTGTGGCTTGAGGAAAGCCTGGAAGGCTTCCCGGCTCTTTTAGTCCCCACAGCCGAGTTCATGGACGAGAAAACCCAGCAACTGCTGGTGGACCTGGCCAAGGCGGGAAGAACCCTGATACTGTTTGGGCTGCTGCCCCGGTTCGACTTGAATATGCGACCGTGCAAACTGCTCTCCGACTCCCTGAAACTGCAAACCAAAGCCCAACTTCAGGTGGAGAGCGTCAGAGCCTCCGATCAGCAATTCACAACCACGGTATATGGATACGTCAGGGGGGCCAAGCGGTCCGGAGTTTTAGCCAAATTTCAGGACCGGTCGGTGGGCGCCGCAGCCAGGCTGGGCAAGGGTAAGGTCTTCGTTTTCACCTTCGACATATCCGCGCAACTACACCATCCCAAACTCTCCTTTTTAGAGGAGGTGCTCTCTCAATCGGGCGTGGAGAGTCAGGTATACTGCGACGACCCGACGGTGGAGTTGGTATTCCAAAGGACCGAAGCTCATGTCGTTCTGTTTCTGATGAACCCCTCCCCAGCTTGTCCTGGCTCCACGGATGAGAAAATCCCCAAACCGATGATCCTGCGGTTTGATCCTCGCAAGTTGAGAATCAGGGGAACCAGACTTCGTTTAACCGACCTGGTAGGAGACGAAGTCATAAAAACCACTTCCCAGGCATTGAGGACCGGCATCCCTTTGAGCATCCAGCCCCAGGATAGCCGGATGTATCTCATAGAGGCGAAATAGACGGCCTGCGCCCCTCGGCTTATAACATCACAGGCCAGGTAATCCCGTTTAAGGCATGCTGCCAACGGGACATATCCCATGCCAACCTCTTCGAAAGGTTCGATGTGATGAGCGCGTTCCCGACAACTTGTCGAGCAGCGAAGAATCTATCTCCTACAACACAGGGAGCGCATCGGATCGGCTGAGTGGGACAGGTGTGAATGTAATCTGACCCAGCCTTTTGCTTAAGTCGTTTATATGCAAAATATTATGTATGGGGCAGGACAGAAACAAGGCGTAGATGAAGCCGTTGAACCTATCCGCAGGATCCAGATTCGGACCGCAACAGTTTTGCTTGGTTTCTGCGTATAATCTATTGAAAATGATATGCGCAAAGATCGACAGCACACATAATACGTTGAATAACAATCAAATACACACAAATAGGGCTTCGGCGGAGATATCTCGAGGTGAACGACGATGGACGGAAAGGTTAACGTGACGATTCGAGGAAGGACCGAATTGACCAAGAAGAGACATCAAATTGACCTTTTGCTCAAGAAGGCCATGAGAGGGGGCAAACAGGCTCAAAGCAGGTTGTCCAAGGAATTCGGTATCCGAGTCTATTCCTCCCGGGAGGTAGGAGACTATGTCAGGGAGCGTCTGGGAACCGAGGTGATCGAGGATTCACCGTTCAGAGAAGGGGTAAAGGAAGGTTCGAAAGCCATATCAAAGAGAAGGAACAGGCGGGCGATCAGAAGAAGGTAGAATCGTCCTGCTGAGGAATGGAGAGAGTTGATGTCGAAATGTCGCACCCGGTGGTGCGACTTTTTTATGTGGTATGCCGCGTGGGCGCATCCGGCGAGATAAAAAGAAGGCCGGGCCAAGAGGCCCAGCCTTCGGCATTCATTTCG
>CAYMNI010000144.1:0-1867 GCA_964391755.1 uncultured Ignavibacteria bacterium
TGAATATAAATCCAACAATTCTAGTGAGAGATGTCTGCAAGCAGCCAAAAGTACTCAATTTAACCTCCGTCCTTACTGAATTTTCTTGAATGAGTTTTCGTCGGCCACCACGCTGCCCGATATGCGTTCGAGGCGCTTTCCCCCGTTCAGCATATGGTCCCGAGCAAGCTTCAAAAGCTCTTCGATATAGCTTTAATAGTCCGCTTAAGCGACAGTATGTAGGATTGGGTACACACGAAGATCTATCACGAAAAAAACGATTGGGCGTAAAATTTTTCTTGACAAGGAAACCTTTTATATTTAATTGCGTAATACCATGCTAAACGAGTAGCAAACCAGAATCACTCGGAGGTCTGAACCTTAATGGGCTTTAAGATGCTTTCAGATAATAGCTGCCTGATACAGGGCATTAGTGTACCCATTTTGGTCTGCACCTCCGGACCAAGGAGGCTACTCTGAATAGGCACTGACAACGGAACTTCACGGAACCGTGACCTATTTAGAGTAGGTCACGGTTTTTTGTTTATGGAGAAAGGAAAAAAGATGAGCTTCGCGGTAGAGACATTCGACCTAAACAGGTTCTTCAAGATAAAGAAATCGAAGAACAAGAAAACAAACGGCAACCACAACGGCAGGTTGGTGGCCTTGGACAACGCCTGCG
Organism: uncultured Ignavibacteria bacterium; assembly: GCA_964391755.1. Classification (GTDB taxonomy): domain Bacteria; phylum Zixibacteria; class MSB-5A5; order MSB-5A5; family SM1-73; genus SM23-73-3. The sequence continues at coordinate 662 of CAYMNI010000144.1, forward strand.
TTAAAATCCATCAGGGCGAGCTGTTCGGAGTTTTGGGACCCAACGGCGCCGGCAAGACCACCTTGATCAAGATTCTCTCTACCCTGCTTCTTCCCACCTCCGGCACCGCGCTGGTGGACGGCATAGACGTGGTCAAGCAGCCGGATAAGGTGAGAAGGTTGATAAACATGGTCTCCGGAGGGGAGCACTGCGGTTACGGAATCCTGTCGGTGAGAGAAACCCTGTGGTTGTTCTCGCAGTTCTACGGAATTTCCAACAAGTTGGCCCTGCAGCGGATCGAAGAGATGCTGAAGGTTCTGAAAATGGAGGAGTTCGCCAAAACCAAGATCGGCAAGCTCTCCACCGGTCTCCGGCAGAAACTCAATTTCATGCGGGGTTTCGTCTGCGATCCCAAGATCATGTTCTTGGACGAACCGACTTTGGGTTTGGACGTGCAGATCGCCCGCGACGTCAGGGACTACATCCGAACCTGGATGAAACGGAATCTGGAGAGGACGGTTCTTCTGACCACCCACTACATGGCCGAGGCGGAGGAGCTTTGCGACCGGGTGGCCATCATTGACAAGGGAAAAGTCTTGGTCTGCGATACGCCGCAGAACCTGAAGAAGACCTTATCGGGAGATGCGGTCTTCCACATCGAGGTACCTTTATCGCCCAACGGAATGGAGGGATTCGGTCAGATTCCTGGGGTGGAGCAGTTTGCCTGCGAACACAAGAACCACTCCGGGAAGACCAAGCTGAAATTCATCCTCAAGGATGAGTCTGCCATATCCAACGTGACCGAGTTCTTAAGTCGAAACGGCTCCCGGATCATCTCGCTGTCGAAAATGGAGCCCAGTTTGGAGGACGTGTTCGTGGCGCTGGTAGGAAGAGGATTGAAAGATGAAAACTGATCTGAGGACCAATGTGAAGGCCATAATCGCCCGGGCTTACGTACGCGTGGTGGGCGCCAACCGCGAGCCGAGTTGGTGGATTTCAGATACCCTGCTCCCCATCCTGAGCACGGCGGCCTACGTTTATGTGTACAAGGCACTGAAAGCTCCCGAGGAGTACGTCGGATTTGTGATTCTGGGCGGAACCATGAGCGCCTACTGGATATTCGTGCTCTGGAGCATGGCAGCCCAGTTCTATTGGGAGAAGGAGATGGGAAATCTGGACATCTACCTGATCGCTCCCATCTCCAGGATGTCTCTGCTTTTGGGCATG
>CAYMNI010000144.1:1877-6619 GCA_964391755.1 uncultured Ignavibacteria bacterium
GGCATGGCAGCCGGCGGCATGTTCACCGCCACCACCCGGGCAGCCGCTATTTTTATCGCCGGGAGCGTAATCTTCAAGGTGGATTTCGCCGTGATTAGCCTACCCAAGCTATTGGCAGTCTTCGTCTTGACGCTGATAGGATTGTACGGTCTGGGCATGGTGTTCTCGTCGCTTTTCATGCTGTATGGACGGGAAGCCTGGCATGGGGTCACCTTGTTGCAGGAGCCGATCCACCTGTTGTCCGGTTTCTTCTTCCCGGTGAAAAACTTGGGTTTCGCGGTGGGCCTGGGAGCCTCGTTGATACCGCTGACCCTGGGCTTGGACGCCATGAGGCAGTTGGCCTTCAAGACCGGAGTAGACTCCGGATTCATCGACGTGAACCTGGAAATCGGCGCCCTGGTAGTTTTGTGTGTTCTGTTCCTGGTGGCGGCCAAATACTCCCTGGAGTATATGGAGAAGCTGGGGAAAAAAGAAGGAAGGCTGACCTTGAGATGGCAGTAAGAACCTCTCCCCCTGTTTCCCCCTCTCCATGAAATGGAGAGGGGACTGGGGTGAGGTAACGAAGGAGATACTCATCATATGTTCGACAAGACGAAAGAAAACCTACGAACCATAAAGACCGCCGGTCAATTGGGATGGGCCATGGAGTCCAATTGGACCGACCCGTTTCTCTTCGCCATATATTCGATAGTGCGGCCGCTGGCTTCGTCGCTGATCCTGGTGGTGATGTACTACGTGGTTACCAGAGGAAAGACCGGAATAGACATGTTCGCCTACATCTATGTGGGGAATGCCTTCTTCATGTATGTTTTCAACGTGCTGTTCGGCATCAGTTGGGTTATACATGAGGATCGCGAGCACTACCAGATGATCAGGTATATCTACATCTCGCCCATCCGAATGTACTATTATCTGTTCGGGCGGGGAACCGCCAAGATGATCTTAACCACCGTGGCGGTGATCATCACTATAGCGTTCGGCATGTTGGTTCTGAAGCTCCCGGTTAACCTGCTTGCCGTGAACTATCCTTTGCTGATCCTCTCCGTTGCTGCCGGGATTTTCATCATCACCTGCCTGGGAATACTTCTGGCCGGAATAAGTCTGGTTACCGCACATCACAGCTTTGCCTTGACCGAGGGCATGAGCGGACTTTTCTACTTAGCTTGCGGTGCCATTTATCCCATAGACATCCTGCCGGTATGGTTGCAGTATCTGTCCAAAGCATTGCCACTGACTTATTGGCTGGAACTGGTGAGAAGATCGGTTCTGGGGAAAAGCTTAAGTCCCACCCTAAGTGGATTCACCAATCTGGAATTGATTGGAATAATGATCCTGACCACCTTGATCCTGGCTCTGTTCTCCCACTGGATCTACCGATCGATCGAGCATATCGCCCGAAAATACGGGAAGATAGACCGGCTTACGAACTATTAGGACTGCAAACCGGGTTCAACGTTATCGATGAACCGAAAAGCAGCACAAAGATAACGAATCCGACAGCCAGTCGGTGGAACTGAAGTTCGAATTCCCCGATCCGGCTGCTTAACATGGAAGGATCGGAATAAGAAGAAGAGCAAAACAGCGAGGTGAAACATGATCGAAGGGAAAAAGATCAGGATCAGGGCCATCGAGAAAACGGATATCGACGAGATCATGAATTGGATAAACGATCCGGAGGTAAAAAGCAACCTGCTGATGAGATATCCGGTTTCCCAATACCAAGAGGAGAAGTGGATCGAATCCGCTTTGGGCGGCGACAGCCAAAGGAACAAGACCTTCGCTTTCGAGACTAAAGACGGAACCTACCTGGGCGGGATAGGACTGCACCAGATAGACTGGGAGAACAGCCACGCCGAGGTGGGCATAGTCATAGGAAAGAAGGAATACTGGAACAAAGGTTACGGCACCGACGCCATGATGGCCATGCTCGATTTCGCCTTCAACCAGATGAATCTTCACCGGGTCTATCTGCGGGTGTTCGAATTCAATCATAGGGGCATAAAATCGTATGAGAAGTGCGGCTTCAAGAAAGAAGGAGTCTTAAGACACGACCGCTATAGAGAAGGCCGCTACTACGACACCATAATGATGGGAATCCTGAAAGAGGAGTTCAACAGAAGCTCAAGTGAGGGCTAACCTGTTCCATTCGAATTGACTATTATGGAAACCAATGTCGCCTTAGCCTTGCTTTTGACCACCCTGGCGGGGCTGTCCACAACTCTGGGCAGCCTGCTGGGGCTGGCCGTTAAGAAGCCCGGACCGCGCTTCATGAGCGCAACGCTCGGATTCTCCGCCGGCGTTATGGTCATGATCTCCTTTGCCGAGCTTTTGCAGGGAAGCGCCGACTCGATCGGTTTCGGTTATGCCCACATTGGTTTTTTCCTCGGTATCGCCGTCATTTTCGCCATAGACTACTTTCTTCCGCACGAAGCAGCCGGTCACCATGACGTTGCCCAGGATCACAAAGACGGCAAACTCATGCGGATGGGTATGCTGGTAGCCCTGGGAATCGGAATCCACAACTTCCCGGAGGGGATGGCCACTTTCGCAGGCACCCTGAAGGACACCAATCTGGGAATTGCCATAGCGGTGGCCATAGCCATACATAACATCCCGGAGGGGCTGGCCGTATCCGCGCCGATTTACGCCGCCACCAGAAGCCGGGGCAAGGCGTTTTTCTGGTCGTTCTTGTCCGGTGTGGCCGAGCCGGTGGGCGCGGGACTGGCCGCCCTGGTGCTTCTACCCTTTCTCACGCCGGCGCTCTTGGGCTGGCTTCTGGCTTTTGTTGCCGGAGTCATGGTCTTCATCGCCTTCGACGAGTTGGTTCCCACCTCTTTTTCCTACAATCAGGGCCACATAGCTATTCTGGGAGTTATCCTGGGGATGGCGGTCATGTCTCTGAGCCTGTGGTTCCTCCGATAAAACCGGTTGATCTACCACTTCTGGTCCTCAAGCCTTCCGCTTGGACATCGGTTGGTGATCCCTATAAACCGCTGGACAAGAAGCAACCATTGGTGTAAATTGAAAATTCAAGTGCACTAATGAAGCGTGTAAATCATCTTCTTACTGTCAATCAGGAGGACGCACAATGGGTGACGACGGCAAGAATCTCATTATCATAGGCGGAGGACCGGCAGGATACGTGGGGGCCATCCGGGCAGCCCAACTGGGCGCCAAGGTGACCGTGATCGAAAAGGAAGAGCTGGGAGGTACTTGTTTGAACGTGGGATGCATCCCCACCAAGGTGCTGACCTCAGCCGCTCACACGTTTTCCACGCTGAAGACCGCTTCCAGGTGGGGTCTAAAGGTCTCCGGGACCGAGCTGGATTGGTCTCTTCTGATGAAAAGAAAGCAGATGACCGTCACCCGCCTGGTGACAGGCGTGAAGAGCCTGCTCAAAAGCCGCGGGGTGAATGTGGTAAAAGGAACGGCTGCCTTTGTTGACGGGAAGACGATTGAGGCAAGAAAAGAAGACGGCTCGTCGGAGAAGCTAAAGGCGGATAGATTTCTCGTCTGCCCGGGTTCGGTTCCCATCCAACTCCCCATTCCGGGGATCGAGTTGGAAGGTGTCATCGACAGCACCAGCGCACTGTGTTTGGACTCCATCCCCAAGAGCATGCTGATCATAGGCGGCGGGGTCATCGGATGCGAGTTTGCTTACATCTATAATTCGTTCGGGACGCAGATCAGCATCGTGGAGATGTTGCCCCAGATAATCCCCGGAGAAGATGAAGAGATCGTGTCCACCCTGCGAGCGTCCATGGAGAGATCGGGCATGAAGATATATACCGATTCCAAAGTCTTGCGAATAGATGCCGCCAAGGACGGAAAGAAGACCGCCACATTCTCCACAAAAGACGGAGAGATGAAGGTGGATGTGGAGAAGATCCTGTTGTCGGTAGGAAGAAGGCCCAACACCAAGGATATGGGATTGGAGAAGCTGGGGATGAAGATGAATCGCGGCACCATCCTGGTGGACGATCGTCTCCGAACCAACCTGTCCAACGTCTATGCTGCAGGAGACTGCATAGGCAACTGGCTTCTGGCGCACGTCGCCTCAATGGAGGCGGAGGTGGCAGTGGAGAATGCGCTGGGCCACGACAAGAGAATGAACTACACAGCTGTTCCCTCCTGCATCTACACTCATCCAGAGATAAGCAGCGTGGGATTGAATGAAAGACAGGCCAAGGAAAAAGGATTGGAGATCACCACCGGCAAGTTTCCCATGTTGGCTTGCGGAAGAGCGCAGGCGGAGAATGAGACCGAGGGCTTCGTCAAGGTGGTGGTGGAGAAGACTTCGGGAAAGATACTGGGTGCGCAGATTCTGGGTCACCGGGCCACGGATTTGATCGCCGAGCTGACCTTGGCCCTTCAGATGGGAGCCAAAGCGCAAGATGTGATCGATACCATTCATGCCCACCCCACGTTAAGCGAGCCCATAAGGGAAGCCGTCTTAAAGGCGGACGGAAGACCTATTCACATGATGTAATGAAAACCTCTCCCCTTTCCTTCCCCCCTCTCCACAAGTGAGGGTGTGCCAGAATTCGGGTTTTGTAGCCGCAGACTTTCCCGCTTTTGGCGGGATCTTCGACTCTTATCCTCCCAGACGGGCCTTCGCCTCCCATCAAGGGAGAGGAGACTTCTTCTTCCCTCCCTTTATGGGAGGGAATTAAAGGGAGGGTGAACTTTGTACGATCCGGACATAGGTTACAGATTAGACCGGGCACATAGGTAACACTGTT
>CAYMNI010000145.1:0-971 GCA_964391755.1 uncultured Ignavibacteria bacterium
AACTGTTACCCATGTCCCCGGTCTATAGTGTTACCCATGTGACCGGTTCATACCCAGGTGGCCCACAGCTTTTCTGTGGGTTGCCTGCCGCTCCTAGTCTTGCAGGTCAGGCGCGGCTTAGCCTTCTTTACGAGAAGCTTTTCCATTTCATTCCCCCTGTTTGTTTCATTCTTATCGTATTACGCCCTCTGGTTGAATCTCACGACGTGTGAATACCTATAATCCATTCTGACATCTAACCGTAGTCTTTCCCATCACAAAGAGCAAATTCACCACAACTTCAATGGTGAAAGAGATAGCTCCCCTTATATATGGGAGGCACTATTAACCAAAGGTATGGGAAAACTTCTCGTGGACTCCCAAAGAAGAGGATTCATCACATGCACTGATACTCGCCCTGGGTGACACCAATAACTCCCATTGAAATACCATCTACTGACTTTGAAAAAAACGAAAACGCATGTCAGAAAGTCCAGTAACTCCGGCCAATAGGTCAAGCATATTCGGCCTTCATGCCTGCCGGGTCCCCCGACCTGGCAGGCAAGTCAGCGCTTCCCGTCGGTTCTGTAGACCGACGGACACATAAAAGAGAACTTCGCTTTTGACCTACCACTACAACGTCATTCCTTCATGGGAATCTCGATTAGTGGCTCGAATCCCTCTTCGATTCTGGAAGCGCCGGGATAGATGGTTAGCGTCTGCAAACCGATATCGAAGAGTCCGATGAAAAGCGTGAAACCTCTAACGTCCGGCGGCTTTCCATCGCGAAGTATGGGATAATCCCGCACACTTTGGTCCCGCAGGAGACTCAGCAGACTCTCCTTGTCCCGAACCGCCCCTTCCTTCAGAAGCTCTTCTCCCCGCATTTGCCGGGAGCGGCTTGAGGGCGAAATCGACTGATCCAACTCCCGGAGCCGGATGTAGTGATTCGCATGGAAGTAGCAGCCTTTCACCTCCAGAAGGTGATGACT
>CAYMNI010000145.1:981-6532 GCA_964391755.1 uncultured Ignavibacteria bacterium
ATGGGGAGAGATTTCCAAGTCTACGATACGGCGCTCATTCAAACTGCCGATCATCAAACCGACACCGGAGCCACGTCCTGGGATGGTTATAAGCCCAAACGCCTCGCTCAACGAGCCGGCTTCAAAAAGAGACCGGGTTATGAAATGCCTCCCCAGTCCAGTGACCACTCCCTTGGGTTGAACGCTGTTCGCGCAGAAGCAAATGCCCCGGCTGTTGAAACCAAACGCCCGGCCCGGAAGATAGCCCGGGTAGCAAAGGGCCGTGAAGGCGGGCTTTCCGGTGATTTCGACTCTCACCAGGTACGTCTGATTTTCGTACATCGGCAGGTTGTCCTCGCTGTGCCCCAACCAAGCCATGTCGGGCGTAAGAAGCGCACAATTGGAGCAGCCGGAATGGTTGAGTTTCGGAGCGTAATGGTCGTAAACATCTCCCAGGTTGGCCACAAAAAGCTCTTCGAACGATATGCCTGCTCCCTTGGCCACTCCCTCTATTTCGGAAAGAAAGTCCCGGTATCGCAAACCGTGCAGCCGAAGCAACTCCTCATACTTGGTTTTGCCCTCGGCCGTGCGGTGAAAGGGAAGAAACCTGTCTTGTAGCGAGGTGTTTTCGGCCAGAGTCTTCCGAATCTGCTGTCGGAAGGTCTCCCCTATCGCCAATCCGACTTCGAAGTGAGAACCACGAAAAGTGAAGAATTCCATCTTAAATATCAGCTATCAAATTGTGCTCAATCCCTGTTCAACCAATAATTATTGATTATACGTCCCAAAGTGCGTATAGTGGTTCTTCCTCTTGACAGAATTTCTCGCGGGTGAGTCAGCGCTTCCCGTCGGGTCCGGAGACCCGACGGGCACAAAAGGTTTCAGATGCAGCAATGATAATTTGATTCGCACTATAATCAGTCAAATGTAGACGAAGGTATCGCTTCGCGAGATTTGGCATCCGGGTGCTGGAGCTGTCCCAAACTCCTGTACGCCCTTCTGCCGGAGCGGAACAAAGATAGGATTCCGGGCGTTAGCCTTAAGAAACCAAAACCGGAAAAAGGAGAAACCGTTGGCTTTATTCTTAGAGCCCGCAGGGGAGAATGGGCCTTGCGATAGAGCCGGCTGTATAACTTGTAGAATTCATCCGCAGGAAGATCGGTGGGCAGAAGTGAGTGGGCCAGATCGAAAAGACGATTGTCCTTGGATGTCAGTTGATCTACGACCTTATTGTAGAAATCCGTCCCCGGGAATGGGGTCAAGATGGTGAACTCATGGTAATAGATCCTCAATTTGTCCATATACTCCAATAGGGCGTCGAAATCCGCCTTCCTATAGTAGGGTTGAATGACAAACGCACCCAAAGGATCGACCTTGTTCTGGTGAAGGATTTCGATGGCTCGGTTGTTATTTTCGACAGAGCATCTTTTGTTCAGAGACTCAAGCTCCTCGTCTCTGAAGGACTCCAGTCCCAGGAAAACCTTCTTCAATCCGATCTCAGCCCATTTTTCCACTATGTCCGGTTGCCGGTTTATCGAGTCCACCCGGCTTAGGATGTAATACTGCTTTTTGATCCCGGCATCTCTTATCAACTGGTAGATTCTCAGAGCATGCTTATAATCGAAAAAGAAATCGTCGTCCCCGGCGTAGATGTATCTTTCCTTTATCTCCGACAGTTCGGCAAGGACCAATTCGGGAGATCTTCTTAAGAACCTTCCTCCGGTAAGCACCGGGCAAGGACAGAAGTTGCATTTGTGGGTGCAGCCTACCGAGGTGACGACCAGAGCAGTCGGTTTCCAGACCAAGTGGAAATACCTTTTGCGATATTTCTCGGTCAGATCTCTCCGAGGCATAGGCAAATGATCTAAATCGGTCGTCTGATTTCTCACCGGCGTGAAGCGAAGCTTCCCTTCCCGCGGGAGAGCCAATCCTTCGATCTCTCCGAATGGTTTCTTGAGCTCGAAATCCTCCACCAATCGTTGGAAGGACTGAACACGATGACCCAAAACAATTGCGTCCACATAAGACCGGTTAAAATCCTCTGGTACCAGGGTGGCGTGAGCCCCACCCACCACCGTCAGAACGGCTGGATTGAGCTCCTTCGCCTTTCTGAGAATCTCCAACATTCGGCGAGAGTGAATCACCGTGCCGGACATGCCCACCACCTGGGGGCAAAACTCTTCTATCTTCCTCTGCCATCTGTTTTCCATCTTCATATCCAGGATTTCCACCTCATGCTCGGAAATGGTGCCAGCCAGATATTCCAGCCCCAGCGGCTCGATGTTGATCAGCTTTTTGGGAATCACGCTGAGCTTGTCCGTGTCCGGATAAATCAGAAGAACCTTCATGGCTGTAACTCCTCTTTTGCGAGAAGCCCCCAAAAGGGGGCTTCTCGCTTCAAGAACGTCTTCATTTCATCAGAGTCATCTTCCTGGTCTGGACAACGTCTCCCGCCTTCAGTTTGTAGAAGTAGATGCCGCTGGAGACCTTCTCTCCGTTTTCGTTGCAACCGTCCCAGATCACTGTCTGCGCTCCGGCATTCTGATGACCGTCTACCAGAACCTTTACCTGCTGCCCGAGCACGTTGTAGATGGTGAGCCTGACTTCTCCCTCCTCGGGCAGACTGTAGGAAATCTGAGTTTCCGGGTTGAACGGATTCGGGAAGTTCTGATGCAGCTCAAACGCTGGCGGCAGACTGCCTCCTGTTTCCGCCTGGGGAGACATAACCGGCGGAGCCCCGATGGAACGAATGAGCTTGTTCGCCAGGTAAATCAGTTTCTCCGACGACTGAGAGGAAATTCGTCCCAGCCGGGTTAAAAATCTGACCCGGATCTTGAAGAACTTAAGGCTTCGTACCGCGGCTTCCTCTCGGCCATGCTCGAGGAAACGTTGCGCTTGCTTCAGATTGCGGATTAGCCCTTGGGCGACCTGCTTAGGACGTATGGAGCCGTTGTCCCGAAAAAGCTGGACTACATCCGACAAGGCCCCAATGCCAACTATCGGGTCCGCAAAAGACGCCAAGTCGATCACCCTGCCTTCGGCCCAATAGGCCACCGGCGAGTGAGCTACCATGAAGTCGCGCACTACGTCGTAGACGAAGAAATCGGTCTGCTGCAGGTTGTTCACCTGAAATCCCGGAATCTGAGAGAGAAAGGGGACCACCGCATCCGGAACCGTCACTGTATAGTTGGCATAGGGATCCAGAGGTCCTCCGGCTGCCATAACTTCGGAGTAGTCCACTCTGGAGCCGGGAGGATTGCTCAAGTCATATACGTAGGAGAAATTCGAGCCATGCAGGAAGAAATCTTCTACCGATGGAAGATTGTAGACTGAGAACTCCAGGCCGGACAAAAGCGACATACCATCGGTCTCGAAGGTCACCAGCTTCAAGCCCAAGCCCGAGGTTTCGTCAAAACCATAGGGAACCGCCTGGAAGACGTCTGCACCCTTGACCTCCCCCTGATAGATGGTCTGCGAGATGAATCCCTGCGGCTGAATGGCTATGTCGGTGCCGGTCAGATTCCTGAATGCGTCGGAGATCAGGTTCCCCATGGCGTTGTCCTTGCACAGTCCCTCTCCCAAAGGCTTATCGAGTTGTGTCGACGCTTGTGCAATTACATCGGTATACACCGGACCGAATCTTGGATCAGCCTCTACCCCAGCTGCCAGGTTGGCCACCAAAGCTTCTGTGGTCGGCTCGGCCGGAACGGATGAATCCACCGGCAGAAGCTGGTAGCTCCAACTCTGGATAACTGCCTTTTCAGTCGCCTGCCGCAGAAGCGCGTTGTTGTTCAGCGGCATGGGGGAAGATGATCCGTTCACAATCAGCCTTAACTTGCCCATGTATCTGCCGAACTCTCCTGCTTGCAGTATCAGGGTATTGCCTATTTGAATCGGCGTATCCAGAACGGTGTGCGAGTGTCCACCTACTACGATGTCGATTCCGGAAACTGAGGAGGCCACCAGTTGGTCATCGTCTATGCCCAGGTGCGAGAGCAGAATCACCACATCACATTTGTGACCCAGACGGAGTGAGTCTACCCAGTTTTGTGCAACCGACAGCGGCGGCAGCACTACTACCGGAGAGGGATTGGCGATCTGGTTGGTCAGGTCGGTTAGAAGGCTGAATATCCCGACCTTCACATCTCCATACTCCTTAATGACGTAAGGCTGCACGAAGTAACCCAGTTCCGGATCTCCCGAAATATCCAGGTTGGCGCACAGAATGGGAAAGCCCTCAGCCGGGAATCCCGCTTCGTTCAGCACGTACTTCAGGGTCGAGGGGTAGAGATCGAATTCGTGATTTCCCACGGCCATGGCGTCGTAGCCTAAACCTTTCATGATTTCCAGCTCGGCGATTCCCAGATACTTCTGGAACATGAAATCGCCCACGAAGATGTCGCCGGCATGCAGAAGCATCACGTTTGGCTCGGTCATCTTGTTCATACCAACCAGCGTGGCGATTCTGGCCATTCCGCCCCAGGTCCAGTCGCCGCTGGCGTCTTTCGGACCATAGGGCAGAAGATGGGAATGCGTGTCGTTAATGTGCAGAATGGTCAGAGTGTCGGGCTGCGCCTGAGCCACAGAGAACCCGAACAGCGTGGCCACGATTCCGATTATTGTCACTGTCCTTTTCATCTTCATCCTCCTTCTGATTTGATTGTTGAATGCCTGCCGGATTACCACCTTCCACCAAAGCCTCTCTCTTATGGGAACCACCTCCTTTCCATCATCTCCTTTTCGAACGTCGATTTACAGAAGTCCAACAGATCAACCGGTTGACAATGAATCTCACTTTCTGAAGAACCTATAATTCAGTCTCACAGAAAAAGCCTTCTCGTCGATGCGCTCGGACCCGCGGTCTCCTCTGGTCTCGCCTGACCGGTAGGTGGAATAGACTGTCCAGTTAGGTGACAGTTTGGCCCCGGCCTTGACCAATAGTGCATGGCCGTCGAAAGGCCCGGTGGATCCACCCACCCACAGGGAAACATAGGGAATGGCCTCGGTACCCAGACCGTAGTTGAGATATCCGCCTCCGGAGACCAGCGGGACGTTTTCCAGGCGACTCACCGAGGCGTAGACGGCTTTAAGGCTTCCGAAGCGCGCGTGATAGCTGATCAACGCGTTTTTGACGAACTCGTCTTGGTCGTGGTTCCCGGAATTGGAGGAGGGATAATACAGGCCGTCGCTGGTGATCACCGGACCGATTCCGAACCCCGTGTGGGCTCCTTCCAGAGAAACGTAAGGGTTGAAGATCCAACTGGTTCTGGACTCCAGATGGACGGTGTTGTAGTTGTCCTGATAATGCCTGATGCGCTGCTCCTTCACGAACCCGGTCCGAAATCCAAGCCCGAAGTTCTCGGACTTCCGATGATCGATTCCAAAGCCGGCATCCTGAAAGTCGATCTTCTTCCGATGTTCCACGTCCTGCCAGCCTCCCCCTCCTCCACCCCAGCAGCCGGAACCCGGCGTGTAGCTGTAATACCGGGTGTGGTAGCGACCGGCATAGGAGCCAGCTCCGCTGCCGAAGGTCAGATCGGTGAAGAGCGAGTCCGCATGCTCTTTCTGTACT
>CAYMNI010000146.1:0-2496 GCA_964391755.1 uncultured Ignavibacteria bacterium
TCGGCTCGATCATCAAAGCCTCGTGGACGATCAAAGGGAAGTAAACCGTGGGAGCATGTAGGCCGAAATCCAGAAGCCTTTTGGCGATGTCCAGGGTCTTAACGCCCTTCTCTTTGAGCTGCTTTTCTCCGGAGAGAACGAACTCGTGCTGGCAGACTTCATCATAAGGAAGGTCGTAATAAGCTTTCAGGCTTTCCTTCAGATAATTCGCGTTAATTATCGCATTTTCGCTGACTTCCCTTAATCCCTTAGCACCGTTTTGCCTGATGTAGGCATAAGCTTTGACCATGACTCCAAAGTTCCCGTAGAAGCCGTGTATCTTACCTATGGATAAGGGACGCTTGGTGTCCAGGTAGTACTCCTCTGCCTTGCCGACAGTTCTTTTCACCACCACAGGGATCGGCAGAAATGGAGCCAGATTCTCTTTTACTCCCAGCGGACCTGAACCCGGTCCCCCCCCACCATGCGGGGTGGAAAAGGTTTTGTGCAAATTGAAGTGCACCACGTCGAATCCCATATCACCCGGTCTGGTTATCCCCATCATGGCGTTTAGGTTAGCCCCATCCATATAAAGTAGCGCTCCAGCATCGTGTACCAGCTTGGAGATCTCCAGTATCTGAGATTCGAATAATCCCAGAGTGTTGGGATTGGTCAGCATCAACGCAGCCACATCCTCGGTCAGGACTCTTTTTAAGTCCTCTACATCCACCAGACCATGTGGATTGGATTTGATCTGAATGGTGGTAAAACCCGCGGTGATCACCGAAGCCGGATTGGTGCCGTGGGCGGAATCCGGTATGATCACCTTAGTACGGGGACTTTTCTTCTCTCTATGATAAGCGTTTATCATTAAAAGTCCGGTCAGCTCACCATGAGCGCCTGCAGCCGGCTGCAGGGTAATCTGATCCATGCCGGCGATTTCCTTCAGGTACTCCCCCAGCTCATACATCAACTTCAAAGCGCCCTGAATGGTGTTCTCAGGCTGATGGGGATGCAAATTGGAGAATCCCGGAAGACGGGACAGAGCTTCGTTGATCTTCGGATTGTACTTCATGGTGCACGATCCGAGAGGATAGAATCCCTTATCCACGTGATGATTTAAAATGGATAGCCGGATGAAGTGTCGGGCTATATCCACCTCGCTCAACTCAGGCAGAGCGGCCGGTTGGCTTCGCAGATAGTCTTGGGGAATTAACTCTTCCGTTGGCCTGGGGGGTACGTCCGGCAGGGGAAGCGAAAATGCCTCTCTTCCGGGCGAAGACAATTCAAATAGCAGTTTCTCGCTCATCTATCAGAACTCCTGTAGTAGGTATAGGTCTTATTCCTGTTGAAGTGTGAGAACTGTGAGTCGTCCGTGGTCGGTAGTCCGTAGTCCGTGGCAACTGTTTTCATCCGTTTAATCCGCTCAATCCGTTGACCGGCTTTTGTCGTTCGTAGTCCGTGGCACTGCTTTTATCCGTTTAATCCGTTCAATCCGTTGATAGTCTGACTCTTCTATTTCAGCAGCACCATCCTTTTGGTCTGAGACGATCCCTCCAGCAGCAGTCTGCAGAAATATATTCCACTGGACACGGTCATCCCCTGTTGATTCGTCCCATCCCATTGCAGGCTGTAGGAACCAGCGCGCTGATACCCATTCACCAGCGTACGAACTTTCTGTCCTAACAGGTTGTAGACCTCCAAAGTCACCTGGCCCGACCTGCGGAGGGAGTATTGAAGTTCGGTTCCAGGATTGAACGGGTTGGGATAGTTCTGCTTAAGCTCGAAGCTCTCCGGTCTGGACGTCTCCGGACCCAGTTCATCTTCAACCGCAGACGGCATGTTGAAGTTGATATTGGGAACGTTGCCGGGCATGGTGACGCTGACAACGGTCGCCTCCAGCACGGATGACGCATGATCCCACCATTGCTCGTTGCACTCAGTGGAAGCTTCAACCCAGTAACCACCGGTAGCCAGACCGCCGATTTTGTAACTGCCGTCAGCGGACGTTTCGTCCGTTTTTATCGACATGCCGCCCCAAACAAACGAGGTTTCGTATGCAGCCACAGAGCAATCGGATAGCGGAGATCCGCCCTGATCATACACGTAACCACTGATCGAGCCGCCATTCGCCAGGGTGAAATCTTTGTTCGAAACCGTACCCGGAGCACTAACCGTTATGCTGGTGGCGTTGTTAAATGAGGTCTTGTTGTCATACCATTCGAAAGCATAGGATGTATCTCCCCAACAGAAGACCTTCCAGTTACCACTTCGAAGTCCCATGATGGAATAATCACCGTCTTCGTCTGTGTAACCATAGCTGAACCATTCGAATTTATCCGGCTCGTAGAAGGCCATGAGAACCACGCCCTCTATCGATCCCTTGGTGGAGCTGGATACGGTCCCCTCGATGATTCCTCCCAAGCTCAAGGTGATATTCTTCCCGGAGGTCGTGGAGCCCTCCGTCACCGAGACTACGTCTGCGCTGGTCCAACTAGATTTGTTGTCGTAGTAAGT
>CAYMNI010000146.1:2596-6504 GCA_964391755.1 uncultured Ignavibacteria bacterium
GTCTTGTTGTTCCAGTAAATATCGACGTAATCCGAATCGTTGTCCGTCCAGACCTCGTAATCCCCGGCGGGAAGGCCGGTGATGGTGTATAAACCGTCACCAGCGGTTGTGGTGTAGTCGGAATAAGAGGGACAAGCCAACAAAGAGGCTCTAACGGTGACGCCCAGTATCCCTCCGCCTCCTGCCTGCTTGGTCACATGGCCGCTGATTCCGCCCGTGGCGCCGACAATCTTGCAAGGCGCCTGCGGTTTTTGAGACTCCCGCAGTGCAGGTGGCAATTGCATATTCGCCTGCTTCAGATACAGGGGAAGTTTGCCCAGCCAGTTCTCGGCGGTTGGGGTAACCGAGTTCTTCTCCGAAGCCCAAACCAAAACCGAACCCGCCAATAGAAGCGGCAGAACCAACCAAACCCAAGTCTTAGCTTTTTGCATCTTTACCTCCTGAATTGAGTTCACAGCCTGAGGGAATATACCCAAAGGACTTAGAGTGTCAAGCTCTATCTTAAACTTCAGAAACTGCGGGAACGTCTCGTCTCTGCGCGATCAAGGGGCTGCCCAAGTCCGGTTAGTCCGACATAGAACGGATCACATGGGGTCCCAGGGAGGCAAGATCACCGGCTCGGTTTTCAGAACGTCCAATATTTGCACGGGCAGATGCTTTTTGTGGATTATCACCTTGTAAACGTACTCGTCGAACCACTCGTCGTACATGGTCCAGTAACCTTTATCTCCCCGCTCGTCTCCCCAACTGTTCTCCACCAGCCACTTCACCGGTCTGCCGTCGAGAGTGTCCACTCCCACGAAGACCATAGCATGGGTGGAGCGGCTCTCGCGATACTGAAACTTGTCTGTCTTACTCATGGAGAAGTCCAGTCCGTAAAAGCTGTCATAGTCATATATCTTGGGGGACATTATCCCCAACTCGTAATTATCCTCCTTGCCCACGTCGCAGGCGAAGTACACCGGCTGGTCGTCCAGAAGCTGTTTTAGGGCGAATTCCCTCATCCTCTGGGTATCGAGGTTCACGAATACGTTGTCCGGACGGTCATAGATATTCCGATTCAGACGCATCCGATAAAGCCTGTCGTAAGGATGCAGGGGATGGTTGTAGATGGGGACGTAGTCTCTGAGATTCACGTTCACAACTTCCGCGAAGAAGCTTCTGGGGGTGTAGATTTTGACCTGGCTGACCACGGAATCCTTGGTCTCATACCGCCACTGGAATTCAGTGGGAGGTACCCCCATATTCAGAACCAGCATCTTGTAAACGTCTTTGAGCATTTCCATCTTGCGGGCTCTTAGGTCGGAAACCGTCGCTCCGCTCTGACTCATCTCTCTTAGAGCGGAGGCGTCCCGGCGAAGCCTCCGGCTGACGAGTCTGTCCATCATTCCGGTGTTGCCGGTCTGCTCGCTCTCCGGCATCACGCTTTTGGGGACCGCGCCGTATTTCTCGATCAACTCCACCGCATAGATCCACAGCCCCCCGTCGGGGAAGGGACTCTCCAATATCATCTGAAGCTCCCTATCCAGCGGATCACGATCCCGCATCTCGATGACCAGTTCCAGAAAAAGATTGGCTTTTTCGAACTTGTCCCAGAAGAAAAGATAGCTCTGGGAGAACTCGAACTCCTTGAGCTTGTATTTCTCCATTACCCGGGGGCGCATGACGTTGAAGGCTGCAAACAACCAGCACCGGCCGCTCTTCTTCTGATTGGTGATGCCTTTGGTTTCGATCTTGTGGTTGAAGAGATCATCATGAGCCACGTGCTTTTCGCGATTCACCGCCAGCTTGTTGATGTCGTTGTTAGTCAGCGCATTCATCAGGGCACGCGTGGCTGCGTCCATCTTGAAGGACTGGCGTACCTGGTCGATTATTTCAATGGTCAGAGCACCTTCTTCTTCCTGAGGTTCAGCCCAAATGCCGATTGAGCTTAGCGCAAGAATCATCACCAAAAGTATCCCACACTTCTTGAGTTGTCTCACTGCTTCATTCCTCCATCCGAATGGTCAAATCGCAGATGCCTGATATCTCAGGCGTATTTCCGTTCGTCTGAGCACTAAGATAAGGCATCATTCAGGAGAATGCAATAAGGAAAAGGCTCAAGTCCCAACCGGGCAACCAGCCTAGCGGAAGATCTTGTAGACTCAGATTCTTGTCAAGACAAATCGATTTGTAGTCTGCGATGAATGCCAGGGGAAGGCAACAGCCGGTGAGAAGTGACGTGCAAACGAGAAGAACCAATGTATAAACCAGAACCTAGCTTAAGCTAGGTTCTGGTTTTCGACTTGAGTCAGGTTCTGGTTATCGACAATCAGATGATTATTGAGTTCAACGCGGCGGAAACTCGAGCTTTCCGAACCATTTGTATTCTACGTCCCTGAAGAGATTATCCCGAGCCTCGGTGTCTCCCAGAAACGCCCATTCTCCCGGGTCCACCCACTCGCCGCGTCCGTATTTTTCCGCCATCTCCACCAGCCTGACGAAGTTCTGATGATGTTCGGACAAACGCAGCTCTGCGTAATCCCTGGCGCTCCAGGTGGAGATCAGAAACTGCCAGTCGGACGATTGAAGAAGCAGTAGCTCGCGGGCAATCTGCTTCAGAATGCTTATCAGCTTCTCGTCGGTTGTCTCTCCGAACTCCTGCACCAGCTTCTGCATCCTGACTTCGTCCTCGTATATGTGCTTCCAGGTCCACTGGGTCCACTCGTTCAGCCAGATGTAGTGGTAACCGCCTTCCCCCCACGAGCCTTCGGGGATGGAGATCACCTGGGTCGGTTTGGCCTTATCCAGGAAATTCGCGCAGGTGGTCAGCTCGATTTCCGGATCGTCCGCCACGTACTTCAGAACCAGCTTGAGAAACTGAGTGCCCTCGAACCACCAGTGTCCGAAGAGTTCCGCGTCGTAAGGAGCACAGACGATGCCTTGCTTTCCCGTCTTGGTCTTATACTCCTTCAGCAGTCTCTTAATCAACCCTTTGAAATGGGCGGCGTTCTCCGGGACCCTCTTCTGAGCATCGTCCGGATAGTATTCCAGCTTGTCTGCCAAATCGCTCTTGGCGGAGGTTATCTTCCAGTAACGATGGCCCCCGGGGAAGTGCTTTTTGTGGAAGTCCAGATAGTTTCCATCGCCGGGGTAGCCCCATTCTCCACTCCACACCTGCAAGCCGGTCTCCGGGTCGCGGGTGAAGATGGCCACCGGCTTCTTGCCTTCGGTACCGACCAGGTAAACCTCCCGCGGGGTCTTGTCGATCTCCTCTTCGCGCGGTGCGTACTGTTTCTCGAACTGCCCCCACAATGTTTTCAAGGCTTGGAATCTGTCCATATAGACTCCGATGGCTTTTCCCCCTTTGAGCAGAGCAGCATCCACTATGAAATAATCTATGCCGTTCTCGCTCAAGAACTCCTCCACTCCTTTTCTCAAATAACTCTGTTTTCCCAGGCTGGTTTCCACCGGCGGAGCCCACTTGTATCTGGGCCGGTAAGCGCACTCGGGAAGCCATATTCCACGGGGAGGTCTTCCGAAGAAACGAGTGTAACTTTGCACCGCCTGTTTGACCTGTGCTTGAACCGACGTGTCCTGCGAAAGAAGGGGAAGGTAACCGTGGGTGGCGGCACAGGTCATTATCTCGATGTATCCGGCATCCTGGAGCTTTTTGAACTGGCCGATTATGTCCTTCGCGTATGTGTTTTCGAAATCTGATTTGATCTTGCCGTAGTAATCCTTCCACATGTGTGCCAGCCGGAGCATGAGCTCTCTTTTGTGCTTGGAGAATTCCTGTATGTCGTTTTCCGCTGCAACCAGCTTGCTCTCCAAATAGGATGAAAACTCCGTTTTGAAGGACTCATCTGCCAACAGCTCGCAGAGAACCGGCGAAATCCCGATGGTGAGCTTGGGCGAATAGCCCTCCT
>CAYMNI010000147.1:0-6465 GCA_964391755.1 uncultured Ignavibacteria bacterium
CTCCAGCCAATGGTTGTCTCCCATCACGAAAATCCGCACCGGCTTGGCGGACCCAGACGGGCCGTCCGGCCAGAAATCGTCGTCGATGGGTTTTAACGCAAGCGTATGGTCGAACCAATTCTTGGCCTCTGCGAATACCCATTCCCGGTCCATCTTGGCGGATGGGCCGAAGTCCTCGTCGCCCACCGTGGTAACACCGTTCATTACGTCGTTGTGAGCCCAGGGTCCTACCACCAGGTGCTGCAAAGGCGGGTCCGCAGTCTTTGTGGCGATCGAGTCGTAAGTTTGAAGCACGTTGGGATAGATGTAGTCATACCAGCCGGTGATATGCATGATGGGAGTGGTAAAAACGGAATAGTCGTAATCCGCTCCCGCCAGCTCGGCCACTGCTTCGGCACCCTGAAAGAAGTCGCTTAGGGGGACGGTTCGAAATATGCCGTCCCAGGCTTCCGGTGGAGGTTCCGGCTGTCCCGAGGCATAGCTGTAAAACCAACGCAGATGGGCCATCAGATGGAATGCTCCTCCGTGGATGGTGAAAGGTTTCAGGTCCGACCAACCGGATAGATTGAATAAGGACACCACGCCCGGATGCCCGCTGCTTGCGATTTCTAAGGCACAATACCCGGAGTATGACGATCCCCACAAACCCACCATTCCGTTGGACCAAGGCTGCGCCAGAATCCAATTTATAGTCTCCACTCCGTCTCGTTTCTCGTATACAAAGGGGAAAAACTCTCCTTCCGACCCGTGCGTTCCCCGAACGTTCTGGATGACCACGGCATAGCCGGCCACAGCCAGATTCTCTCCCAGCCAGACATTACCCTGGCTGCCGTAAGGAGTCCTGAGCAGGACCACCGGAAATCTATCCCCATAACCGGGCAGGTACACGTCCGTAACCAGCCGGACACTGTCGCTGGTCATAACGTTGACCGTCCGGACTTCATACAATTTCGAATTCTCAGCCGGTGCATTACTACACAAAGCTGATGCTAATACAAGCCAGCATAACATCAGCCACGTCAAAGGTGATCTTTTTCTTGTCATCATCGGAGTTACCTCCTTATTAGCGTTCCATAACGCAGAGTTGCATTCCGAGTCTAGGTCAGGAGCTAAAGGCTCCTAACTTGCTCACCGTCGCGTATTCTATTCCAACCTCACTCAGTAATTGATTTATGTGTTCCAGATGAAGTCTATTCTCCACTTTCAGTCTTTGCAGAGCTTCCTCCCGGCTCATCTGGCCTTCTCTGACCATTTTGGAATAGAAATCGTCTCTTTCGGTCATGCCCAGAGTCTTCATGTACATGAAATCTTTCATGTGGCCTATCTTACAGTCGAATCGCCAGGTTGAGTCGGATTCTCCGGGACAATCCCAGTCCAGCTCCGATCTTATCCTGGACACGACCTCCCGTTCCTTCCACTCAAGATAGAAGAACAAGTCTATTCCGGTTACTCCGTGCCTTAAGAACCTGGACCCCAGCGCATAAGGATGCCCGAACAGGTAGCCCTTAACCAGGCAGGGGAGGAATCGAGGCTTGAAGTACGCCAGGTTCCCGGAGGTCTGCTTCAGGATACCGAATATCTCCTTGATCAGAGCCTTCTCCGCTCCCTCGTCCGCCAGAATGTTCAGCAGAACCCTCTTGAAGGAGACCTGTTCGAACCTGTTTCCGCCGCTGATCACCAGGCTTACGTCATACCGCCTGGCGATCTTCAGAATCTCCAGCCACAGGTTTTTGCAGGCTACGCACATCATCGGGACCAAAGCGGGAGATGGTCTTCGCAGCCAGGCAGTCACGCCGTTCCTGAAAATCCTTTCATGGATTCGATTCTTAAGTTCGAATCGAACCAGGTCGACTTTCAGCTTCTTGACCGCATTCTCGACGTTCTTCTTTGCTTGAGGATCCGTGAACGGATTCTCGTAGTTTACCGCCAGGACCTTCATGCCATAGTCTTTGACCAGCCTCAGCAGGGCATAGCTGCTGTCGCGTCCGCCGCTTAAGGTCACGATGCAGTCGTATTTGCTTTTTGGTCTTCTGTGCGAATCCAGAATCCTCAGCAGCTCCCCTTCGCCTTTGTATGTCAGCTTCCGATATGATCGGCAGTAGTTGCAGACCCCCTCTTCGTCGAATAGAATTCCTGGCGTCGATTCAGGCAGAACGCATTTGCTGCACCTGATCATCCGTTGCCACCCGTTGAGATATGAAGTGTTCCGGACGAAATGTAAAACATCCAAATCTTTTGCTCTATACCCTTATTCCCCTTTCGACAAACAGATGACGCTTGATCTTGTTTGTCGTGGTCTTCGGAAATTCTTCTTCCCGGATTTCGAACCGAGTGACCTTTTTATAAGCAGAAAGTCCCTCGTTGCATTTCCTGATTTCATCCTTGTATATCAGTTGGATGTCCTGTTCGGATAATGTGACGCCTTTTGCGATACTATGCTCTTCGAGCAGTTCGTAATTCGGATGGATGATGGCCAATATCCCCTCTTTTTTGGTCTCCGGATCGATTCTCGGCACCACCAGAACTTCCTCTATCCACTGGCTTTTTATGAGCTTCTCTTCGATCTCTTCCGGATAGATATTCTTCCCCGTTTGGGTTACGATCGTGCTCTTCATCCTTCCGGTAATGTACAGGTAGCCATCCTTGTCGATGCGACCTAAATCTCCGGTATAAAGCCAGCCGTCTTTTAGCACCTCGTCGGTTGCTTCTTTGTTTTTATAATAGCCGAGCATCACGTTGGCGCCACGCACGATGATCTCACCTATGCCGTTTGCATCCGGCCGGGCAATCTTGATCTCGACGCCGGGGATGGGTGGGCCTGCGGAATTGTTTTTGGGATTTCCCAACGGATTAACCGAAATCACGGGCGAGGACTCGGTCAGGCCGTAACCCTGCAGAATTGGTATGCCGAGAAGCTCCAATCCCTTGGCAACTTTGGCCGGAAGCGCCGCCCCGCCGGATACGGCATAGGTAAGGGTCTCCATGCCCATTTCTCTCCTCACCCGAGCAAAGAGCGGTTTACGCGTGAATCTGAAGAGTGATGCGATTCCGCTGGTGGCGTTGAACAGAATTCTCGTGGGCCAGAGCGACCCGGCTACTTTCCTGGTGACGGAACGCAAGAGTTTTTCGAATAGAAGTGGAACGGCAATCACACAGGTTACCCTAGCGGATTTCAGCGTCGCCTGCAGATCGTTGGGTTTCAAGCTGGGCGGGTAATAAACCGCTGCGCCGCAGTATAAAGGGTAAAGGAAACCGCAGGTCGCTTCAAAGGTGTGGTGCATCGGTATGATCGAAACCATGCTGTCGCCATCGCCCAACGTTATAACCGGCTCAAACGACTTCATGTTGCTGATTATGTTGTTATGGCTCAGCATAACGGCCTTGGACGTCCCGGTGGTGCCCGAGGTGAAGATCAGGACGGCCAAAGAATCGGGATCGATCCTGCCCGCCGGAATATCTTTTTTTACCTCCAGATCCTTGATGCTTTTCAAAGGGATGATCCAATTCAGATTCTTTAGCTCCGACTCGACAGCTTCGATTTTGTAGATGTGGTTCTCTGTGCTGAGGACGCCCCGGGCTTCACTTTCCCTGAGGATATGAATGATCTCGCCCTCCGACAACATGGGATCGAGGGGCACACAAACCAACCCGGCTTTTACAATCGCCAAGTAGCCGATGGCCCATTCGGGGCAGTTTTCACCTATCACGGCAAACCTGTCACCCTGTCTTAATCCGAGCTCCAGCAGGTAGTTCTTCAGCTTGACCACCGCGTCCTCTACCTGGGCAAAAGTATACTCGCTATCCCCTTTCTTCAAGGCTAACTTGTCCGGAAGATATTTAGCCGAATTCTCGTAAACCTCACCCAGCAACCTGATTTCTTTTTTCATAGTTTTACAGTTGTTTGATAAACGTTCCCTAATGCCAATGCATCGACCAGAAGCCCCCGTCCAGAAGCACCCCTACAAATGCTGTACCAAATCCAAAAGCGCTTTGACTAAATCCCTCTCTTTGGCTTTCCCGACGATCTTTCCCTTGCGAAACAAGAGTCCATATCCTTTTCCCCCGGCTATTCCCACGTCCGCATCCTTTGCCTCGCCCGGTCCGTTCACCACACAGCCCATAACGGCTATCTTGATCGGCGCATCGAGATTTCTGACTGCTCGCTCCACCTTTTTGGTCATGGAGATTATGTCTATCTCGCATCTTCCGCAGGTGGGACAGGAGATGATGATAGGGCCGTGCTGCCGCAGGTTCAGGCATTTGAGAATCTCGTATCCCACTACCACTTCCTGAACCGGATCGCCGGTCAAAGAGACTCTGATAGTGTCGCCGATGCCGGAAGCCAAGAGTATCCCGATGCCCATAGCCGATCTGATCGAGCCGGCAAGAGGCAGTCCGGCTTCCGTTATCCCCAGGTGCAGCGGGTATTTTTTCTTCCTCGACATCAGCCTGTAGGCCTCAACCGTTGTGGGCACGTCGAAGGACTTCAGCGCGATCACAATCCTGTTGAAATCCAAATCCTCTAAGATCCTGACCTGTCTTAAAGCAGCCTCCACCAACGCTGCCGGAGATGCTCCCTTATGCTTGGCTCTGATGTCGCGGGGAAGCGAGCCGGCATTCACGCCCACACGAATGGGAATCTTTCTCTCTTTCGCCGCTTTGACCACTTCCCTCACTTTCCAATCCGCGCTGATGTTGCCCGGATTGATGCGCAGCTTATCCACACCCGCGTCGACCGCTTTCAATGCAAGCCGGTAGTCGAAATGAACGTCAGCTACCAGGGGAATTCCGATTCTCTTCTTGATCTTTGGCAGGACCGACGCGGCTTCCATGTCCGGCACCGCCACGCGTATGATATCGCAGTCGGCTTTCTCCAATCTTTTTATCTGTCTGACGGTGGCCGGGACGTCACGGGTGTCGGTTTTGGTCATGGACTGTACCGAGATGGGCGCGCCTCCCCCCACAGAAACCCTGCCCACCCAGACCTTCCTGGTGCGTTTTCGCTTGGTCATGAGGTTAAGATTGCATCTAATTATCCAGGTGTCAACCTTAATCTATTGACCTCTCCCCCGGTTTCCTTCTTTCAACAGAGTGGAGAGGGAGATCA
The DNA here is from genome assembly GCA_964391755.1 of uncultured Ignavibacteria bacterium. GTDB lineage: Bacteria > Zixibacteria > MSB-5A5 > MSB-5A5 > SM1-73 > SM23-73-3. The sequence goes on from CAYMNI010000147.1 coordinate 5,108, forward strand.
AAGCGGGGGGGTAGAAGACTTCGGACATATCCTAACTGCAAGATAGTAACATCCGGATCGTGGATCGGAAATTCCCTGTCGAAGGTGGGAGTCACAAACAAACGAATGTCGGATAGTCCCGCCGGAGGCAAAGCTGCCTCCGTCCGGGCAACATATACGACCTATGATGTAAATATAAGGGCGGAGCTTAAGCTCCGCCCAAAGGCGGACGAACCAAAAGATTCGCCCGCTTTAAAATCCCCTTCTCCCTCAAGAGACGGGCTATATAAGAATCATGCACAAAAAGTGCCGGACTCTCATTTCAATGGTTTCTCTCAGAGCAAGACAGTCCGTGAGTGCGAAGGCAGCTACAGTTCCACCACATCTTCGCCCGTGAAGTTGTCCACCTGAGCCATAAGCTCGATTAGCCTATCCTTGATGCTCTGGGAAACGCTGTTTACCGTGTGCTCCGCTTCGTCGACGTTCTGACATTTGAGGGACACGTCTATCTCATTGAGCCTATGCGTGCCGAGCCCATCCTGGGTGAAATCCACGCTGGGCATGCCGAACTTGTCGATCTTCTCCATCTCCTCCTGGTTGAAGTCCATGCTCTCAAAAGAGACGAAGTACTCGCCACCCTTCAACAGCTTCTTGATTCTCAACCGCATCTCTTACCTCCTCCGTTGCGACTGATTCAGGTTAACATCATGTCCAAAGTTTCTCGAATGCTTCTCACCCCTCTGATTTCGACGTTATGATTCTGATTCAATCCTTTGAGGTTGCCATGCGGAACGATGCACCTGGAAAATCCCAGCTTCTCCGCCTCTTTGATCCTCCTTTCTATTTGACTTACCGCCCGAACCTCACCGCCCAACCCCACCTCGCCGATCACCACCGACTCGGGGTGTGCCGGCACCTCCTTTAGGCTGGAGGCCAAGGACACCACCACTCCCAGATCCATTGCCGGCTCATCGATCCTCACCCCGCCGGCCAAGTTGACGAACACATCAAAGGCAGCCGCCGAGAGCCCCTCCCTTTTCTCCAGGATGGCCAAAAGCAGAGCCAGCCTCTTGTAATCCACACCGGACGAGACCCGCTGCGGGGTGCCATAGTTGGATGGCGAGACCAAAGCCTGAAGCTCGAGCAGAAGAGGCCTGGTTCCCTCCATGCAGCACACCACCACCGATCCGGATACCTGCTGCGCCCTCTCCGGCAGGAAGAGCATGGAGGGATTCTCCACCTCCGCCAGCCCCCGCTCCTCCATCTGAAAAACCCCGATCTCGTTGCTGGAGCCGAACCTGTTTTTTACCGCTCGCAGGATTCGAAACAGGCAGCTTTTCTCTCCCTCGAAGTACAGAACCGTGTCCACCATGTGCTCC
>CAYMNI010000148.1:0-6458 GCA_964391755.1 uncultured Ignavibacteria bacterium
ACCCTGGGCAACTCGAGCGATGCGTTCCTCTTCTTGAGGGCCAGGGATCTGGGCATAGAGGTGATTTACATCCCGATACTCTGGATGGTTCTGCACCTGGTTTACAGCCTGGTTTCTTCTCCCGCAGGAGCGCTGTCCGACAAGATCGGCCGTAAAAATCTGATCATCTCCGGCCTGCTGGTTTACGCCATGGTCTACATTGGGTTTGCCGCCGCCACCCGATCCCTGCATGTCTGGATTTTGTTCGCCGCATACGGGCTTTATTACGGTCTGGCCGACGGCACCATGCGGGCTTACGTGGCGGACCTGGTGGGAGAGAAGAAAAGAGGTTTAGGTTTCGGCATCTATCATGGAGCCGTCGGTCTGGCGGCACTCCCCGCCAGTCTGATCTTCGGCTGGCTGTGGCAGTGGGCCGGAGTGTGGGCGGCCTTCGGATTGGGGGCGGGGTTGTCGTTGGTGGCCGCCGTGATACTTGCTCTCGGCTTAAGAACACCGCGGCAAAGAAGCCTTCTCGACCGCCCGGGTTCTATCGGATGAAATCGTATGCAGGGGGCTGCGGAGGTTCAACTCGAATCCGGAGTTATGTTTTCCGCCGTTTGTCCGATAAAAAACAGAGAGGAGCTTCTGGTGCAAAAAAAGAGGAAAACTCCTTTGCCGGTGAAGATTTCTCTTGACAAAAAGCCAAGAAAAGCTTATAAACAGGGCAGTGTGGACGCATGGCAGTAAGAAAGTTGCAGTAAGTTTTTTGTTGGTTTGAGTTTTTCAATCCACGAAAACTTCGGCACAATTTCGTGGGTTTTTTATTCGGGGGAAAGAAATAATAAAAAGTTCCAGTCGAAAGATTTCGGCAAAGACTGAATCTTTAGCGGCGGGGCTGCGATTGACTCAAAACCTTTAGTTTGATGAAAGGTGGTGAAAAGGTTTGCCGACCGGTAAAGTAAAATGGTTCAATGACTCCAAGGGATTTGGCTTCATCGAGCAGCCGGATGGCGGGAAGGACGTTTTCGTCCACTTCTCGGCCATCCAGAACGAGGGATTCAAGAGTTTGAAGCAGGGACAGGAGGTCAGCTTCGAGATCGTCGAAGGGCCCAAGGGCCCGCAGGCCACTAACGTGGTCAAGGTATAGACGAAATCCTATGGCTCCTCTCAATCAGGCTAAGTCGAGCCGCAAGTCAAAGACCATATAGGGCTAACCACATATAGGTAAGCCGTAACGTTAAGAACCCCGCAGGGCTTTCGGATGAGTCCTGCGGGATTTTTGATTATCGCAGCGTCTTTGTGCACCGCTGCGGGTTATGAATTCACCGGGATTGGATAAATGCTCTTGGGCGACCCGACTTAGAAGACTATCCCCTCCTTTTTCTCGGGAACCTGTTGTCTTTCCTTAAACAGGGTCGTGACGGAAGAATCGGGAAGGCCGTCCGAGGGATGCAGATCGCAGGTTCGGTCGGGCAGAGTCTCCTGGGTGAACACGTCGGTGATGACCCGGGGGCATCGGTCGGTAGCCAAAAGCCCGCTTTCCAGACAGACGGTTCTGAAGTATATCCCGGGCGGGACCTTGAAATCCTCCACAGGAAGATCCTGGTGCGCGCTTATCATGAAATTGGTCCACACCGGAAGAGCGGTATGGGCGCCGGTGACGTTCTTGCCGATCACGATTTTGTCGTCGTATCCGATCCAAACTCCGGCAGTGATCTGGGGCGTGAAGCCCAAAAACCAGTTATCCATGCAGTTGTCGGTGGTGCCGGTTTTTCCCCCTGCCGGCCGGGTGAAACCCCAGGCCCTGGCTCCCATGCCGGTGCCTTCACTTATTACGGATTGCAGCATGGTGGTCATGATATAGGCGGTCTGCGCAGAGAGGACCTCGTCCCTTTTAGAGTATTCATCCTCCTCCAGCACCTTCCCGTAACGGTCTGTTATTCTGACGACGTATTTGGGCTCCACCTTTATCCCTCCGTTGGGGAAGACCGAGAACGCCTGAACCATATCCCACAGGGTTACCTCGGAGGTGCCCAGAGCCAGAGAGGGATAGGGACTCAAGGGGGTGCTTATTCCCATGTGCGAAGCAAAGAAAATGGTCTGCTGGGGGGTGACCTTTTGAATCAGTTTGGCGGAGACCACGTTTATCGATTTGGCCAAAGCCCGTCTCAGCGTGACCGGACCGCGAAACACCTCGTCGAAATTCTGGGGGCTCCATTCCTTACCGTCATCCCCGGTGAGAATTATGGGGATGTCGTATACTATGTCGATGGGTTTGGCGCCGTTCTCGATGGTGGCGGTGTAGATGAACGGTTTGAACCCCGAACCCGGCTGTCTGGGAGCCTGCACCGCACGGTTCCACTGACTGTGGCCGAAGTCCTTTCCCCCGACCAAAGCCAGGATGTTGCCGGTTTTGTTATCCATAGCCACCAGGGCCCCCTGGAGCTGCCTGTAGACCTTTTTCTTCCCGAGAGTTCCGTCCGCGGAGTCGATCACCTCAATAGTATATGTGGTGTCCTTCAGGGAGTGAGTCTTCTCCATCTGTTGCTGTCTGGTTTCCAGTTCCGCCAGCAAAGCCTCTTCCGCCGCCTTCTGCATTTTCAAATCCAGCGTGGTGTAGACCGACAACCCTCCCTGATAAAGGATGTCCTCGCCGTACTCCTTCTCCAGGTATTGTCTGATCATCTCGGTGAAATAGGGAGCTTCCCCCACCGGCGCCTGGGTTGGACTGATCTCCAGCGGCAAGGTTTTCATAGAGTCCGCCAGCTCCGGGGAGAGCTTGCCGAATCTCTTCATCGATTCCAAAACCACGTTTCTTCTTGTGAGCGCCAGGTCGGGATGATTGATGGGAGAATATCTGCTGGGGCTCTTGGGAATGCCTATGATGGTAACGCATTCGAGGGTGTCCAGCTCGTCCACGTTCTTCCCGAAATACAGCTGTGCCGCAGCCTGTACTCCGTAAGCCCCTCTTCCGAAATAACACTGGTTCAAATACATCTCCAGTATCTCTTCCTTGGTGTAGTTCCTTTCGATCTTGATGGCGGTCAGCACCTCTTTTATCTTCCTGGAGATGGTCCTCTCCGGCGTAAGGAACAGAGTTCGGGCCAGCTGTTGAGTTATGGTGCTGGTGGCCCTGACCCGATGTCCGAACCACAGGCTTTCCCACAAGGCGCGACACATGGAGAGCGAATTAACCCCCCAATGCTTGAAGAACCTTCGATCCTCGGTAGCCAGGATGGCGTCAATCAGGTGAGGGGGCATCCTCTTAAGGGGAATGAGCAGGCGGCGCTCGGTGTAGAACTCCTTGATTACGGTTCCGTCGGCCGAATAGATCTTGGTGACTAAGCTGGGTTCGATGTTGTGAAGCTGGGTCAAAGAGGGCAGGTCCTGACGATAGCTGTTGTATGTTCTGATGCCCATGACAAGTAAAACGATGAGGACCAGAATGATCACGCCTGAGACGATGATGCGTCTTCGGTTCCCTTGCCAAAGACTTATCACTCGCGTCCCAATGTGGCTGTTGGATTCCATCTTCCCACTCTTTGCCGATTTGTTATCCTGCAAGATTCAAACTAAGTTACGGTGTGAAGTTAAAGGCTATTAGAAGGGCAGTCAAGGAATTTCCGGACTGCGGCTGTACTATCCTCAATCTGCGGAGAATTCCGGCTGTCTGCCGGAGTACCAAGTCAACTTTTCTCTTTGAATTACGGAAGCCTGTCGTTAGATTGATACGGTTATGAGTGACATCTTGGTCAAAGTCAACCGTGGAAATACCGTTGAGAGCGTCCATCATGGCGCTGTCGCCGTGGTGAACTCGCGGGGCAGGCTAATACGGTATGCCGGCGATCCGGATTTCGTCACCTTTCTCAGATCATCAGCCAAGCCCTTTCAAGCTCTGGTGGTTGTGGAGTCCGGTGCTGCCGAGGCCTTCGGATTTACCCAAAAGGAGGTCGCTATAATCGTCGGCTCGCACAACGGAGAGAAGAAGCATGTCCGGCTGGTCAGGAGCATTCTAAAGAAGATAGGGCTTAACAAAAGCCATCTTCAGTGCGGCTCCCACGTCCCACACTATTATACAGCGCTGGGAATCACCCCGCCCAAGAAGAAATTCTCCAGCCTTCAGCACAACTGCTCGGCGAAGCATGCCGGTATGCTGGCGGTCTGCGTTTACCGAGGATGGAATCTCAAAACCTATTTGAGCTCGCGTCATCCGGTGCAGAAGCTGATCGCAAAGAAGATCGCCGGGCTGTGCGAATTCCCCCAACGGAAGATGGGAATAGGAGTGGAAGCATGCGGCGCTCCCACCTTTGCCCTTCCTTTGAGAAACATGGCTATTGGATTCTCAAAGCTCAGAAGTTTCATCTCAAACGACGAGACCACGTCTCAGTCGCTGCAGGTGGTGGCCGACTCCATGTGGAGATACCCGGATCTGGTCTCGGGCAGGGGAAGATTGGATTACGATCTGGCCTTAGCCAGCAAGGGGAACGTCATGGCCAAGGCCGGAGCGGAGGCCTTGCATTGTGCCGTGGTCATCAACAAAGGATATGGGATTGCGGTAAAGATACTGGACGGCTCCAGAAGGGCCATCGCTCCCGCGGCAATTGAAGTTTACAGACAACTGGACGTACTTAACAGAATGCAAATTGGGAAGTTACGAGAGTGGACCCGCCCTACGATTCGCGATCATAAAGAGAACAAAGTGGGGCATTTGGCGGCCGATTTCAGGTTAAAGCAACAAAGGTAGATTTTGTCTCTGAAGCTTTAACACGGTTCAAAGCATCATCAAGCCGTGTTGAGCCTATAGGAGCAATCAAAAATCCAGCCTGGCAATCTCTCAGTACAAAAGTTGAATTAGAGTATTGCTGCAATCTGTCACTAGAATTCTCTATGGTGGCGCAGGATGCAGCGTCGTAACTTCTTGTGCGACGCTTTTTCGTCCGAGACAAACATTGAACCGTATGGTTCAGGGCAAGCTTGCAAGCTACATTTGATCCCCGGAAGATTTTTGTTGCAATTCTCCCCGGAATCCTTAATATATGGGTTTGCGGAAGAGGAGTTTATGAAAAAACAAATACGGGAACTGTTTCCAGAGATTGCTCAAATAAAGGACGAGAAGCTAAGGCAACAGGTGGTCTCCACCTGGGAGGAGGCGATACGAGAGGGAGGCTGGCAAATAGACGATCTGCAAACCATTCCCTTCACGCTTCTCATCCCTGATTGCCGGATCGATCTTATCACACACACCAGGGGGGTGACTCAGACTGCCATCCAGGTTGCCGGTGTGCTAATCGATTCCTACGGGGATCGAGTGAAGATCGATTCCGACGTGTTGATTGCCGGAGCAATTTTGCACGACGTGGGCAAAGTCGCCGAGTACGTTAGGGAAGGGGACAAGGTGGTCAAGAGCAAAAGCGGCAAGCTGCTCAGACATCCCTTTTCAGGCTCTGCTCTGGCCTATAAGCACGGCCTGTCCCAGGAGGTCATTCACATGATTGCCACCCATGCCAAGGAGGGGGACGGAGGTCATCGCACCACCGAGGCCATGATAGTCCACTACGCGGATTTCATCAACTTCGAGAGCCTGGGAGGAAAAGTCTGAAGGCCAAGATAGCCTTCGATTAAACAGAAAGAGTCGTTCAGGTTAATCGACGAAAATCAATAATACTAACCCAAAGGAGATAGAAGCATGCCCAGCAATCAGAGACAAGTCAACCTGGACATAAAAGAGATGCCCACCCGGTGGTACAATATACTTCCCGATCTGCCGGAGCCACTTCCCCCTCCGCAGGATCCCGAGGGGGGAGAATCGAGGCTCAAAAACCTGCCCAAGATACTCTTGGCCGAGTGCTTAAAGCAGGAGTTCTCCGATCAGAGGTGGATCGACATTCCGGAAGAGTTGCAACACATTTACCATCAAGCCGGTCGCCCCAGGCCCCTGTTCAGAGCTGTGAATCTGGAAAAGACTCTGGATACGCCGGCCCGGATGTATTACAAGGCGGAATTCTACAGTCCCACCGGCAGCCACAAGGTCAATACCGCTCTGGCTCAGGCTTACTATGCTAAGAGGGAGGGCTACAAGAGACTCACCACGGAAACCGGAGCCGGCCAATGGGGCACCGCCTTATCTTACGGAGCTGCTCTGGCCGGTTTGGAGTGCACCGTGTTTTGGGTCAGGGCCGTTTACGACTGGAAACACGATCGACGGAACCTAATGGAGCTGTTCGGAGCGAAAGTTTATGCTTCCCCCAGTGACCGGACGGAATTCGGGAAGACTTTGTATGGAAAGGATCCCCATCACCCCGGCTCTCTGGGAATCGCCATATCCGAAGGAATGGAGGATGCCATCAAGGACGACGAGGCCATCTACTGCCTGGGGTCGGTTCTAAATCACGTGCTGATGCATCAGAGCATTATCGGCCTGGAAACCAAAAAGGAGTTCGAGAAACTCGACGATTACCCGGACATGGTCATCTCCTGTC
>CAYMNI010000149.1:0-4885 GCA_964391755.1 uncultured Ignavibacteria bacterium
TTGAGACGGTTCTGAAAGACAGATTCGACGGCGACGTAGACTTCTTTGCGGAGATGCTGAGGGAGTTCTTGGGGTACGCACCCGGGCAACTGGAGAATCTGGACCTGGCCGTCAAAAGAGCCGACAACAAGACCGTGGAAAGAGAGGCTCACAGCTTCAAGGGGGCCGCCGCCAACCTTGGAGCCAGGCCTATCGCCGAGCTTTCGCTGGACCTGGAACTGGCGGGACGAACTGGCAAGCTGTCGGGAGCTTCCGCCATCGTGGAAGGTCTTAAGGTTGAGCTCAAGCGCATGCAGGAATACGTCGATAAATGGCTTAGGGAACGTGTTGCGCTGAAATCATAAGAGGAGCCTATTTTTAACTCGCAGGGAGTAGAATGAAGATACTCATAGCCGAAGACGATATGGTCTCCAGAAAAATGCTGGAGAAGATCTTGACCAAGGACGGGCACACGGTGACGGCAGTGGAAGACGGAGTGAAGGCTCTGGTCGCCATGGGAAAAGAAAGCCCGGATATGCTTATCACCGACTGGATGATGCCGGACGTGGACGGATTGGAGCTGAGCTGGCGGGTGAGGGCGCTCGACCTCCCCAATTACGTCTACATCATCCTTCTCACCGCATTAACCGATAAGGAGAGAATCATAGAGGGACTGGATGCGGGAGCGGATGATTATATCACCAAACCCTACGACAAGACCGAACTTATGGCTCGAGTCAAAGCCGGAAGGCGAGTGATCCATCTCGAGAAATCTCTTCGCCAGAAAAACCAGGAGCTCTCCGAAGCTTTAGCCCAGGTTAAACAGCTCAAGGGCCTTTTGCCCATCTGCATGTACTGCAAGAAGATAAGAAAAGACGATAACTACTGGCAACAGATCGAGGAGTACGTGACGGATCATTCGGATGCGGATTTCAGCCACAGCATCTGCCCTGAATGCCTGGAGGAGCAATACCCGGAGTATGCGGAGAAGGTGAAGGCCAAGCGAGAGAAAACCGTCGGTCAGGACGCAAAACACTAATATTCGCTTGAGCCAACACACCGCCAACAGCTTCCTTTTTCGAACCGGACCCCTATCCGGTTGCCCAATTCGGAACGCTAAAATCCCGCCTTCATCACCCGAGCATAGTAGCTCCCGGAGGTATAAAGAGCCGCTATGGGGTTGTGTCCTAGAACGCGGTCTTTCGCCACCAGGACGGTGGTGTAAGCATCAGCGTATTTGAAGAACAATGAATCGTGCCCCACGCATAGCCCCAAGAGGATGTTCAGCTCCGTTTTCTCCTCATTCAGAATCTTTGCCTGGGCTATGGAGTTGCACATGGGCTCGAATTCCCCGATTTGAATCTTCTCTTCGTCTTTGATCCCGATCTTTTCTTTGGGTACTCGGCCTACCTTGCACATCACCGATACTACCTCAAAGCCCTGGTTGGCCAGGATCTGGTTCAGGGTTGCGGCCTCTTGCATCATACCGACGCAGAAGACGATTCCAAGTTTCTTAAAACCCATCTTCTTAGCGAATTCGCAGATTTCCTGCACCCTGGGTTTGACTGGAAATTTGACGTAAGGCTTTCTGTCTCTGTGGGCATAACACTCCCCTTCTTGAATCGAGGCCTGCCTGGCGAATTCCCCCACCTCTTCCTTCCCATACTCCTTTAACGCCTCCTCAATCGCATGGGTTCGATTCAAAGTGGGGCAGAACTTGGGGCCTTTTCCCCCCTCCACCAAGCAGACTTTTTCTTTCCGGTCGATTCTGCAGTTTGCGCACGCGGAATTGATTTCGCCAGCCATGTTGGTCCTCCCATCGATATGTTCAAGAAACCGTATTACCGGCCGCGGTATATGTGATAGCCCACTCTTCTCATCCAGGCCAGCTCCTCTTCCGTCAAGGGACCCAACTTCAGAGCTTCTATGTTTTCCCGGAGTTCCTTCATGTCCCTGGGACCACACAGGCAGACGTGAGGCGCAGGATGAGAGAGAACGAATCTGTAACAATCCACAGGCGTTGGGATTTTCTCGTTCTTGGGAAGATAGCTTCGCCTGAGCAGCCTGGTGTGGCAGGTGGCAGTGAAGATGGCGATTCCGGGCCCGTCCTCTTTCGGCAGAAGCGGGAATACATCCTTTTCCGCACCAGGATGAACGGCGTTATAACGAACGTGAAACACGTCGAATATCTTCTCCCTCTCCAACTCGGCAAATCGAGGGCGATGATGACAAGCCAGGCCCAAATGACGAATCAGGCCCTTCTCCTTCAGCTCCAGAGCCCGGTCTATGGTCCTCTGACTTGGTCTCTTCTTGAAGGTGCTGAAAAGCAGGACGTCGGCGTAATCCAGACTCAGTTCTTTGAGGGCTCTTTTGACACTGCCGGGAATGAACTTGGCCCATGGCCAGTAGTTTTGCACCACCACCACCAGTCCGTCCCGGTTCTTCTTGGCCAGCCGTCTGATCCCTTCCGCCATGGGGCTTCTTCTCAACGCACCCCAGTAGAAGTAGTTGATTCCCCGCTCGAAGGCCTCCTCCACTGCCTCTGCCGGAGCACCATAACCGGCGGCCAAACCCAACCGCCCCACCTTCAGTCCTGTTCGTCCTAAAACTCGGGCTTCTAAGCTCATCACACCTATTTTCGGGTCAGAATAGCTTGGCTCTGACGATTCAAATCCCATGATCAGATTGTGAACGCCCCTGACCAACAAGAAGGGCATCTGTGATCAGGAAGATTATCCGGTCAAGTCGACTAATCCACAATCACGTCCACCGCAGTCCCGCATTTCGTACACTTCTTTTGCTTGATTCCGCAAACGGAGGTGTAGTAACCCTCCCTTTTGATCAGCAGGTTGTTACACACTGGGCAGTAAGTATTCGAGGTGTTGGGAATCTGTGCGTTGCCCACGTAAACGTACTTAAGCTTTCTTTTTGCCAAGAGAAAAGCCCTCTGCAAGGTCTCCAGAGGCGTGGGCGGCAGGTCCATTTTGTATGATGGAAAATAGCGCGAGAAATGCAGCGGTATGCGATCGCTCAAACCCGCCACGAAGTCCACCAGTTTTTGAATCTGCTCATCCGGGTCGTTCAGGGTCGGAATCACAAGATTGGTTATCTCCACGTGCACGCCGCTCAGATGCGACAGTTCAATAGCTTTCAGAACATAGGGCAGCTTTGCCTTGCAGATCTTCTTGTAGAAATCCTCGTCCATCGACTTGAGGTCTATGTTCATGGCATCGATGAAGGGCAACAACTCTTTCAATGGTTCCTCATATACGTACCCATTGGTCACCAGCACGTTGGCCAACTTTTTCTCTCGTGCGATCTTGGCCGTGTCCAAAACATACTCGTACCAGATCAACGGTTCGGTGTAGGTGTATGAGATTCCGAATGATTTTTCTCTCAGTGCAAGTTCCACTAAGTCTTCCGGTTCGGCAAACTGAGTGGGAGATTCCTCCTGAGAGATGCTCCAGTTTTGGCAATTCCGGCAACTCATATTGCATCCGTTCGGGCCGGTGGACAATATCTGCCTGCCCGGATGAAAATGATACAGCGGCTTCTTCTCTATCGGGTCGATGGCTACGGAGACCAACCTGCCGTAGTTCGTCGCGTACAACGTTCCGTCTTCGTTCTTCCTGCCCAGGCACACCCCGGTCTTGCCTTCTGCGATCACACAGCCCACCGGACAGAGAAGACACTGTATTTTACCTTCCTCCTTTTTCTCCCAGAAGAGTGCCGTTTTCTTGATCATATGCTCTTTCTCTTAGTCCCGGAATCCGGGATTCGGGTTCTCAAGAAAGATAAAGGCTAAGGCGGGCAAAACAAGTAGATTTTTCGAATCGGATAGTCTAAAGAATGGCGAAGCCGATAAATTGCTTTCGAATCCTAATCGCCGGTTGACCGTCTTGACTCGCGAGTCAAGGATGTTATGCAATCTCTGAAGCTCGATACGCAGACATCTAAATGGGATGGTCGATCTTCCCGCCAGGGAATCTGGCAGTTGCCGACAAACCCCTCCGGGCTATATTTTGAGTTTCTCCAGGATTCTCGGAATGTCCAGAAAGGTCTTGGCGATGTGGGCGCCGGCTTCTTCCAATGCTTTGAGTTTGCTCTGGGCCGTGCCCATGTCGCCTTCCACGATGGCGCCCGCATGTCCCATTCTCTTTCCGGGAGGAGCGAAAACCCCGCCGATCATGCCAATCACCGGTTTGGCCAGATTCTCGATGGTCGACCCCGCCATCTCCTCGTAGACTCCTCCGATCTCCCCCACCATCACTATGGCTTTGGTCTTTTGGTCCCCATCAAAAAGCTGGATTATCTCATTGAAGGTGCTTCCCAACACCGGATCGCCGCCCAAGCCGACGCAGGTAGTCTCTCCGTAGCCGGTTCGCGAAAGCGTATCGGCCACGTAGTAGGTCAGGGAGCCTGATCGGGAAACGGTGCCCACTCTGCCCGGCTTGAATGCGATGTCCGGCATTATGCCTAAATTGGCCTCTCCCGGAGTGATGATCCCGGCGGTGTTTCCCCCCAGGACTATGCTGCCGTGCTTTTGCGCTTCCTTTCTTACCGCCATCATGTCCAGGATGGGGATGTGCTCAGGGATCACCACTATGAATTTGATTCCTGCGTAAATGGCTTCGATCGCCGCCTCTTTGACAAAACGCGCAGGCAGAAAGATCACGGAAGTATCCGCCTTGTGATTGGACACACACTCTTCTACCGTGTCGTAAACCGGAAGACCCAAAACACTCTCTCCTCCCTTACCGGGCGAGGTTCCCGCTACAATCTTGGTGCCGTAGGCTAGCATTCTCTCCGTGTGAAACTTCCCTGCAGTTCCGGTTATTCCCTGCACTATCACCTTGCTGTTCTTGTCAACTAAAATCGCCATTAGTCTCTCCTGATGGTCAAGCTC
>CAYMNI010000149.1:4985-6410 GCA_964391755.1 uncultured Ignavibacteria bacterium
TTCATCCGTTAAATCCGTTGACCGTTTAATCCCTTGACGATCTTCACCGATCGGTAGTCAATAGCCTAATTTCCTATCAAATACATTCCGCAAAGGTTTGTTATTCAGGAAGCGGTTCAGATTGATTCTGAAAATCTCCCCCACTTTGCTGTAGTAATCGCGTCTGGCTCCCGCGATATGCGGCGTGAGGATCACATTCTCCAAATCCCACAGTCTGCTCTTCGGGTTCAAAGGCTCGTGCTCGAAAACGTCCACACCCGCACCGGCGATACTCTTCGTCGTCAACGAGTGGATCAAGGCTGTTTCGTCCACTACACCGCCCCTGGCGATGTTGATCAGGATGGCTGTCTTCTTCATGCACGCCAGCTCCTTCCGTCCGATCATGTGATGAGTCTCTTTGGTATGGGGAACACAGACGACAACGACGTCGGCAGCAGAGAGAGCATAGTGGAGCTTGCTCTTCGGCAGAAGCTTGTCGACGTGCTTGGCCCTCTCCCCTCTTCTGATGTGATTCTTCGTGGCTATCACCTTCATTCCAAAGGCCTTTGCCTTTCGGACCAGCTCCCCTCCGATGGTACCCAGTCCGATAATGGCCATTACCTTGTTTTCAAGCTCAAATCTCTGTCTCATCACTTCGAAAGGACACCATTCCGGCCCCTGCTTGCAGTGCCAGCTCTGCACCAATCCTTTGGAGAATGCCAGAACCATTGCCATAACATGATCCGAGACGACGTCCCCGTGCATTCCCCGCGAGGTGGTGAGGATCACCCTGCTTTTTAAGAATTCGGGAAACAGCATTTGGTCGACGCCGGCAGAGCCGCAGTGAATCCACTTCAGTTTTTTCGCAGCGAGAAACGTCTCCTTTTCCAATGAGAAACAGACCAATATCTCAGCGCCGGGAATAAGCCTTCTCAGATTGCTCTTGTCGTGAGAAGGCACCAAATCAATTCTATCTCGCAGAGTTTTGGACGAGAAAACTTCGTCTCGAAAATCCCGGAAATCCTTCTCCCGCGTACTGAGTGCGACTAACACTTTGAGTTTATCGTTTTTCACCACACACCCGGCAATGAATCAACCGATTATATCTCTGCAGGTCGGATGAATCCAATCCCTACGACCACTGGAGCTTCGGTTTAATCCGTTCCATCCGTTAAATCCGTTGACCGTAATTTGTCCGATCGCGGCCCACAGTCTGCCGTTTGTCGCAACTTTCTTCATCCGTTCAATCCGTCCTACGGACGCCCGTCTGGGCGTTCCATCCGTTGACAGCATTGGGGGGGAAACTAGCTCCGCCCCTGCGCATCATGCTCTCTTGGCCAGCTCAACGGCCCTCTTTGAAATTTCTTCTATAGGCGTTTCGATCCCGTGTATCTCGATGTTCTTGAATATCTCTGGATTGTTCTGCTTCTCTTCTTTGAAAATTTT
>CAYMNI010000150.1:0-6375 GCA_964391755.1 uncultured Ignavibacteria bacterium
GGAAACGCTCATTCCCGCAGCCTGGGATTATTCCAGAAGAACCGGGTTGCTCCCTGTGGCGTGCCGAACCAAATGTAATCGCCGTCCAAGGCCAGCTTCTGGACGTTATTGTCCAGCAGCCCATCCTCGGTGCTGTATCTGACCCAGATTCCCGTGGCCCGGTTCAGCTTCCATACCCCATCCTGAGTTGCTGCCCAGAGGTGTTTCTTGTCACAGGCGAGCTTGACCACATGCAGGCCCGGGAAATTCGTCCTGTTGTCGTAGACTGTCCTCTCATCGGAAAGAGGACTGTACCCCAATATGCCGACATCGGTGCCAAACCAGATATCCTCTTTTCCGCTCGGCGTTTCCTGCTCCGACCATCGGGCCATCGATCTTACCCAACCGTTGAGCAAACCGTCGGGAGTGCTGAAGCGGTACCAGGTTTTATTCTCCTTGTCCAAGGTGAAGACGCCATATTCGGTTCCCACCCAGACATAGTAGGAATCCGACAGAACGCAGGAAATATATAGATCCTCCAGCAGCGGGTCATCTATCGACTTCAACGAATCCGCAGCCAGGTCGTATACCGCCAAGCCCCGGCTGGTGCCGATCCAGGTATACCTGCCGTCCGATTCCAGCGCGGTAACCTCGTTGTAAGGTAAACCCCCGAAGCTGTTGTAAGACCGCCATTGGTCGTCTCTCTTGCTCATGCGGGCCAGCCCGTTTTGGGTGCCGAACCACACGTAAAGGCTGTCGGAGGCCATGACGTTCACCCGATGGCCGGGAAGGAAAGGAACGTACTTGGATGAGTAGTAATCCCAGCGGTCGGCCTTCCTGTCGTACCTGGTGATCCCCGCAGAAGGATTGACGAAACCGGTTCCGCCGAACCATATCTGGTCTCCATCCACCAGAATGGCCTTCACATCCTTGTCGTACAGTCCGAACTTAAACACCTTCAACTGCAGGTGCCGCAGGGAGGCTAAGCCGGCGTTCAACCCCCAGGTGCCGACCCACAACTCATCCTCGTAGTCACCCACCAAGTAGTTAGTGATGGGATACCTATCCAAGTGCGAGTCCATCACCCAATCACCCCCGGCGGTGGTAGGCCCGAATTCGGTGAAGAGATCCGGCAATCTAACATTGGCGGTGTCGCTTTTCGATAGATATTCGGGGAAGCTCGGCTCCCAAGCCCATTGGCCGAAAACATCCTGATAAGAGGCAGCACCGGAGTAAGTGTAGGCCCAGATTTGGTTTCTGTCTGGATCGAAGGCTAAATCTCTGATCCAGTTGCTGGGCAGGCCGTCGCTTGTGGTAAAGGGATCGTCCCATCTGAGGAGGAATCTGTCGTACCGAGTAATGCCTCCGGTGGTCCCAAAATAGACGTGATCGTAATCCTGGGCTATGGAGGTTACGTACCTGAATACCGAATAGCTCACCCAATCACCGGGCAGATATTTCCCCTTTCCGTGAGCTTCAGAGAAAAGACCGAGAGTACACACAAGACAGAGCACGACCTTCAGCAAAGTCGTGCTCGGAACCGTTCTTTGTTTTTCCGGCATAGGTTAGGTCTTGGGAAAATCTGTCTTCATCGGCTCAGAAAGTCAAAAGCCAAACCGGCCAGCAGGGCGGCGCCTATTCCGATAGCATCCTCGTCCACGGCAAACTGGGGGTGATGCCAGGGATAAACCGCATTTTTCTTCGGATTTCTGATTCCCAATCTCAAAAACGATCCGGGAACCTTCTGCAGGTAAAAAGCGAAATCCTCGGCGCCCATTAACGGCTTTTTGATCTCGAAAATCGCTTTCTTGCCGAACATCCGGGCAATGGTAGCTCGAGCCAAATCTGTAGCTTTAGCGTCATTTATTAGCACCGGGTAGCCCGGAGAGTATCTGAATTCAAACGATGCGCCGGCACTCTCGGCAACCCCCGAGATTATCCCCTTCAACAAATCCGGTATTCTCTTGGCTACCTCTTTGTTTAAGCTGCGGGCAGTACCCTCCAAGATCACCCGGTCGCATATAATATTACGTTTGGTTCCACCTGTAATTTTGCCCAGACTGACCACCGCAGGCTGCACGGGATCTATTTTTCTGGAGACGACAGTCTGCAAAGCCTGTATCACCTGGGCAGCGACCACGATGGCGTCTATGCCATCGTGAGGTCTGGCTCCGTGTCCGCTTACTCCCTTTATGACTATGTCGAAGCTGTCCGCCTGCGCCATGAAGGGTCCCTCCATCACTCCAATTGTCCCGGTGGGGATGGCCGAGTCGCAGTGCAAGCCGAATATGCCTGAGACTTTGGGATTCTCCAGCACGCCTTCTTGAATCATGGGCTTGGCGCCGCCGGGCGGGCTCTCCTCACTAGGTTGGAAGATGAACTTCACGTTACCCGGCAGCTCATGTTTTAGCTCGGAGAGAATCATAGCAGCGCCGATGACGCAGGCCATGTGGGCATCATGTCCGCAGGCGTGCATCAAGCCTTTGTGCTTGGACTTGTATGGAAAATTCGTCTGTTCCATTATGGGAAGAGCGTCCATGTCCGCCCGCAGAGCTACCGTCTTCCCCCTCTTCTTTCCAGAGAGGAGCCCGATCACCCCTGTTTTGGCCACGCCGGTTCTGACTCTGAGACCCAACTTCTTGAGTTCCTTTGCCACCCTGTCCGATGTCTTGAACTCCTCGTACCCCAGTTCCGGGTTTTGATGAAACTCTCTTCTGAGCTTCACCATCTTGCTGAGATGCTTATCGGAAAGAGCCTTGATTCTACCAGCGATTTCACTTTGCATATTTGTTCTCCTGGCTTACTGAGGTAAAGGTCACAACCGGAATGTGGTCGCGAAGCACAGCCCAAGCGATGCCCAATGGGAAATTACTTCGTCACTCGTACGAACTCCTCGGAATGATCAAAACGATCAAAGAGCATTCCTCACGTTCATGTTGTTGATATCTTTGGCTGCGAGAGCCCTCACATCTGATTTTTGCATAACGGGGCAGAAGATCTTAAGACAAGCGGTCAACGGATTAAACGGATTCAACGGATCACTACGGGATTCTTATCCGTCCAGATGGACGCCCCCAGACGGGCCCGTATGGGCGTCCGGGCGGTTCATCCGTTGACAGTTCTTAACAGGGCTGCTGGAATTTTCTCCATCATGTCTCCGGCAATAAAGCCCATTTCACCTTTTTCCTCTCTTGCCAGATCTCCAGTCAGGCCGTGTATGTAAATTCCAGCGAGGGCTGAGTCCAACATGATCTTGTGTATGTCCTCGCCCCTCTGCCGAGACCGGCTGGGCAGCATCATCTTCTGAGCCAGAAGGCCGACGATGATCCCGGTCAAAACGTCTCCCGAGCCAGCGGTGGCCATGCCGGCGTTGCCGGTGGGATTAACATAGGTTTGGCCACCCGGCTCCGAGATTATAGTCGGCGCTCCCTTGAGGACCAAGACACAATCGTATTCCTTGGCGAAGGCTGAAGCATGCTTGATTCTATCCTCAGCTATCTCCGGGATGGGCACCCCGTTTAGTCTGGATAGCTCGCCGATATGGGGAGTCAGAATCAATGGGGCTTTGCATTCCTTTAAGATAGAACTATCCTTTGCCAAAGCGTTAAGCCCGTCGGCGTCAATTACCGCAGGCATCCCCAGTTTGCCCACCAGTCTCCTGACCAGCTCAACCGTCTCGAAGTGCTGGCCCAGACCGGGGCCGATGGCGCAGCAGTCACCCCATTTCAGAAGTTCCCTTACCTCTCCCAAGCTCCTCAGTGCCAGAACACCCTTCTTCCTCACGTCTGGCAGGGGATGGGTCATCACCTCGGTCAACTTCGACTCAAGAATCGGATTGAGAGTGTTTGGGGCTCCCAAAATGGCCATGCCCGCCCCGGCCCTTAAACACGATTCGGAAGCAAGTGATGCTGCTCCGGTCAAACCGGTGGAGCCGGCGATCAGAACCACCCTGCCGCAGGTTCCCTTGTAAGCGTCCCCCGGACGCTGCGGTATCATCTGCCGAACTTCTTCTTTGGTGATCAGGTTTAGAGAGATGTTTTCTTCCTCAACCACATGCGGAGGAACTCCGATATCGACCACCGATACGCTGCCGGACATCGCCTTTCCCGGAAAAAAGAAATGGCCGATTTTCGGCAAAGCCATAGTCGAGGTCCGATTTGCCTTGACGCATGGCCCGGCGAACTCACCGTTGTCAGCGTGAAGTCCGGAAGGTACGTCCACTGCCAAAACCGGTATACCGGATGAGTTGATTTGCTCAACTATATCCTTGACGTGACCTTCGATTTCACCAGCAAAGCCGGTGCCAAAGAGAGCGTCTACAATCAAGTCTGCCGTTATGCGCGAAGGCAGCTGTTTTTTGTTCAGAATCTCGCGGATCGGTAGGTCCATATCCACGGCTTTGTCCAGATTCGTCTTGGCATCTCCCTTGACCTCGCTTTTCTTCGCAGTCAGAAGGAACTCGACCTGGGCGCCCCATTGAGCCAGATACCTTCCCACCACGAAGCCGTCGCCGCCGTTATTACCCCTTCCGCAGAAGATGACCACCGCCTTGCCCTCAGGATCACCCAACATCTCTTTGGCCACCTGGGCGGTGCCTTGTCCGGCTTTCTCCATCAGCTCGACTCCGGGGATGCCGATTCCCTGAATGGTTCTTTCGTCGATGTTTCGCATTTGCGAAGAGGTCACCAGTTTCATGTCGGACTCTGTGTTAGAGGTTCAAGCAAAACCAAGTTCTCTGCAGTGCTTCAATCGAGGATGATCAGGATCAGTTTCATCAACGCATAAATGAATAACACGATGGCGATGAAATTCCAAATCATTTTTTGCCCCGTGACTTATTGTTCTTAATTCTTCGGTCGAAGACCGGGTAGGTCAGCCATCGAAAGATAAACCTTCGATCGGCCGGGATCATTCCACGATCACTGCGGTTCCGTAAGCCACTATCTCCGCAGCCCCGGACATGATATAGGAAGTGGAGAATCGCATGGTCACTATGGCATTGGCCCCCAGGTCGCGTGCCTCTTGCATCATCCGGTCCAGAGCCTGCTCCCTCGATTCTGCCATCATCTTGGTATAATCGGTCACTTCCCCCCCGACAATATGGCGGAGCAGGGCTATTATGTCCCGTCCGATGTTTCGAGCCCGGATGGTATTGCCCCTCACCAATCCCAGGGTTCTGATTATTGTTTTGCCTGGGATTTCGTCGGAAGTAGCTATTATCATCTTTCCACCTCTCGATATCTATCGGTCTTGAAAAGGAACACCCGTTCCCGGATTATGGAGACCAGCAGAACGATGGCTCCGAACGCGCAGGTCGATATGCCTGCTTTGACGATCCATGATATGTTGGCATCGGAGAACAGCTCTTTGAAAAACTGGTATCCGCCGAAAGCTAAAAGAATTATGGCGCCGATTGACAGAAACACCCATCCCGCCCCGCGCTCTATTCTTCGATACACTCCCTTCCAATAACCCGCCCACAACTCGTCTGACAAATCCGCAAATCTCATGTTGTCGGTCACCTCCTTCAACCTGACGAAGGACTTGTATTCTCTTCTGCAATTCTCACATTCGGACAGATGCTTTTCGACTTCCAATCTTTCCTCTTCTTCGATCTCGCCGTCCAAGTAAGCCATCAACAACGGTCTAATCTCTTCACACTTCATAATCCCTCATTCCATTACATCTTTCAGATTGTCCTTCAGTTTCTTCCTGGCGTGGTAGAGTCGCGACATCACGCTTCCCATGGGAATGTTAAGCATGTCGGATATCTCCTTGTAGGAAAATTCTCGGAAGTGTCTCAATACGATTATCTCCTTAAACTCAAAGGGAAGCTTTCCGATCTCCTCCCAAAGCCTTCTGCTGGTTTCATCTTGCTCCAGCAGAACGTCCGGCCGGGGATAAGTGTCCTTCGGATTGCTGCACACGGCGCTTCGCCTCTGGTCTTCGAGGTAGTTCTCTCGAACCTGCCTGCCCCGGAGGTGGTTCTTGCAGAGGTTGCTCAGTATGACATAGAACCAGCTGAAGAACTTGTGTCGCGGGTTGAAGTTGTGCAAATTGCGGTAAACCCGGATAAACGCCTCCTGTGAGATATCGTAAGCGTCGTCCCGGTTACCCACTAGACCCAAAGCGATGAGGAAAGCAGGCCTTTTGTATTTCTCTACCAGCCTCCGAAAAGCCTTCATCTTGCCTTTCTTTGACTTAGAAATCAAATCTCGATCTTCGTCTGTCATTCTCTGTAGCATTACACTTGAGTTACGGGTTTATTCAAAATCCCCGGCGTTCCTAAAGATAATGTTTTTACCAGGTAAGTGAGCAACTTTTTGAGAGTGCTGCGGAAAAGCATACTGTCAAGCTAATTGTGTAAATTGGTGATTGGGCACATCCTGGTTTTTG
>CAYMNI010000151.1:0-6316 GCA_964391755.1 uncultured Ignavibacteria bacterium
ATATGGGAACGAAGACGATGATGGTGGTGGCGGTGGCGGCCAACACCGCGGTGGATACCTCGCTGGCCCCTACCACCGCCGCCTCTGCGGGCCGCTCGCCTTTCTGTCGGTGGCGGAAGATGTTCTCCAGGACCACGATGGCGTCGTCCACCAACCGGCCTATGCCCAAGGCCAGTCCTCCCAGGGTGGTGATGTTCAGAGTCATCTGGCCGAAGTAAATCAAAACGAAAGTCAAAAGGACCGACACCGGAATGGCTACCGAGATGATAAGCGTGCTGGAGAGGCTGCTCAAGAAAACCAATATGACGATGATCGCCAGAAGACCTCCCTCCAAGGCTGACCGTTCCACGTTGCTTACCGATTTCTTGATGTAGTTGGAGCTATCCCAGACCAGATCGATGCGGACTTCTCCCGGCAGGTCGCTCTCCACCTGGGCCAAGGCCTTCTTCACCCGGTCCGCCACGGTGACCGTATTGGCCTGGGATTCCTTTTGTACCAGCATGGCTATGGCGGAAGCCCCTCCCACCCTTACCACGCTGGTCTGTTCCTTGAAGTCGTCCCGGATGGCGGCCACGTCCTTCAGCCGGATGGGGACGCCCTGATGATTGGAGATGACCACATTCTCCAGTTGAGAGGGATGGGCGAACTGGCCCGTGGTTCTGACCAGAAAGTCCTTCCGACCGAACTTGAGATGTCCTGCCGGAAGGTCCATGTTCGAAGCCCCCACCGCAGCCACCACTTGGTTCATGGACAAGCCCAAAGCCTCCAAACGGGCACGGTCTACGTCCACCTTGATCTCCCTCTCCAGGCCTCCGATGGGGAAGGCGGCTGCCACTCCGTCCAGCCTCTCGATCCGGGGCTGGATGATCTCCTCGGCGTAGTAGCGCAACTCGGCAGGGCTGCGGCCTTCTCCGGAGACGCCCAGGAACATGATGGGCATCATGGAGGGATCGAATTTGATCACCGACGGGCTCTCCACTCCTTCAGGCAGATTGGCCCGGATCATGTCCACCTTCTCCCTGACGTCCGCCGCCGCCACGTCCATGTCCGATCCCCAGTCGAACTCGCCCATGATGACGCATGCTTCTTCCAGAGAATAGGAGTATAGATTCTTCAGGTTCTTGGTGGCGGCCAGGGCGTTCTCCAAAGGCTTGGCCACCATGCTCTCTATCTCGGACGGTCCGGCGCCCTCGTATCCCGCCACCACCATCACCACCGGCAGGTCCACGTCCGGGAACAGATCGATGGGAAGCAGGGCAAAAGAGATTATCCCCAAGAGGATGAGCACCAGGTAGATCATGGTGACCATGACCGGCCTTTTGATGGCAAATTTGGGCAGAAACATCAGTCCGCTCCTTTTGTCAGCAGTCTGACCCGATCCCCGTCTGAGATCTTATGTTGTCCGGCGACGATGAGGCTGTCCCCCACCTCCAGCCCGCTTATCACCTCCACCGTCTCCCCACAGTCTATGCCCAACCGGATCGACTTCGCCTTCGCCTTCCCGTCGATCAGAGTGAATATCTTGCTCGACTGGCCCTGTTCAATCACCGCATAGGCCGGAATGAGGAGGGCATCTTCGGTTTCCCTCATCACGATCTTCACCTGGGCGAACATTCCGGGCTTGAGCCGGTGATCGCGGTTGGGCAGGGTAACCTCTGCCGAAGCGGTTCTGGTCATGGAATTGATGGTGGGAGCGATCAGGGTCACCTTTCCGGAAAAGGTTTCATCCGGATAGGCGTCCACCGATACGCGCGCCTTCTGATTGAGCTTGATTTTGGGGAAATCCTTTTCGATTGGATTCACCAACACCTTCACCGAGTCCATGTTCACCACCCTGAACAAGGGAGTTCCCATGGAGGGCGAGGGATCGGGCGATGTGACCCTGGCGCCCTGATCCAGATATATGGTTCCCACGATTCCCCCCACCGGTGAGGTGACGTCCAACGGTTCGTACTTGACCCCCTCTACGTCACGATCGACGACCGCCAGGATCTGGTCTCCTTCGACTTTCTCCCCCTCCCTCACCTTGATCTGCACTAACTTTCCCGAAGCCTTGGGATAGACGTCTATCTCCTCCACCCCTCTTACGTCCCCCGTGAGGTTCAGAGTCTCGGTCAAGGGACTGGTCTCGACCACCCGAATCTCGACCGGGGGGATCTGCTCCTCGACTTCGACCTCCTGCACCTGGCTTCGCTGGTAGGCTTTCCACCCCCGGTAGCCCACCAGAGCAATAACGGCTATCACAAAAAACCAAAAAATGACTTTCTTCATTTGCTGTTCCTCTCTCTGGACCCCGGATTACTTCCAGCTTCGCATTCGTTCGATGTGTCTGGTTAAATCGCCTATTCTCTCCATGCCGTTCTTCAGGTGATCTATGGTTCCCCGCATGAAAAACGTCCAGGGGAAAGGCGTGTGGGTTGAACCGCCCCTCTCCGCCTGAATCAGGCCCTCCAGAAGCTTCTGCATGACTTCCACCTTGGATTTGAGACAATCCAGGGCTTCTCTTTTGGGCAGCCCCTGGATGAAGAAGATGCCCAACATCAGATCGGCCGGCCGGATTCTGTTATCGCTGAGGATTTGTCTCAACAGCGACGCCAGTTTCTCTTTTCCCTTTTTGGCTATGTGGTATACGCTGCGCTCCGGCATCCTGCCCGGCTTCTCCTTTTTCTCCCTGACCATCCCGCTTTGTTGCAGTCTGTTGAGCGTATTGTAGACCGACGATAAGTTCACCTCGGCCCAGATCTCCATCCCGGTTCTCCGTATCTCCCGATGCAATTGATATCCGTACATGGGTTTCTGTTTCAGCAGCCCCAATACCACCAGCTCATTTCTGCTCATTGGCCGTGCTCGCTACCTCATACTATAACTTGGACTATTCCAAGTTGGAATAGTATACGTTGGAATCTCTGGTCGTGTTGTCGGTTTTTTTCGACGAAATCCGATTTAAGATGCGTACCTGAAGAATTCCCCGGAGATTATTCGGAAGGTAAGCGGTCAGAGCGAGATGGGTCGATAAGCATCGCCGGAGAAAAGAAAACAGTTTTGTCGCGATGCTAAACCCAAACAAAATCGGAACCCGGTCTCAATTGCTCGGAGGCGCTTGAAGCGCCTGAAATCTAAATGGGGCCTGTGGGCTTCCCTGCGCCTTTCTCATCAACAACCTGCAAGACTTTCTTCAACCGGCGGCTTTTGGTTCGCCCCACGCAATAGGCTTCTCTGATCTCACCGCAGGCCTGCCTGGCTTTTTTGAGGTCGTTGGCATAGATCACGGCCAAGGCTTCGTTTCTCCCGATCGAATCGCCCACCTTCTTCTTGATCAAAAAGCCCACGCCGTGATCGATGGGGCTGTCCAGCTTTTCCCTTCCGGCGCCCAGCTCCATCGCCGCCAGCCCGATCCTTCGGGTGTCTATGGATTGAACGAATCCTTCTCGTTTTGAGCTCACCAAAAGCCGGAATTTGGCCCAGGGAAGCAGACCGAAATCGTCCGTCACCTCCGGCTTGCCCCCCTGCTTCTTGATCATATCCCGGAACTTGTCCAGAGCCTTGCCGGTTTGTATGGCCTGCTTAAGCTTCCTCTCCGCCTCTTTTAAGCTCCTGGCCTTTTTCCCCAAAACCAGCATGTGGGCTCCGAGCGCCATGGTGACCTGTGTTAAGTCCGGGGGAGCCATTCCTTTCAAAGCATGTATGGCCTCGATCACCTCGATGGAGTTTCCCACGGTTTCACCCAAAGGTTCGTTCATGTCGGTGATCAACGCCACGGCCTTTTTCTTGAATCTCTTGGCGATCCGGATCAGAATCTTGGCCAAGAGCAGGGCTTGCTTGCGCGACTGCATGAAAGCACCGTTTCCCGTCTTGACGTCGAAGACGAAAGCGTCTGCCCCTTCCGCCAGCTTCTTGCTCATTATGCTGGATGCTATCAGAGGTATGCAGTTGACCGTGGCGGTGACGTCCCTTAGGGCATAAAGCTTCCTGTCGGCGGGCGCGATCTCATTGGTCTGGCCGATCATACAGACGCCTAAGTCTTTGAGATTCGCGACGAATTTTTTAAAAGGCAGGTCTGTCCGAAAGCCGGGAACCGATTCGAGCTTGTCCAAGGTCCCGCCGGTGTGCCCCAATCCCCTGCCCGAGATCATCGGCACCTTGACCCCGCATGCAGCCGCCAGCGGTGCAAGAATCAGAGAGACCTTATCCCCCACGCCGCCGGTGCTGTGCTTGTCCACCTTGACCCCCCGAATCGAGCTTAAATCGACCACCTGTCCGGAGCTCATCATGGACCTGGTCAGACAGAAGGTCTCCTCTTCGTCCATACCGTTTAAGAAGACGGCCATGAGGAGCGCGGATGCCTGATAGTCGGGGATTTGTCCCTGGGTATAACCCGATACGAAGTAATCCAGCTCCTCTGCTGTGAGCTTGCCCTTGTCCCTTTTCTTGCTGATTATCTCATACATATTCATGACGCCGCAGTCCGATGCGTGGGTGGTCGTATTCATAATAAGGTACGAGGGAGGAAAAGTCAAGTTTCGCAAGCGCAGTTTTGTAGTTGCCCGATTCCCGGATCAGTCAAGTGGACGCAGGGAGGGGGATTTTGTAGCCGCATCCTTCAGGGTGCGAAACACTGGGGATCCTTCCGGATTGCCGGACATGCGGCTTGCGCCCATTTACCCCTTCCCCTGTTTCCCCCTCGACAGGCAGTTGAGCAGAGAGAAAAATTAGAACGTTTCTATCCTAATCGAATAGAATTCGCCCCCGCCTGCGGGAAGATAGGCTGACTTTCCGTCGGAGAAGATCTTCTCCTTGTCGCCGTTGCAGGTCGAAAGAAGGATGTACTCGTCCGTCATCTCGGTGATGGAGTCATAGATAATGCCGTCTTGAATGTTGCAGGTATTGGGAGCGAAGAGGGTGGTATCGATCTTTAGAGGAATCTCGGCGTTTTGGCCCAGCACGTTTTCCTTGAAACTCATCAGTTCGCCGCCGGGTAATTGACGTACGCGGATGACCTGCTTTCTTGCCATTCCCTTGTGGTGATATTTAACCTGCGATGCACCGCAATAGATGTTTGGCGAGGCGCTGTCTCCGCTGACCATGACCACAAAGTAGTGGGTGTCGGTATAGATGGCGTAGCTTCCGTCCCCCAAAAGCCATACCCCTTTTCTCCACTCGGCCAGCTTGTTGACTTCGGATGACTCATTTTTGCTCTCCACACTTGGGCCGGAACAGGAAAGAGATGCAAACAGCCCGAATGCAATCACCGAAACAATAGACCACCTTCTCATGGCAGTTTCCTCCGAGGTGATAAAGTTATGGCACAGAGATCAAGGGCTTAACTGTACTAAGGCGACACTTTGTTTACGAGATTATGTCGAGGCGGGTTCGAGAAAGCTTTGAGGGGAGGGCGTAGTTGCCCAATTTATTGGGCGATTTGTAGGGGCAGCACGGACGAGCCCGTCCGGTCACCTGGGCTAAGAATTTTCACAGCAGATTAAGCGGACTAAGCTGATTTTTGACCGGGTGATTCATACGCTTCATCAGCTTAATCAGCTGTGGATGATTCTCTTCCCCCTCTCCCCTGCCTTTGGCGGAATCTTCAACATTTTGCGGAGAGGAAGATCAAGGGGGAGAGGTTTCTGCGAGGCGTTCGGGATTGCATCCCGAACGAAGACGCCGGGATTCAATCCCGGCGACCTCTGAAAATGGCTCTATGTCCGATCCCCCCGGTCTTACTTGGCGTTCTTGTCGCTCTGCCATAGGGCAAAAACGTTGTTCTCGGTGTCAAGACACACTGCAAACCATCCGAAAGTTGGCACCGCCGCCTTGGGAACCACCACCTTTCCGCCGAGCTGTTCAACTTTCGCGGCAGATTCATCTATGGAAGGGACGTCAATGTAGTTGGTGATTGGCTGCTTCGGTTCTTGCCTCTTCATCATGCCGCCGTCCACCTTGTTCTCACCGCTGGTGGTTATCATCCAGTATTCCATTCCTTGTGCCTCTTTGAATTCCCAGCCGAAAAGATCTTGGTAGAACTTCCTGGCGCGCTGGACGTCGTCTGCCGGGATTTCGAAATGAACTATGGTAGACATATCGTTTTCACCTCCTTACAGATGAAGTTTGAAGGTTCAATGATAGTTGGCTCCATTCATCCCCGCTTCACGCCGGGATTCAATCCCGGCGACCTCTGATAGCTCGACGGGCAGAGATACTTTGTCTTGGCATCCGGACTAAGAGTCTTTCACAGCAGATTAAACAGATTAAGCTAATTACTGATCAGATGATTCATCCGCTTCATCAGCTGTGAATAATTCTCTTCCCCCTCATCCTG
>CAYMNI010000152.1:0-5821 GCA_964391755.1 uncultured Ignavibacteria bacterium
CCAACTGGCCGCCACCCACGTTTCCGATGTACATGAAGACATCGAAGAAGCTGTCCGGGAACGATTCTTCATAGATTTCGTCCGGGCTGACCGCTATCTGGGTGGGGAAGTAGGGGCCGGTAACATCGTCGATGGCCACTGCCAGCTTGTCGTAAGCCGGGTAGTGGAAAGCGATGTAAATGTCCTGGCCGTCATAAGCGGAAAGGTCCACGACCCTCTGAGCCCAGTCGGTGGAATTCCCGATGGCCTCATCGATTATGGTATAGGAAGCGGTGTCCGAAACGTCCGGGTTGGTCGAGACCCTCACGTAAAGCGTCTCGGTGTAAGACGTCGATCCGGCCCGCCACCAGTACTTCAGCTTGTCCCCGTCTACGGCTTTAAGTCTGGGCGTGATAAGCCAGTCGTTGTTCGGCAAGTCGTAGCTAATTCGGGCGCAAGCGGGCGTACTGTAGTAGTAGCTGGTATATCTTACCCAGGCATCGTCCGCCGTGGTGAAGAAGTTATAGACCGTCCAGCCCGGAGGCGGGAAAATGGTTCCGGTAAAGGACTCTGCCAGTCCGCCGGCACGATACACGTTGACCAACTGCGACGACGTGTCGTTGTCGGAGACGGCGTCTCCCGTCAACTCGGTCCATACGGTAACGGTGTAGTTGCACAGAACTTCCGGCGCAACCCAGTCCGGGGTGAAGATGATCTGCTCGGTCTCGTCGGTTGCCAGATCCACGGTGGTTGCTTCCTCGTCCGTGTAGACATAGCTCTCCGGACCTTCGATCCTGAGCTTCACCGGCACGCCGGCACTGGCGACGTCGCCGCCCAGGTTCTGCACCGTGGCCTTAATGGTTGTGCTGGAAGAAGTTTGGACCAGATTCGGCAGTTCATCGATGGAGATGGTGGCCATATCGCCTGGAGGTACGTAAATCGGCGGAATGGTCACATCGTCCAGGAAGAGGTAATAATAGTCCACGTCGCAGTAATACCTGTGGAAGGCGATGTAAACCTGACCCTTATCGGCATAAGGACTTAGGTCGATGGTGCCCTCCGCGTAGGTGGTGCTGCTGACATTCTGGTGATCGGCCAAAATGGTGGTATAACCCGAGGTATCCTCCTGATCGGCTGAGGTGGATAACCTCACGTAGAAGGAGGTCGGGTAAGAGGCGCTTTCCGCCCGATACCAATATTTCAGCACGTCGCCAGCTTGCACTGCCAATTGCGGCGTGAACAACCAGGCGTCTTGACCCCTGGCATAGGCCTTGTAAGAGCCGGAATGGGCGCTTCCAGATGAACGAGCGAAGTCGGTGGAATTCCTGGCCCAACCCTCCGGCGGGAAGGTGGCATCCTCAAAGCTCTCCATCGTATAGCCCTCGGGAGTACTGCTGATGCCAATGCTAAGCTCGTCGTTGTCCGAGTTGGCATCGCCGGCCAGAGCAGTCCACACCCTGACGGTGTAACTGGCAGATGCGTTGGGAACGGTCCAGTCGGGAGCGAAGGTGATCTGCTCGGTCTCGTCCGCCAACAGGGTGCCGGTATACTCCACATCGGTGTAAGTGTATTTGGCGCCGGATATCTCCAGGTCGCCTGGTTTGGCGTCCGATATCTCCAGATGCACCGCAACGTTGCTCTGGGTGTTGGAGCCTACGTTCTTCACCGTGGCCTGAATGGTGACGGCGCTGTTACCCCACAGATTGTCGCCGTCGCCCGGGTTATCGATCGACTGGGTGGCCATGTCGTCGCCGGACACAAGGATATCCGGTCCGGTCACATCGTCGATGTACAGCCCAAGCTCGTCGTAGGATACCAGATGGAAGGCTATGTACACCTCTTGCCCATCATAGACAGAGAGATCGATCACCTGCTCTGTGAATGTCGAGTAGAGGACGTCCGTCTCGGTGAGCAGAAAGGCGGTGAAGTCGCTGGTATCGGTACCGGCAGTAGAAAGTCTGACATGGTAGGTCTCGGGATACGAGCCGGTGCTGGCAGTTCTGAGCCAGTACCTCAACTCGTCTCCGGTCTGAACGGTCAGCTTGGGGGTAATCAGCCAGTCATCGTTGGGCAAATCGTAGCTGCAATAGGCGCTTGCCGTCCCGGTGTGATAATAGGTAGTTGACCGGGACCAAACATCTCCTCCGTCCCAGTTATAGACAGTCCAACCCTCGGGCGGAAAAGTAACGTTTTCGAAGCCTTCATTCAAAGGTCCCGCGATTGCCACGGAGGATAGAACAAGAAGTGCCACCGCAGCAATAAGAAGTTTACTTGTTTTGCTCTTTTGCATGTTAATTCCTCCTAATGCACGTACATAGTTGCAAGTTTCTTTCCTTTCAAACTCCCCCTCAACAAGAGCTAGTAGCTGAAAAGAGCGTTACGTAGCAAGTGTTCAGAGTTTATACTCGATAGAACCTCCCGTGTCAACTAAAGGGTTAGTAATTGATTGTTGCTCACGTATATCGGTTATTGGATTTCAATAGCTTAGATCAGAATAGTGGAAGGGACAAACAAAAAAGACAGACTCACCCGTGCCAGAAATCGCTAAATTTCTGTAGAGTCTGCTCTCTCGTTGTAGAAGGGATAAAGCTACTTCTTTTCCAATTACTTTGCTACTCTTGCTCTTTTCATTAACAATATAATATATCCCCATTCTTTGTCAAGAGGAAAAGTAGCTTTTTTTTACTGTTTCTTCTCTATACAAGACCGAGCTTATCCTCTTAATCGTCTTTGACTCGGATTCCCGGAACCGTCGGGGAAAACCCTTACCGCCCCGGGTGACCTTCTGCTTTCCTTTGACTTCGTCTGTTCTCCTTTCGCGGCGCACCAAGTTTTGCCTTGCCTGCTATCCGACCAGGTGCTAAATTGTGGCTGGACCAATACTCTCCCTTGCGGAACCTATCGAGTCTCTTTGACGACAGGACTATGGAGAAGACCTATCCCAAATTTCGCGAAGATCTGATCATCAGCCAGCAGGAGTTTGAGAAAACCACCTACTACGTGATCAAGGACCCGGTGACCCAGAGGTTCTTTCGGGTCAAGGAATTCGAGTATTTCATCGCACGGAATCTGGACGGAGAGACTTCACCGGACCAGATTGTAGACATGTTTCAGGATCGCTTCAAGATCCAACTCCCCCAGGGCACTTTGAACAAGTTCATTCAACGCCTGGAAGCTCTGGGATTCATAGAAAGCCAAATCTCCGAGCGGGATTTGGTCCGACTTCAGCATCAGAAAAGCTCTTTCCCTGGAAAGCTCCTTTTCGTTAAACTCAAGGGTTTCGATCCCGATCAGATTCTGAACAGACTTCTCCGATATACCCGGCTCCTCTTCACTCCTGCCTTTCTTGGGACCTCGCTTGTGGTGATTCTCTTGGCGGGCATAATCACCCTGGGAAGTTGGTCCGACTTAGGATACAGCTTCACGGGGATATTCAGGATCGCTACCATATTTAAAATCTGGATCGCTATATTCCTGGTGGTCGTTTTGCACGAGTTCGCTCACGGCCTGACCTGCAAGCACTTCGGGGGAGAGGTACATGAGATGGGCTTTCTCCTGCTCTATTTCCAGCCCTGCTTCTACTGCAACGTAAGCGACGCCTACCTTTTCAAGGAGAAGTCAAAGAGGCTGTGGGTGACGTTTGCCGGTGCCTACTGCCAGGTCTTGGTGTGGGCCATCGCCACCTTACTTTGGAGGATCACCGCCCTGGATACCGGGTTGAACGGCTTTCTTTTCGTGGTGGTCATCACCTCCGGGGTGACCGTTCTGTTCAATTTCAACCCCCTGATCAAACTGGACGGATACTACCTCTTGACCGACTATCTGGAGATCCCCAACTTGCGGAAGAAAGCATTCGACCACCTGAAGAGGCTCCTCGGAAGGGATCTTTGGGAGAGGAAGGATACGGGTACGGACGTCTCCCCCAGAACAAGAAGAATATACGTATGGTACGGAGTCCTCTCCTTCATCTACTCCGGGATTCTGCTCTCTTTCATCGCCCTCAGTGTGGGAGGTTTTCTGGTTGGCCACATGGGTGGTTTCGGATTTGTCTTGTTTTTGATTTTGGTTTTCCTTATAATTAGGCGACCGCTGGGAAAAAGTCTGGTGGGTGTGTGGCGCTTCTTTGTCCGGCGGAAGGAGAAGCTGTTGACCTCCAGAAGGATCATATCGTACTCCGCCATGCTGGTGGTGCTGGTCCTGCTTCTGGTTTTGGTGAAGGTGGAGCTCAAAATCGGCAGCCCTTGCGAGATGGAAGCTTTAGAGTACTTCGTTCTCAAAAGCGCGCCGGACGGCACCATCACCTCGGAGCTGTTTAAGGGGGGGAGCGAAGAGAAAAAATCCGTCAATCTGCTTCGGCTCTTCGCCGACGATTACACCAGTCTGAACCTGTCCACCAAAGTCAAACAGGGGGACCAGGTGATGCCGGGAGACGTGGTAGCGGAGCTCTCCTCTCCCTCTTACCTCTCCGATCTGGCTCAGACCACGGCGGCACTTGAGAAAGCAAAAGATTATTACCGGTTGCTGGAGAAGGGTGAAAGAAAGGAAGCCGTCCAGCAGACAAAGGACAAGGTGGCTGAGATTCAAAGCGAACTCAAGCTGAAGGAGACGGAGCTATCCAGGCTTTCCGATCTGCATAAGAAGAACCTGATCAGCAATCAGGAGTTGGAGCGGGTGCAGACCGAAGTCTCCGTGAAATCAAACCAGCTTAAGATAGCCAAAAACGAACTGAAAATCATGGAGGACGGGGCCAGACCGGAGGAGCTGTCCATGGCCCGGGCAGAGATAAACCAGCTGGAGGCCAAGGCCAGATTCCTGGAAGACCAAATCTCGGCCTCCCAGATAAAAAGTCCCATCCGGGGAGTTATCACCTCCATCAGCTCCGCCGGAAACCTCTTGAGCATCGCCAATCTCGATACCATGCTGGTCTCCATCCGGGTGTCGGAGAAGGACTTGGACGTATTGAAAGAAGGGTATGCGGTCAAACTCAAGGTACAAACCTATCCCTTTCGCTCCTTTTGGGGAAAGGTGAGCAGAATTTCACAGATGGCCCAGGAGGAAGGAGTCCATAAGATCTTTCCCGTCTCCTGCAAGATTGAGAACGCCGGTCATCTTCTCAAACCGGGAATGACCGGGCACGCCAAAGTTTACTGCGGCAAGCTCAGGCTGGCCTCCCTCTTAACCAGAAGGATCGTGCGCTATCTGCGGGTGGAGGTCTGGTCATGGTGGTAGCAGTCCATCTTTGGCCTCGGCCTTATGGCGGGGATTGTGACCTGACCAGAGAGACGGAATAAACCGGACAGGTCACCGGTATCACCGCTTGGAGAAGCAGATGCTGCAACAGAAAGAGGGAATGGTTTCGGATATCCTTAGAACCGTCTGAGGAGTCCGTGAAAATGATTGAATTTATTCAAGATCGAAACGCTGGTTTCATCGGGAGACTCGAGAGTTTACGCAGGAGGTTTCGATGCCGTCGAACTTGATTTCTCCGGAGCTTAGAGATCTACGGTTCGATAAGCGGAAGGTGGACAAGACCCCAGCCTTGGTGTAAGCGGTTCCGGAAGAAAAAAAACAGCAAGTGAAATTATAAAAGACTTGCACAGAGTCGTATAATAGTGAAATATGAAACGTTAAACTTACAAGACAAGGAGCAGAAGATGAAATCCTTACGCGTTATCTTTGTGGCAACATTCCTGATTTCCGTAATCAGCACGGTTTGTGGTGCAAAACGGGACAAACCAACACTTCCACCCCATGCCATCAAGATGAGCGCCAAGATTGATATGAAGAACGAGTATAGGATGTACGATAGTGCTGTGGCGAAGCTTGAAGAAGGAGTCAAGTT
>CAYMNI010000152.1:5831-6266 GCA_964391755.1 uncultured Ignavibacteria bacterium
CTACCCAGATGACGCCGAGATGCACTTCCTATTGGGAAAGGCGTATTCTTTTAAGGACAACTATAGCGGAATGGCTCAGCAGTTCGCGGCAGCGGAAAGCATTCAGGCCGTGGATGGCAAGGAGTACAAGTGGATGGAAGAACTCCAGACCATCAAGCAGGAAAAATGGCCCCAGATATTCAACCAGGGAGTGAATGCTCACAACGAACAGAAACTTGACGAGTCTCTGGATTTGTTTCTCACTTGTACCATTCTCAATCCGCAGGATTATCGGGGATTCCTCAGGGCGGGATATGCCTACGCTCTTAAGGAGGATAACCAGAACGCTTTGGTGTATATGCAAAAGGGAGCCGAGCTGGCGCCGGACAACCCGGAAATGTTGAGGGGACATGCCGATATCCTCTTCTTCTCCGGCAGAGGAGAGGAAGCCCTGGA
>CAYMNI010000153.1:0-6256 GCA_964391755.1 uncultured Ignavibacteria bacterium
CTCTTCAAAAAGGAGAGCATGGGGGGAGGAGACATCAAGCTGGCCATGATGCTGGGAGCCTTCTTGGGATGGCAAAACACACTGCTGATACTCCTGCTCTCCGCCTTCCTGGGCAGCCTGATAGGCGGCGTGGCCTTGTTTTTCTCTAGGGACGTCAAGGAGACCAGGACTATTCCGTTCGGTCCCTTTTTGGCTCTGGGGGCGGTAATCGCCATGTTCTTAGGCGACGCCATCATCTCCGCTTATCTGAAGACATTTTTCTAAAATCCTGAAATTTTCCGAGTAGAACAGTTAACTGCTGGGAATGTTTCGTTTGACAGACCTCTCCTTCTATGTCCCCCTCTCCATGAAATACAGAGGGGGATTCAGGGGGTGAAGTAACCTCCGGGCTGGCTTTGATTCCTTGTCTCCCTTACCCTGCGAAGATCCAAAACTAACTCCGGCTTTTCTTATGCCGATAATCTAAAAGAAAGGGGTTGCACCCTGATCGCCCGTCGGCCCGGAGGGAGGAAAATTGAGAGATAAGAGCTTTTTGGGTCTGAATTACGAGTCGCAGATTCGCATCTCTTTAGTCATTCTTATCATATTCTTGATCCTTCTGAACTTCGGAACGGAGTACCTCCTGCACCGGACCAAACTTGTCCTTAAGAACCGGATCCACCAGCATCTTTCTACCGTGGCGCTCTCCGCCAGCCTGATCTGGGAGGACAGCCCCAAGGCCGAGCTCAAACGGAATCTGTGGGAGCTCTCTTTCGGTTCCGGCGTCCGTCGCATCTCCTTCCTCTCCTCGGACGGGGAACCTCTGATATCCTCCCAGGAAATCAACTCGGCCGAGGATCAGCATTTATTCTGGGGTGTGAAGCAGGACTTGGTGCAAAGCCTTCGCGAAAAACCGGAGAAACAGAATGTAAGCAGGTTCTTCTCCGATTTCTACAAGGACAATTCAGGCAAGAGTTACCTCTCCTGCTATCTCCCGTTGGAAGGCCAAAATCCCCACAACCGAAACTGGATAATGGTGGAAGAGGAGGTGTCGGGATATGCCGCCATCGAAGGGATGTCCAAGCTGAATGCCTGGGGTCGGGCTATCGGCGTGCTGATCGCCAGTCTGGTGACCATGGTTCTTATCAGAAATCTGCTGCGTCCTTATCGAACCATGATAAAAAGGGCAAAAACCGAAGAGCTGTTCCCGGCTGCAGACCAACGCGCGACGCATGGGGAGCTGGATGCTGCCGTGGGAATCTTTGAGCAGGTGATAAGCGAACTGAAGAAAAAGGAGAAGGCTTTACAGGAGCTTTACCACCAGACCGACCGCAAGGCCAAAAACTTAGCCAGCTACAATGAGTACATCTTAAAGAGCATGACCAGCGGAATGATCATCTGCGACCAGACGGGAAAGATTACCCGGATGAACGTCCCGGCACTGACGCTTCTGGGCTTGTCTGAAGAACAGGTATTAGGAAGAATCTACACCACGGTCTTTGAAGAGGAAAATCCCCTCCGCCTGGCTATCGAAGCCGCCTTCAGCGGTCACAAGGCTCATTCGATTCCGGAGGTCTCCCTGCCCAGAAAAAAAGCAGGGAACATCCATCTATCGCTAAGTTCCTCCACGGTGGAAGACGAAGAGGGCAGAATGTTGGGAGCCGTGGTCTTGATGACCGACTTAACGGAGGTGAAGAGGTTGGAACAGGAGATCGCCTTCAAGGACAAGCTGGCCGCATTGGGCGAGATGTCGTCGGGCTTGGCTCACGAGCTCAGGAACTCCATGGGGGCCATTCTGGGCTTCGTCAAACTGCTCAAGAAGGAAAAGGATAAACCGGTCTCCCCGGGTCGAACCGTGGACGCCATCTTCAACGAGGCCATGAGCATGGAATCCATGTTGCAGAGGTTTCTGGCCTTTGCCAAGCCTTATCAGTTGAAGATAGACGAGGTCGACTTGGCCAAGATCGTTGCGGAATGCAGCTCCTCCCTGCAGGAGCTTTTCAAGGAAAAGAAGATTGCGTTTGACCTAAATTCGGGACCGGATGTTGTCCCAATACTTGGGGATCCTCTGCTTTTGAAACAGAGCTTCCAGAACCTGCTGCAGAACTCAACAGAGGCCATGCCGGAGGGGGGTGAGCTTACTGTCACAATTCGAAATGAGAAGCTTGCCTCCAGCGAAAGGGAAGTAATTGTAGAATTCACCGACACCGGTTGCGGCATACCCCGCGAGATTCAAGATAGAATCTTCAATCCCTTCTTCACCTCCAAGGAGAAAGGAACCGGCCTGGGTTTGAGCCTGGTCAAGAAGACCATTATCCTGCACAACGGAAAGATAGATGTGGAAAGCGAACCGGGCAGGGGGACGACGTTCACGGTACGTCTACCCATGAAGCCGGAGTCATACACAGCCGGGATCGAATCGAGGAAAAGCCAGGATATCGAAGCCACCCTTTACCACACTTCAACTGCCCAAGACCAGAACTATCGAGAAATGTGACCTTCGAGCCACGCAAAAGTCGAAGCTTAAGCGGAAGCCTCAGCTTCATCCACATACCTTTATCTCTGCCCCATTCCGGATCAGTCCTGTAGTAATTCTTGGATTGCTTGTTCCAGGGCATAAAGCCTGAAACGAATTCTCTTGAAGTCCTTCGCGGAATCCGTACTAATCAGCTTTCCGAACTCCTCTAATACGCGAGCTGCTTCCTGTGACCTTCTAAGATTGGCTTGGACGATCGAGCCGAGGTCGGCTCTTTTTTTCTCCAGGCTCCCCATGCTGTCTGCACCCACGTCTTTCTCGCTGTCACGGAAGGAAAGCAGCTTCTTCTCATCGAAGTGTTTCCGGGCAGTTCCGGTCAACTCGTGGCGAAGCCTCTTAAGCTTCGATGACAGTGCTGCATCGTCGAAATAGAGCCGGGCCACCTCCTCCACCACCCGCAATCCCTCCCGGGCGCGATTCAGATTGGCATCGAGGATTCTGTATATGTTCTTCGTGTTCATTTGACCGGAACGCTTTGGTTTACTTGTGCGAGAATTCCTTATAAAATGGAGGCTTGATCAGGATGGCCCTATGCGGCTTACTCCGAATTACTATGTCCAGCTCGGTGTCGATCTTGGAATGCTCCGATGGAACGTAGCCTAAGCCGATTCCCTTGTTCAGGGAGGGAGAAAAGGTGCCGCTGGTCACTTCTCCAAGCTTCCTGCCCTCTTTGCTTATCTCGTAATGCGGACGGGGAAATCCCGCGTCCAACAGCTCAAAGGCCACCAGCTTGCGCCGGGGCTTTTGCTCTTTCATATTCACGATCGGCTCTTTACCGATGAAATCCCCCTTATCCGGTTTGACGATCCAGCCCAATCCGGCTTCGATGGGATTGGTGGTTTGATCGATGTCGTTGCCGTAGAGCATCATCTTCATCTCCAGCCGGAGCGAATCTCTGGCGCCCAAGCCGATCGGTTCGATGTCGAACTCCTCCCCTGCCTGCATCAGGGCATTCCAAATGCTCTCGGCAAGATCGGGGTTGAAATACAGCTCGAAGCCGTCCTCTCCCGTGTACCCGGTCCTGGAAAACAGCATTTCTTGACCGTTGACCTTGCCCCAGTTAGACCAGTAGTATTGAAGTTCCGACAGATTCTCATCCGTCAGCTTCCTCATTACCTCTTCTGCCTTCGGACCCTGCAGAGCCAACAGAGCCGTCTGATCGCTTACGTTCTTCAACTCCACGTCGCCTGATACGTGATCGGAGAGCCACTCAAAATCCTTGTCCAGGCAGGCCCCGTTGACCACCAAAAGGAAATGATCGGGCAGACGATAGACCAAAAGATCGTCCACGATGCCGCCGTGATCGTAGCACATGCAGGAATACTGAACCTGACGGACGGCCAGCTTGGACACGTCGTTGGTGGTCATCCTTTGAACGAAGCTCTCCGCGTCCTTTCCCCACACTTCGAACTCCCCCATGTGAGTGATGTCAAACAGTCCTACCGTCGATCTGACCTTTCGGTGCTCTTCCATGATGCCCTTAAATTGAATGGGCATAAGGTATCCGGCGAACTCGACCATCTTCGCCCGGTTGGCAATGTGCAACGCATAGAATGGAGTCTTCTTCGGTTCCGGCATCGTCTCTACCTCGGCTATATGCTTTTGGGTTGGCTTACGTCAGATGACTGTCCAAACGAATGTTCATCTCCGGTGCACCGCACTCCCGCGCGGCATCCGATCGCTTCTGACGTTAAAAATGCGTTTCAAAAACTTCCCGGTGTATGATCGGGAAATACCCGCCACCTCTTCCGGCGTCCCGGCCGCAACAACCTGACCTCCGTCATCCCCTCCCTCCGGGCCTAAGTCAATTATGTAGTCAGCAGTCTTGATCACGTCCAGATGGTGCTCGATGACCACCACGGTATTGCCCATGTCCACCAGCTTGTTCAAAACCAAAAGCAGCATCTTGACGTCCTCGAAGTGAAGCCCGGTGGTAGGCTCGTCCAAGATGTAAAGGGTCTTGCCGGTGGAGACCTTGGATAGCTCCGTGGAAAGTTTGACCCTCTGGGCTTCGCCTCCGGAGAGTGTGGTGGCCGGTTGCCCCAGATGGATGTACCCCAGTCCCACTTCCTTCAGCGTCTGCAGCTTCCGTTTGATCTTGGGTATGTTGGCGAAGAAATCGTATGCTTCATCCACGGTCATGTCCAAAACCTCGGCGATGCTTCTTCCCTTGTACCTGATCTCCAGAGTCTCCCGGTTGTATCTTCTACCGCCGCAGATTTCGCACGGAACGTAAACGTCCGGCAGGAAGTGCATCTCGATCTTTATGATGCCGTCGCCTTCGCAGGCCTCGCACCTGCCCCCTCTCACGTTGAAGCTGAAACGCCCCGGCCGGTAGCCCCTGACCTTGGCCTCGGGCAGCAATGCGAACAGATCCCGGATGGGAGTGAATACGCCGGTGTATGTGGCCGGGTTGGATCGGGGCGTTCTGCCGATGGGAGATTGATCGATGTCAATCACCTTATCCACGTTCTCCAGACCGACGATTCTGTCGTAATCCAAGGGCGCCACCTTGGAGTTGTAGAAACGCTGGGCCAGTATGCGGTACAGAGTCTCGTTGACCAAAGTCGATTTCCCCGAGCCGGATACGCCGGTAACGCAAATGAACAGCCCCAGCGGAAAGTCGACTCTGATACGTTTAAGGTTGTTCCCCTTAGCCCCCATCAGGCTCAGGCAATCCCCGTCGCCGTTCCTTCTTTTGGCCGGGATGGGAATGCTCAGTTTTCCGGAAAGATGCTTGCCGGTGAGCGATTTCTTGCTGCGCTTGATGGTCTGCGGGGTTCCCTGGAATACCACGTATCCCCCTTGCTTGCCTGCTCCCGGTCCCAGATCTACCACGTGATCGGCGGTCTCGATGGTCTCCCGGTCATGCTCTACCACCAGCACCGTGTTCCCCAGGTTCCTCAGACCGATAAGCGTGGATAGAAGCCTCTTGTTGTCTCGCTGGTGCAGTCCCACCGAAGGTTCGTCCAGGATGTAGAGAACGCCGACCAACCTGGAGCCGATCTGGGTGGCCAATCTTATCCTCTGCGCCTCGCCCCCGGACAGCGACGCAGCCGAGCGCTCCAGCGTCAGGTAATCCAGCCCCACATCTACCAGGAAACCCAACCTGTCGTTGACCTCCTTAAGTATCTGCTTGGCTATCTGCTGCTCTCTGGCCGAGAGCTTCAGACCGGCGAAAAGCTTCTTGCATTCCTTGACCGACAGCCGGGTCATCTCAGCTATGTTCAGGCCCTTCACCTTAACCGCCAGGCTTTCCTTTTTCAATCTGGTTCCGTTGCAGTCCGGGCAGGGGAGAATGCGCATGAATCTCTCGATCCATTCCCGCACCGCCTGCGACTCGGTTTGCCGGTAGCGTCTCTCCAAGTTGGGGATCACCCCCTCGAAAGTTCCGTGATACTCCCCTTTGCCCTCTTCATTCTCCCACTTGAAGCGAAGCTCCTTTCTCCCGGTTCCGTACAATACCGCTTTTTTCACCTGCGGATCGAGTTTCCCAAAGGGAACGTATAGACTGAATTTGTAGTGCTCGGCTAAGCTTTTGAGTTTGTGATAGTACCAGTTGCCGATGGGATCTCCCCAGGAGACGATGGCGCCGTGGGCTATGGAGACGTTGGGGTCGGGCACCACCAGGTCCGGATCGATCTCCATCTTGGTACCCAGCCCGCTGCAAGTGGGACAGGCGCCGTAGGGGCTGTTGAAGGAGAACATCCGGGGAGAAAGCTCCGGATAGCTGATGCCGCA
>CAYMNI010000154.1:0-6249 GCA_964391755.1 uncultured Ignavibacteria bacterium
CCCCTAAGAGGCGGAATATTCGACTGCATCACCTGCATGGATACTTTCGCGCACCTGGATGGCAAAGGGGAGGCTTTGAGCGAAATGAGCAGGATTTTGAAAAAAGGGGGTAGGCTTTATGTAATGCACACCCTGGGAAGGAAGGAGTTGGCGGAACGTCACCGGGAGGTGGGAGGGGTAGTGCAGCACGACGTCCTTCCGCCCGACTCCGACATGGAGGCCATGATGGAGAAGGCCGGGCTGAGAGACGTGCGAATCGTCGACCGGCCCGATCACTACCTGGCTCGAGCGGAGAAGTAAGATGATCAAGCTGACCAACAGACAGATAACCTTAACCGGCCTTTTCGTCACGCTGGGCGTGGTTTTGCCCTTGGTCTTCCACCAGTTTGCTTTGGCCGGCAGAATATTCTCGCCCATGCACATTCCGGTGTTTTTGGCCGGGATATTCGTGGGGCCGGCAAGCGGTCTGATCGTGGGGTTGATCTGTCCAACCCTAAGCTTTTTGCTGACCGGCATGCCGCCCCCCTATGCGGTTCCCCTGATGAGCTTGGAATTGCCGATATACGGAATTTCCATAGGCATACTCATCCGGATAATCAAGCTGCCCATCCTGTCGCTTCTTTTTGCCATGATTTTGGGTCGGCTGGCCTTTGCCCTGGGGCTATTTGTATTCGGGCTTTTTCTCTCCCTCCCCTATGGTCCGAAGGAATTCATCCAGGTCTCCCTGGTCACCGGGCTTCCCGGCATTGCCGCCCAGCTTATTCTGATACCTCTCTTGATTGAGGCCATTCAACTTACCAAGAGATAGTCCCTCGATTCTCCGTTTTCCCTGAATATCAACCGGGAAAGTTTTAGCCGAAGAGGGTGCCGGCGGACCGATCCGAAGCCCTAAAGACACTTCTGTGGTCATTTTTCTCAAGCCGGCCTGGATTCTTGCCGATACAATTCACTGAGCCGTTCCCTCTACGCGAACATACCAACTTTGCCGCATCCAAATGGATAAATTCGAAAAAGAGCTGAAAAAGATTCAGAAGCGGGACTGGCAGATATGGGTGCTGATGCTCACCGTATTTCTGGTGCTGACCACCTTCATCGTGTTGGTGGTTTTCTACTCCGACTTAGAACAGCTTTACGAGGAGCAGATAGACGCCCACATGTTCAACTTCCTGCTTTTGGGCTTTGTGGCCCTCTCTTTGCTCTTCATCGGCTACGTGGTAATCAAAGAGACCGCCATAAAGAAGCTGGAGCGGGATCTGATGGTGCAGAAGGTCTCGGCTCAGGTGCTGGAGCAGCGTTTGGCGGAACTGGAGGCCGTATTCGAGGTGAGCACGCTGGTCAACTCCGAGATGGTGCTCTCCGGGGTGCTGGATACCATATCCAGCAAAGCCTTGCGGGCTCTGGGCGGAGATCAATCCTCGCTTTTTCTGTACGATCCACAGATAGGCAAGCTGAAATGCGTTTCCGCCTGGGGGCCCCAGAGCGATCTGGCAAAAAATGCGGAAATGGAGCTGGGAAAGAGCGTTGCCGGGTGGGTGATGCAACACGGCAAGCCCTTGCACTTGGGCGAAGACTTGGATGAAAGCCAATTCCCCAACTTCATCCGAAAGAAGAACAGAATCGCCTCCAGCATGTGCGTCCCCCTGATGGTGAAGAACAAGGCCAAAGGCGTGTTGAACATCAGCCTGTTTGACAGCAAGAGGAAATTCGGGCCGACCGATCTGAAACTGGTATCCATATTCGCCGAGAACGCCGCCATCTCCATCGAGAAGGCCGAACTTTACGAGAGACTCAAAAAGCAGACCGAGACCCTGAGCAACACCATCGAGGAGTTGAAAAACACCCAGGATCGGCTGATTCAGTCGGAGAAGCTGAGAGCTCTGGGAAATTTGGCCAGCGGAATGTCGCACGACTTCAACAACATTTTGGCAGCCATCCTGGGGAGGACGGAATTGCTTTTAAGACACGTAGGGGAGATGGACGTTCCGGAACAGATCAAGCACAATCTGCGGAAGTCCCTGAGGGTGACTGCGCAACTGGCCAGCGACGGCACGGAGACCGTGGATCGCATCCAGAGATTCGCCAGAAGCCTGAAGACGCACTCGGAAAAGGACTTCAAGCGGTTCGACGTAAACGCCATGGTGTCGGAAGCTCTGGAGAATACCAGACCCAAGTGGGAAGACGAGGCGGAGCGCAAGGGCTTTCGGGTCGACGTGCAGACCGAACTGGGCGAGCTTTCCCAGCCCAGCGGCAGTGCCGCCGAGATCCGGGAGGTTCTGATCAACATGATAGAGAATGCCGTGGAGGCCATGCCGGACGGGGGCAAGATAAAGATCACCACCGGCATGCGTCAGGATGCCGTGGAGATCAAGATAAGCGACAGCGGTTTGGGGATGATAGACGAGATAAAGGGCAGGGCTTTCGAACCTTTCTTCACCACCAAGAAGGACAAGGGAAACGGCCTGGGCTTGAGCGTGGCCTACGGCATCATCTCCAGACACAACGGCCAGATAAACGTGGAAAGCCAGCCTGGAGAAGGCACCACCTTCACCATTCTCCTTCCGGTGGCGGACCAACCGGAGTCTGAAGCAAAAGGAATGGCGGCCCAGGATCACGCCATCGACGCCGCCACGTCAGAAAAAGAGGCCGCAGTAGAGAGTCCCGCCACTTAGCTGATTCGACCAAACTCATTTCCCATCGCCCGCTACGGCGACCCTCAGCAGTCAGATTCCCTCGCTCCTGCTAACCTCTCATCCAGTGAAATGCAGGACAGTGGCGTCGGTATAAGCCGAGGAATGTCCGCCGTCATTCGTAGCGGATGGCTTCCACCGGCGAAAGTTGGGCCGCCCGGCGGGCGGGATAAACCGTGGCCAAAAAGGTGAGAATGGTCGCCGCTACGGCCACCAGTATGAAATCCAGCGGGCGCATGTCGACGGGAAGAGAGTTGATGAAATATATCTCCGGGGGGAGCGAAATTAAGTTGAAGGTTCTCTGAATCCAACACAGAATGTAACCCAAAGCGCTTCCCATGACCACCCCCACCGTTCCCACCACCAACCCCTCGAACATGAAAATCTTCATTATGCTGGCATTGGTGCTTCCCATGGATTTCAAGATTCCGATGTCCTTTCTTTTTTCTATGACCACCATGATCAAGGTGCTGATGATGTTGAACGCGGCCACGGCCACGATCAGGCTCAGCACGATGAACATGGCGTATTTCTCCAGCGCCATCCAGGAGAAGAGATTCTTGTGCATGTGCATCCAGTCCAAGGCATAGTAATGATAGCCCAGCTTCTTTTCCAGCTCCTGGGCCACTTTGCCTGCTTGGTAAAGGTTGTCCAGTTTGACGTGAAGCCCGGTCACCCGGCTGCCTAAGTTGAAAAGCTGCTGGGCAGTGGAGATGGAGATATAAGCCAAGGAGGCGTCGTATTCGTACATACCGGTCTCGAATATCCCCTGGAGCTTGAGCTTTGACGCCTTAGGTTGGCTCCAACCGGTGGTCAGGGAACCCTCCTTGAGGCTGAAAAGCACGATGGAATCGCCCAGCTTAACGCCCAGTCTTTGGGCCAGGGTGGCGCCCAGTAATATCCCGGGAAGCTCATCCTCCTCCGGCTCCAGATTCAGATCTCCCTCGGTTAAGTTCCTTCTCAAATCGGTGACCAGCAACTCCTTTTCCGGTTGGATGCCCCGTACCACGATGCCGTCGCTTCCGGTTTTGGAGGCGATGGCCGCCTTGTAGTAAATATATGGGGCCACCTCCAGCACGTGCTTGGTTTGCTTGACCACGGAGATCAGCTCTTGGTAGTTGTCGATTCCCTCCTCGTAGGTGGAAAACACGCTGACGTGGGCGGTGGTGCCGATGATGCGGGAACGCACCTCCTTTTCGAATCCGTTCATCATGGAGAGGATGAAATCCAGGGCGGTCACCCCGATTAAAATCCCCCCGATGGAGATCAAGGTGATGACCGAGACGAACTTGGTCTTGCGCTTGGACCTCAAGTAACGCTTGGCTATGAAAAATTCGTACGACATAATGTAAATTCAAAAATCAAAATGAAAAATTATAAATTGCAATTTAAAATTCAAAATTATGTTTTTCGTTTTCCTTTCAAGGTTAAGATGCTCGAGGCAAGGATTTTTGCCAGTTTCTTAATTTTGCATTTTTCTTTTTAAATTTTAAATTTACCGCCCGGTCATCAACCGCCGGCTATCCTTTCCCATAGGATCTTCTTTATCATCTCCGGTTTGGATGAAGCCACGCTTCCGCCGGTAAAGGGGCGGTCGCAGTCCCGACATATACTTATTTCGTCCGGCCTCTTTTCTGCCAGGGCTTTTCTGAGAGCCTGAATTTTCCGTCCGTTCCAGATGCCCATGATGCTCTCCCCGCCGGCCATTTTTCCTATGGTGTATTCGCAGTCGAAGTCCCGACAACATGCCACCGCCTCACCGCTCCAGGTGATTACCATAATGGACCAGGGATGGGTGCAAAGCTTATACGAATCTTGTGTGGGCTTTGCTATGGAGATGTCCTGGCCGACGTTGCCGATCCAACCGTGAGCCTTCAGTTGAGAGAACCTGTCCACGGGCAGGTTTTCGAACAGTTTTTTCAAGTCAACCAGCGATTTTTCCCTTTCCCCCGGAGATTTCAGCCAAAAGGTGGACATGTCCCGAATCTCTATCCGGGGATAGCCCGTGCCGGATTCTTTCTTCAGTGCCAGAAGGTTCTTGAGATTGACATAGACGGTCTCCCAGCTTCCTCCGCATCTGTATTCCTGGTAAAGCTCTTTGCTCGGAGAGAAATCCACGGTCAGCAGGAATCTTCCCGAGTCGATCAAGCTTTTGGCCCTCTCTTCGGTGAACAGGGAGCCGTTGGAGGAGAAGCTGGGAACGAAACCGTAGCGATTGGAAAGCAGAATCAATTCCTCCAACCGGGGATGCATCAGGGGCTCGCCCGTGCCGGTGAGATATATCCGGGAGACGGGTCGAAGTTTACATATTTGCTTTATGATCCTTTTGAACAGATCGACCTTCATCCGGCCTTTTTTCAAGTCTCCGTCATGCGCGTTTCCCTGAGGGCAATACCGACATCGGTAATTGCAGACGTTGGTGGCCTC
Organism: uncultured Ignavibacteria bacterium; assembly: GCA_964391755.1. Taxonomy (GTDB): domain Bacteria; phylum Zixibacteria; class MSB-5A5; order MSB-5A5; family SM1-73; genus SM23-73-3. The sequence continues at coordinate 5,115 of CAYMNI010000154.1, forward strand.
CAGGGAATAAAACAGCGGAGGATACCCCAAGTGGGTTTTTCCCAGGGAATGCGATAAAAAGGCAACTCCGTACCGGTATAGCAAAGGCAGATTCATATGTCCGGTTAGATCTCCGGCATGATGGGCCGTTCCGGTTCGACCCGGATGCTTGGGGATTGGATATCGGCCTGATGGGCGTAAAGCTACTCCTCCGGCCTCATCTGGGGGAAGAAGATGACCTCCCGGATGGAGTGCGTATCGGTGAACGCCATGACCAGCCGATCCACCCCAAAGCCCAGCCCGCCGGTGGGAGGCATTCCGTATTCCAAAGCCCGTATGAAATCCTCATCCAACATCTGCGCCTCCTCGTCCCCCCGCTTTGCCAGCTCCGCCTGCTGATGAAACCTCTCCCTCTGATCCAAGGGATCGTTGAGCTCGGAGAAGGCATTTCCCATCTCACACCCGCCGATGAAAAGCTCGAATCTCTCGGTCAATCCCTCCTTCTCCCTGTGGTATTTGGCCAAAGGCGACATCTCCACCGGGAAATCGGTGATGAAGGTTGGCTGAATCAATTTGGGCTGAACCTGTGTCTCGAAGATGGCCTCGATCAACTTGCCCTTGGGACGGCTCAAATCCTCCTTGACCTCGAGACCTTTGGCCGCCTTTCTGATTTCCTCTTCGCTTTTGCCGCTTAAGTCCACGCCGGTATGTTCCTTGACGGCCTCCAACATGGGGATTCTCTTCCAAGGAGGGGTCAAATCGATGCGGTTGCCTTCGAATTCGAAGCTGTTCGAGCCCAAAACCTTGGATGCCGCATGGTTCAACATGCTCTCGTAAAGCTCCATGATGTCGTTGTAGTCGGCGTACGCCTGGTAAAGCTCCAGCATGGTGAACTCGGGGTTGTGATTGCGATCCATCCCCTCGTTTCGGAAGACCTTGCACACCTCGTAAACTTTTTCGAATCCGCCCACGATGAGTCTTTTCAAGTAGAGTTCATCCGCAATTCGCAGGTATAGGTCGACGTCCAGGGCGTTATGATGAGTCACGAAGGGCCTGGCAAAGGCTCCACCATAGAGCGGTTGAAGGGTGGGGGTCTCCACCTCCACGAATCCGAGGCCATCCAAGAACTGCCGCAGGGCTTTGATCAACTCGGTGC
>CAYMNI010000155.1:0-2085 GCA_964391755.1 uncultured Ignavibacteria bacterium
CCTGGGATTTGTTCAAGAAGATTTTCCCCATCCTGATAGCGGGCGTTTTCGTGGCAGGAATCATCAAAGCTCTGCTTCCCCAATCAGTGGTCGAACACTGGCTGGGAGGGAATGGTCTGGGTGCCACGTTTGTGGCTTCGGTCTTTGGAACGCTGATGTATTTCTCCACCTTGACCGAGGTACCCATCATCCGTGCCCTGATGGATCTGGGCATGGGCAAAGGTCCTGCATTGGCCTTGCTTTTGGCCGGACCGGCACTGAGCCTTCCCAACATGATCGTGATCGCAAGGATAATGGGAATCAAGAAGACCGCAGTTTACGTGTGTTTGGTGACGGTCATGGCTACCGTGACCGGATTGATATTCGGCAATCTGATAGCTTAGGAGGTACTCGGATGAAGATAGAGATTCTGGGAATGGGATGTGCCAGATGCAGCACTTTGGAACAGCAGGTTCGTCAAGCGCTCGAAGAGCTGAATGTCGAGGCCGAGGTGACGAAAGTCTCCGATCTCGATAAGATTTCCTCTTATGGGGTTTTGATGACTCCCGGACTGGTGATAAACGGAAAAGTGCTTTCTTCCGGTAAGCTGCCGGCAATGGCGACTTTGAAGGCATGGATTGAAAAGGAGAGCAAAGAGTAGCGGTTCAAACACGGACTTGCATTGTTCCGCCAAGGCATGACGCATCTGGTAGATAAGTACCGGGAGTGCAGTCATGAACGAGGGAGTGATCAAAAACTGGTTTTTCCTGACTGCTTTCTGATGTCGTGCAAATCTCTAGCTAAGGCTGTGGAAGTTTTCCTCAGCTATTTCGTTTCACTGACAATCTCAGGAAGTGCGCGTTCCAAGAGAGGGACCGAGCGCCGAATACGGCTGACGTTATGAAGACGAAACTGATTCTCATCGAAGGCAAGCAGATAGGGATTGTGGGGCTGGAGGAGGTTTTCGAGGAACTGAAAAAGGCCGGCAGCAAACCGGACGAGTCTGTAAAGACTCTGTTGCTGGCCAAGCTCAAGGTCTTCAACTACATTCCTGCCAAAAAAGAGGACGAGTACGCCTGGGCTTTCCTGGATGAATACAGGAAATACTGCCGTCGGGGCGAGACGAAGACCAAAACCGAGAAGAAAAATTTGGGCACCTGGCAGGGTGTTCCCAGAGAAGAGATACCCTGGTATCCGACCATCCGGGAGGAATTGTGCAACGGCTGCAATGTTTGTTTGGAGTTCTGCTCATTTGGGGTATTCGAGAATGACGAAGAGACAAACAGGGTGAGCATTGTCCATCCCTTCAACTGCATTGTGGGATGCAGCATGTGCGCGCTGAAGTGTAATCCAAAGGCCATTGCCTTCCCGCCACTCGCCATTCTGGAGACATTCAGAAAAAGATGATCTTGCCCAAATACTTCGAACCGTCACTCACACCACCGGAGGCTGAGAATTGAAACTCAAGCAAAGAATACTTAAGTCTGGAATCTTGATGACAGCAGCAGCGACCCTTTTTCTGATGGTGGGCTGCTCCGAGCAGGCTGAAGAGAATTCGAACCAGGAAGAGACCGCCTCGGCAGCACAGAGGGAGTTGGGCGCCGGGCAGGCCGTTAAGTTGCCAATGTTGGTCGATCTGGGCAAGGGGACTTGCATCCCCTGCAAGAAGATGAAGCCGATTCTGGAGGAGTTGACGGTCGAGTACCAAGACAGGGCAATCGTGAGAGTCATCGATCTCAGATATGAGCCGCAAGCTGCAAATCAATACAAAATAAGGCTGATTCCCACGCAGATATTCTATGACGTAGACGGCAGAGAGGTGTACCGACACGAGGGATTTATGGATAAGCAGTCAATAAAAATGAAGTTTGCCGAGATGGGAGTGCGTTAGCATGGAGTCGATCCTGTCGAATGTATCCGAAGTGGTGAACAACTCTCCCGGCTTGGCCTATCTCCTTGTCTTCCTGGGCGGGCTTCTGTCTGCTTCCAGTCCCTGCGTGCTGGCCATAATTCCACTGGTGATCGGATTCGTGGGTGGTTACTCGGAAGGACACAGAAAGAAAGCGGTTATTTACTCGTTGGTGTTTGCCCTGGGGCTTTCGGTGA
>CAYMNI010000155.1:2095-4709 GCA_964391755.1 uncultured Ignavibacteria bacterium
GACCTCCACCATTCTGGGCGCGATCGCCTCCCTGATGGGCCGGCTTTTTGGCGATGTGGGAAAGTTCTGGTATTATCTGGCCGCAGCCGTGGCCATGATCATGGGTTTGTATCTGGCCGGTGTACTTCGTTTCAAGCTTCCTCAACCGGTCACCCTGAAGACCAAATACAAAGGGATTGTGGGAGCGTTTCTGCTCGGCCTTTTGTTTGGCGCCGTCTCCTCTCCCTGCGCTACCCCGGTTTTGGCCGTAATCTTAGCTTTCGTTGCCATCAAGGGCAGGATTATTTACGGCACGTCGCTGCTTTTTGTCTACGCAGTAGGACACTGCGCCCTGATTGTGCTCGCGGGCATATTCACCGGTTTTGTCGAAAACTATGCTCGATCCAAAGGGGTGAGCAACTTCTCGACCGTTGCCAAAAGGGTCAGCGGGGTCTTGATCTTCACGGGTGGATTGTATATCCTGTACCTGAATGTGTGGTGAGCCGGTCTTCCTTACCGCTCCCGAATCCCCGCTTGATTTCTCTTCAATCAATCTAAGTTCGTCCGTGGAGCAGTCGATATTATTAAAGAGATTTTGACACAAAGATCAGGTCTGTCGCCTGCTCTTAGGGCGATGGGCTAGATGGTAGTGTGTCGTCCCCTTTTTACTATCCTGACAGTACGTCCCCAACCAAAGCCGAGAGATGTAAACCGCATCTGATATAGTTGATGTGGCACAGAGTTTTTCGCAAATGTGCTGACCATTAAGGCAGCCTTATTAAGACTGGAGTATGATCACGCTCTGTAGAGGTTGTATTGCAGGGTGGATCGACTGATCTGACTATCTGGTCGGTCGCTGACTGGTGTGCTATCGATGAGATGATGGAATCGAACGTAGAAGTCTCGCAGGAGGATGCAGAGTGACTCACCAAGTAGGAGCCGGTCCCAAAGACGAAATCGACGAGGGGCATCCTCAGGAGAATGCCTCCGGCCGGGAGAAAAAGGATCTTTCGAACGAGGACCCGTATGGAGTGGCTGAAAATCTGGCCCGGATGGGAGAGGGCATGGCCGTGATCGACAGCGATTGGAACATCAGTTATCAAAGCCGGTTTTTGTCCGAGAAATTCGGCGATGTGGTAGGCTGCAAATGCCACGCCGCCTTTGTCGATTCAGAGCAGCCCTGCCCAGCATGCCCCTTACGGGAGAACGCAGAAGCGCCAGCCGGTGACGTGATCGAGGTCAAGGGCAAAGACGGCAGACACTATCAGATGGCTCCCACCAAGCGCACCCAGCAGGACGGACGAATCCAGGTGGTGGAGATATGGAGGGACGTCACCAACATCAGAAGAATCCAGGACATGATATCGTTTTTGAAGGGAATCATGAGCCACGCTTCCGAGTCGGTGATAGCCACGGATCAACATGGAAGGATCATTTATGTGAACCGTGCTACGGAAAGGATGTTCGGCTACACCGCCTCGGAGCTGGAGGACAAAGATTTGGAGCTACTGGCCACCGAGCTTTACCGGGAAAGAATAGAGAAACAGATTTCAAACCAAGGCTCGAATGGGAGGATGTGGAGTGGAGAACTGCTGAACAGACGAAAGGATGGAAAACTCTTCTACGTATCCGTCTCGGCCTCCAAGATGTTGGACAAGGAGGGGAACTTCATCGCCTTAGTCTGGTTCCAGAGGGACATAACCCAGACCAAACGGTATCAGGAGGAGATGATAAAGATAGAAAAGGAGAAGGCAGAGACCCTGCGGATCCTGCACGAGAACGAGACCGCCATAAACCGGAGTTTGAATAGAGCCAAGCGGGAATTACAGGAGAAGAATCTGGAGCTGGAGAGGCGGACGTTCGAGCTGGAGGAGGAGAAGGGAAGATTGAAGGAGGCGTACGATAAATTGAATCAGATGCAGGACCAGCTTCTCCAGTCCGAGAAGCTGGCCTCGCTGGGCCAGCTATCCGCAGGAGTAGCACATGAATTGAACAATCCCATCGGCTTCGTTTACAGCAATCTGGGCACTTTGGCCGAGTACGTCCAGGACATAAGGAGTCTGCTGGAGAAGTATGCCGGGCTGGAGAAGAAGATCTCCCGCCAGAAGCCTTACACCGAATTGACCAGGGAGATCGATGATCTGAAAGAACGAATGGGCTTGAACTCCATCTTGGATGATTTGGACAAGATCATCTCCGAATCCCAGGAGGGAACGCAGAGGGTGAAAACCATCGTCCAGAATCTAAAGGACTTCGCTCATCGGGACAAAGGCAAGCTGGAGCCGGCCGACATCAACAAGGGAATCGAGAGCACGCTGAATATCGTGTGGAACGAGTTGAAGTACAAAGCCACGGTGACCAAGAAATACGGCCCGATACCGCAGGTGGAGTGTTTTCCTCAACAGCTCAATCAGGTTTTCATGAACCTTTTGGTCAACGCAGCCCAGGCGATAGAAGAGAAGGGGGAGATAACCATAAAGACCTTCCAGACGGGCAAAAACGTGGTGGTGGAGATAAGCGATACCGGGGCGGGGATCGAAAAGGAGAACTTGGAGCACATATTCGATCCGTTCTTCACCACCAAAGAGGTGGGCAAAGGCACGGGTCTGGGCTTGAGCGTGGTCTACGGCATCAT
>CAYMNI010000155.1:4809-6216 GCA_964391755.1 uncultured Ignavibacteria bacterium
GTTGACTTGGAAAATAAAGGGGGTATATGATGCAGGCGAGAATCCTGATAGTGGACGATGAAGAGAATATCCTGAATGCGCTGAAGCGTCTGTTCCGTAAAGAGAACTACCGGATATTCACCGCCGATAGCGGCGAGGAGGGTCTTGCCGTCCTGGACCAGGAGGAGGTGGACCTGATCATCTCCGATTTGAAGATGCCCAACATGAACGGGATCGAATTCCTGGCTATGGCCAAAGAGAAGAGTCCGGACACCTTGCGTATCATGCTCACCGGACATGCAGACTTGAAATCGGTGCTGGAGGCTATCAATAGGGGAGAGGTCTACCGGTTCCTACTCAAGCCCTGGAATAACGAGGAATTGAAGATGTCCATAAAACAAGCCCTGGACTTCCACCGGGTGCAGAGAGAAAACAAGGCTCTGGTGAAAACCGTCAAGAAGCAGGACCGGATTCTGAGGGACTTAGAAGCGGAACATCCTGGAATAGCCGACGTCCGCCGGGACGTAAATGGAAGCGTTTTGCTGGATAACGACGAAATCGTTCGCAAGTACGAAAGAAGCGGAGCCACGATCGACGATTACGATTAAAGCATTTTTCAGTTACCTCATTTTCAATTCGCCCCGCGGCTTTTCCGTCAATGGATCCCCGTAACTACAGGCAAAAGCTGGGTCAGAATAAGAATGCCCGCCAACTTAAGAACTGACGGGCACATAAAACGAAGGTTCTTAATCTTCGCAGCCATACTACGGATGCGTGTAGCTGAAATAAATGGTTACTTTCGCAAAGACTCCTTGAGGAAAAGCATCTGGCTGGTTGAGCCTGGTGATTCTTCTGTCTTCCTCTGACGGGATGATTATCAGACCATGGTTTGCCAGCGATCCTTGCTGCCAGGCTGTCACCAGACGGGTTATGTCGAATCTGACCGTTCCGTCGCCTCCGGCCTTGATTAATCCGGTTTCGTACAGAGAGTCGTTATAATCGCCGCCCTCGTTTGTCCAGGAATTTGACCAGGAGGGCGCAGCGCCAGTCCAGTCTCTGGTTACCGGGTATCCTGCAAACATGACCGAATACCGACTCAAAGTATCTACCTCTGCCTTGAAAATGACTTCGGCGTAGTCGATACGCTTATCGTCGAGTTTGGAGGGAAGATCAAACTTCAGCAATACTCTGCTTGAGAGGGAGTCATTTCCCGGGCTCATCAGACATGCACTGGATACGTTGATGTCGACCCTGTTATCCGCAGAGGCGGTTGTAGCAAAGATTATCGTCATCGGAGTCAGCACCAAGGCCGGAATCCATTTGAGTGATCTTTTCGAATGCATCTTTTCTCCTTTCTTGTTCGCAACTGTTTTATTATAGAATTGACTTAGCGTAATAATACCATCTTTTTGGTATCGGTGAAATTAC
>CAYMNI010000156.1:0-6204 GCA_964391755.1 uncultured Ignavibacteria bacterium
GGTTTCGGTGACGGAGAGAACCAGAGAGATAGGCATTCGGAAAGCCCTGGGAGCCAGAAGAAGAAACATCCTATGGCAATTTCTGGTGGAGGCGGTGACCTTAGCCTCTGTGGGGGGAGTGGCCGGCATAATCATGGGCGCGTTCATCGCCTGGCTGATCAACAAGCTCAGCCCGCTTCCGGCATCGGTGGAGGTATGGTCGGTGGTCGTGGCGCTTTTGGTGTCTTCCTCGGTGGGGATATTCTTCGGGATATTTCCGGCCATGAAAGCGGCTCGTATGCATCCCATAGAGGCTCTGCGCTACGAATAGAGCGCCGACTCTTGCCGGCCGACCTTAAGAGGTAAATCGACTCATGATAAACATTTTCGAAGTACGAGAGGCGATATCCATGGCCCTGGCGGCCATCAAAGCCCACAAGATGCGGGCTTTCCTGACCGTTCTGGGGGTTTTGATCGGTGTCTGCACAGTGATAGCCATGGTCTCCATAATAACCGGCTTGAACAAAAGCATGGCTCAACAGATCGAGTCTTTGGGTTCCGACGCCATTTACGTAACCAAGACCGAGATCGGGATCCAATTCGGAGGTCCCTCCGAGGAGGAGCGAAACCGGCCTCCCATAACTTTTGAAGACGCCATGGCGGTGCAGGAGCTCTGTCCCTCGATAGAGGCGGTTTCTCCGCAGAACTGGGGTCCCGGCTCCAAAACGGTGAAGTATAAGGACAATAAGGTCAGCCAGTTCGAGTTGATCGGAGTTATGCCCTCTTACGAGGTGGTCAACAACAACTACGCGGAAGAGGGGAGATTTTTCACCGAGAGCGACGTGAACTACCGGGCCATGGTGGTGGTGCTGGGAAAGGATGTGGCCGAATCGCTCTTCCCCCATCTGGACCCCATCGGCAAAGAAATCAGCCTTGCCGGACGGAACTTTGCCCCCAAGAGATTCAGGGTCATAGGGGTCATGGAGAAAAGGCCCTCCATCCTGGGAGAGAGTCAGAACAACTTCGTCCTTCTGCCCCATCCCACCTATAAGAAACTGTATCCGGAAGAGAAGGAGCTTCTGCTGGTGGCCAAGCCGAAAAGCCGGGAGGTCATGGAACAGGCTATGGAAGAGATCACCCAGGTCATGCGGATTCGAAGGGGGCTGTCGGCAGACAAGCCCAACAACTTCGCCTTGGCCACCCAGGATGATCTGCTGGATATGTACCGAAACATCACCAAAGCCATCTACATGGTGATGGTCATAATCTCATCCATCGGTCTGTTGGTGGGTGGAGTGGGGGTGATGAACATAATGCTGGTTTCGGTGACGGAGAGAACCAGAGAGATCGGCATTCGTAAGGCCATCGGGGCAAGGAAGAAAGACATCTTGTGGCAATTCTTGATTGAGGCCATGACCCTAAGCGGCAGCGGGGGAATTCTGGGAATAATCATCGGCCTGGGCATAGGGGAGTTTGTGGGGGCGGTCACGCCCCTGGCCGCCGGAGTGTCCCTGCCGTGGATCGTGTTGGGCTTCTCCTTTTCAGTTTCCGTGGGTCTGATCTTCGGCATATATCCCGCCTATCGCGCCGCCAAACTGGATCCCATCGTCTCTCTCCGTTATGAGTAAGAGCACCCATGTCTCCGGCTTTCTTCCGATGTCGGGGCAACTTTCGGAATCGAGCCTTATTTCCCAGTTTTTTGTTGCAAAACCAATCCGAAAGGACTATCCTTGAAGGGGGCAGAGGCGTATCAAGATTGAAGCAACCGGTGACCTCTAAAGCCGCCCTGAAGGGAGAAAGCATGAGGTTTTTCATTTTTCTGTTTCTTCTCTGCGTTTTCCTCGCCGCCGTTCCCTTATCAGCTTCAGGACAGACCGACTTCGGCTATGTGGGGGAGGGAGAGCAGATTTTCTTCGTGGACTATTCCGCTTTTCGGGAGGAGGTAGGAGAGGAGTTTAAATTCGAGCTGTACTATAAGATCCTTACCCACGCCCTCACCTTCGTCAAAGAGGGGGAAAGGTTCAGGGCCTCCTACGAGATTCAGGTGGTGGTGTCCAACAAGATCAACAAGCAGGTATCCGGCACTTCAACCGAAGAGGATTACGTCGTAGACACCTACCAGGAAACCCGATCGCCCTTCGATTTTTTGACGAACCAGCTTGTGCTTTCTCTGTATTCGGGCAGGTATAAATTGAGGATCAAGCTGATCGACCATAACTCGGGCACGGCCTATGAGCTGGAGAAGGACGTCAATATCCCCTCTCGAATCCAGGACAAGATCGTCTTCTCCGATATCGAGTTGATTCATCAGCTTTCCGACAGCACCACGGAATCCCGCTTCAACAGAAAAGGGAAGATGGTCATCCCCAACGTGTCCAGGAGCTACGGAGATGACCAGCCGGTGTTGATTTTCTATTACGAGGTGTATGGCGGACCGCCCACACCCAAAGCTTACCTTTTGAAGTACGAGATCCGTCACATGAACCAGGCCTTCAGCCACCAGGAGACCACCACGGTGATGCTGGGAGCGGATGTATATTCGGCGTTTGACAGCATCTCCCTGGAGGATTTCCCATCCGGCTACTACTCCCTGAAAGTAGCCCTTCTGGAGAGAGATCACGAGAGGGCCAAGACCGAGGGGAACTTTAACCTAGCGTGGTCTTTCGTCAACCAACTGCAAACCGACTATCTCGAGGCCATCGAGAAGCTGAGATACGTGGCCTCTTCCGATGAGATGAAGGAGTTGAAAGAGGCTCCGGAGGAGGAGCGGCTGCAAAGGTGGCTGGAGTTCTGGAAGTCCAAAGATCCCACTCCGGGCACGCCGGAGAACGAACTTAAGGATGAGTATCACAGAAGACTGGCATACGCTAACCAGAATTTTGCCCTTCCTACCAAGGAGGGGTGGGAAACCGATATGGGGATGATCTATATGATCTATGGTCATCCCGATGAGGCAGACAAGCATCCGTTTGACCGGGACGCGCCGGCATATCAGATTTGGTATTACTACCAGAGAAATCTGAAGTTTTTGTTCATCGACCGGGGAGACGGAGAGTACGAGCTTCAGCCACCTTACGACGGCAAGTACCAGTACTACAGGGATATGTACTGACCCTGCAGGAGGGGCGGCCAGGCACCTTTCCGTCCGAGAGGACCGGTCTAATGGATTCAATCCGTTCAAAAGAAGAGGGATGAGAAGATGAAAACGAATCGGATTATCCCGGGGATGATGTTTTCTTTTCTGTGTCTTTTCTGGACTTCGTCCGCCATCTCTCAATCGGCGGAACCGCGCAGGTTCAGAATAGCCGTGGACTACGCTTCTTTCCAGGATTTTGAGGATTCTGCAAGCAGCTACCTGGAGATATACTACTCGTTCAATCGAAAGGAGCTGGAGTTCTTGCCCCAGGAGGAGGGATTGTTGGCCACGGTTCTGATGCAGTTAGCCATCGTCGATGTGGAAGGGAATGAGGTGGAAACTAGGTTATGGAACACCTTGTCCAAAGTCAATGACGCTCAAGAGGCGAAGACCGTGGACTATATGATCCTCGACCGCATCACGGCCGAGATACCGCCCGGGATCTACCGGATCGATCTGAAGGCCACCGACGTAAATTCGCTGGCCGAGGGAGAATCATCCGTCGACGCGGAGGTGAAACAGTACACGGATTCAGGACTTCGGCTAAGCGACATACAATTGGCTTTCAACATAGTGGCAGACACCACCGACGGTCGTTTCTGTAAAGCCGGTCAAAGGGTTCTTCCCAATCCCTCGGGGGTTTTCACCCACGAGGGCGGAATGTTGTATTTCTATGCAGAGCTGTACAACCTGGCCGACCCAACCGTTGGGCATCCCGAGTACGAACTGAGCTTCAGCGTTTTGAACACGACCGGGAAGAAAGTCAAGGACTTCGGAAAGCAAGCCCATAAGAAGCCCGGAACTTCGGCCGTGGTGATCAGCGGAATAAACATCTCCACCTTATCCGGCGGCAAGTATGTCCTGTCGGTGGAGGCCAAGGACAAACAGACCGGAAAGAAGACCAATTCCGCCAAGAGTTTCATAGTATTGAGAGAACCGACGGAAGAGGAGCTTCTCGCGGACGAGATCAAAGAATTCAAGCAGGACGTGAACTATATCGCCACCTCTGCAGAGTTGAAGATGTTCAACGATCTGAACTTCGTGGGCAAGAAAACTTTCATAGAGGAGTTCTGGCGAAAGAGGGATCCGAATCCCGCAACTCCGGAAAACGAATTCAAGATCGAGCATTACCGCAGGATAAACGCGGCCAACCTCAATTACTCCCGCAGTCAGGAAGACAAAGACGGATGGAACACGGATATGGGCCGGGTTTACATTACTTACGGCGAGCCGAGCGACATAGAGAGACATCCTTCCGTTCAGGGTAACAAACCCTGGGAGCGATGGAACTACCATAAGCTGGAAGGAGGGGTGTATTTCATCTTCGTGGATGAGGACGGATACGGACTATACAGGCTGGTTCATTCCGACAAGAAAGGGGAGATCTCTTATCCCGAATGGGAGGAGCTGCTCGACGAAGGACAAAGCTGGTGAAGTGAAAAAGGCTTTCGCCGGCTCCATCTGTGCTGAGCCCCGTACCGTCAGCTGCTATGATTGTCGTTGCATCGGAATTTTGTGATCTCCATATCGAGAATGGCACAGACCTTATCGTCCAAGCGTCGGGAAGACGATTTCCCGACACAAACCAATACCCCATCTATGCTGGAATCCAGACCTTCAACTGCTGTCGGGTGTCGTGGACCTGCAACATTTCCTTATCACCGTGAGTTCTGTTCAGTATTCTCCTCCATCGTACCATGTTCATAAAAGATCTGCACTGTTGCGACGAGATAGTGGCCGGCGACGAAACCATTCTGCGCGAGTTGCTCCATCCAGCTAGGGTAAACCTTGAAATTCGCTACAGTTTGGCTCATGCAGTGGTTAAACCCGGCCAAAGCTCGTTGCCGCACAAGTTGAGAACGTCGGAGGTTTACTATATTCTGGACGGGCAAGGGATCATGCAGGTAGACGAAGAGTCGGCAGAAGTCCGATCCGGACAAGCCGTTTACATTCCTCCAAACTCCACCCAATACATTAAAAACATAGGAACTTCAGATCTGAAGTTCCTCTGCATAGTCGATCCTGCCTGGCGACCGGAAGACGAAGAAATTCCGTAAGCGATCCACGGCAGTTCCTCTAAACGCTCCGACCGACTTTGTTCTTGCCTTTTCTTCCCCAAGAAGATATATTCCGCTCGATTTGTGGCATCTGTGTACCCGGAATCTGGACTTCCGACAAGAGAACTCGCAATTAGATGATCACGACAGCGAATCTGACCAAGATCTTCCAGGACAAAAAGAGGGGAGAGATCCGAGCAGTCGATTCGGTCAACATCGAGTGCAAGCCGGGTCGGGTATACGGCCTTCTGGGTTTAAACGGCGCCGGGAAAACCACCCTGATGCGGCTTTTGTCCACATCCTTAAAACCGACTTCCGGAACCGCTAAGGTGGCGGGCTTTGACATCACCACGGAACCGGAGAAAGTCAAGTCGAAGATTGGATTCCTCTCCAGCGACACCGGGCTGTATCACAGATTGACCGCGGAGGAAACGGTAAGCTACTTCGGCAGGTTAAACGGGATGAACGATGATAAGCTCAAGACGCGGGTGAATGAGATATTCGACAGATTCGGAATGAATGAATTCAGGAACAGGCGGGTGGACAAGCTCTCCACCGGGATGAAACAGAAAGTGTCCATAGCGCGAACCTTCGTAAACGATCCCGACGTCCTGATCTTGGACGAGCCGACCATAGGTCTGGACGTGGTGACCTCCCGCGGCATAATCGAGTTCATACGGGAATCCAAGCAGGCGGAGAAGTGTATTCTCTTTTCCACGCATATTATGTGGGAGGCGCAGAAACTGTGCGACGATATTGCCATCATCCACAAAGGTAAGGTACTCGTGGTGGGCACGTTGGAGCAACTGCGATCAAAAACCGGCCTGAGCGATCTGGATGATATCTTTGTGAAGACAGTCGGAGAATAGACAAAAGGTCAAAGAAAAAGGATGATCGTCGACATATGAATCTGAGGAAAGTCAAGATAATCTACTTCAAGGAGATGCTGGAGACCTTAAGGGACCGACGCACTCTGATCTCGACCGTTCTGATTCCCATCATCCTGTTTCCGGTCCTGATGTTCGGGATGAG
>CAYMNI010000157.1:0-6169 GCA_964391755.1 uncultured Ignavibacteria bacterium
GGGTGAGAAGCGAAGACCTTTTAAACTAGTTCAGCGAAACTAGAAAAGGTAAGATGAAAATAGTGGCAGTTCGAAATATCGACCTTCCCTCATTATGATAGGGGGAGGGTATTTTTCTGCCTGCTGATTGACTACAAGGAGGTTCAATTGCCCAGGAAACCCAAGAGCACCTTGATCATGGACGCCAAGACCATCGAGAGAGCCTTAATAAGGATCGCCCATGAGATCGTGGAGAAGAACAGGGGTGCGGAGAACATGGCGGTGATCGGAATACAGAACCGGGGAGCCTTCCTGGCGGAGAGAGTGGCGAAGCTGATCGAGAAGATCGAGGGGGTCGAAATCCCGGTGGGTTTGATGGACATAACCCTGTATCGAGATGACATGAAGACCAAATTGGAGCAGCCGGTGGTTCAAAAGACCGAGGTCATGTTTGACGTTAAGGAAAGGGTAATAATTCTGGTAGACGACGTGCTGTACACCGGCAGAACGGTGAGGGCGGCTCTGGATCAGATCATCGATTTCGGCCGGCCCAAGCACATACAGCTGGCGGTGTTGGTGGACCGGGGACACAGAGAGCTTCCCATAAGGGCGGATTACGTGGGCAAGAACATACCCACCGCCACAGACGACAGGGTGAAGGTTAAGATCAAAGAGGTAGACGGAGAGGACAGTGTGTCGGTGGTAAGACAGTAGGCAGTATGCAGACTAAACCCGTGGTAGATCGTGAGTTCGGGTTTGTCAATAGCATGAAGTGAAACCGGTGGAGGATAGATGAAGTTGAAAAGCAGGCACCTTCTGGGATTGCAGGGGATGACCAGAGGGGAGATAACTCTTATTCTCAACACCGCGGAGAGATTCAAGGAGATCCTCTCCCGGCCCATAAGGATGGTTCCCACCTTAAGGGGCATCGCTGTGGTGAATCTGTTCTATGAACCTTCCACCCGCACCCGCATTTCCTTCGAGCTGGCGGAAAAAAGGCTTTCTGCGGAGGTGGTCAACTTTTCTGCCTCCCTGTCCAGCACCAAGAAGGGCGAGACCCTTAAGGATACCGTTCGGAACATCGAGGCTATGAAGACCGACATGGTGGTGGTAAGGCATCAGGCCTCCGGCGTTCCCTATTTCTTGACCCAGTGCCTGAATTCTGCCATAATCAACGCCGGAGACGGTGCACATGAACATCCCACTCAGGCCCTTTTGGACATGCTCACCATTCGCGAAAAGTACGGAAAGATCAAGGGCCTGAAGGTGGTCATCGTCGGCGACATAAAGTACAGCCGGGTTGCCAGATCGAATATATGGGGACTCACCACCATGGGAGCTTCAGTTTCCTTGTGCGGTCCCACCACCCTGCTGCCCGTGGAAATCGAGAAGATGGGGGTGAAAGTATACTCCGACCTTAATCAGGCTTTGGAGGGTGCGGACGTGGTGATGGTGCTCAGGATTCAACTGGAGAGACAAAGGCGGGGGCTTCTGCCCTCTTTAAGGGAATACAGCAACAGGTTCGGAATCACCAGAGAAAAACTGGATAGGTTGAACCAGGATTTCACCATCATGCATCCCGGACCCATAAACCGGGGGGTGGAGATCACGCCGGAGGTGGCGGACGGGCCTCATTCGGTGATCTTGGATCAGGTGACCAACGGCGTGGCGGTGAGAATGGCGGTGTTATATCTTCTAAGCGGAGGGAAGGGAAAAGTTGAATAAGTCGCAAAACAAGAAATCGTGCTCGGTTTTCGATCTGGCCATCGTTGGAGGAAGGGTAGTCGACCCGGAGACCAAAACCGATAGCATCGCGAATGTTTATGTCGGGAATGGGGTGATAAAAGCAATTCAGAAGGGCGGGGGCAAACTACGAGCCAAGGAGACCATCGACGCGAAAGGCAAGATAGTCGTGCCCGGCTTGATAGACATGCATACGCACTTAAGAGAGCCGGGAAGAGAGGACGAAGAGACCATCTACACCGGTTCCTGCGCCGCAGTGGCCGGAGGTTTCACCTCCATCTGTTGCATGCCCAACACCCAACCGCCCATCGACAATCAGGAAACGGTCAAGTTCGTCTACCAGAAGGCCAAAGAAGCCAAATGCAAGATATACTGCATAGGATGCGCTACCAAGGAACAGAAGGGCGAGGAACTGACGGAAATGCATGATCTGGTGCAGGCCGGCGTGGTGGCCATATCCGACGACGGTCTGCCGGTGGGCAACAGCCAGGTGATGAGAAACGCCTTAGAATACAGTAAGATGTTCAACCTGCCGGTGATCTCGCACTGCGAGGATTTGAACCTGTCGGCAGATGGAGTCATGCACGAGGGTTTTATCTCCACCGAACTAGGCATGTGCGGAATTCCTTCCGTAGCCGAGGAGGCCATGATCGCTCGTGACGTCAAACTGGCAGAGTACACCGGAGCGAAACTTCACGTCGCGCATGTTTCCACCGAAGGATCGGTGGAGCTGATCCGACAAGCCAAAAAGAGGGGCGTCCGAGTCACCTGCGAGGCCACGCCCCATCATTTCACCTTGACCCATGAGATAATCAGAACCTTCGACACCAATGCCAAAGTCAATCCGCCGTTGAGAACCCAAAAAGACGTCGACGCTGTTAAAATGGGTCTCAAGGATGGGACCATCGACTGTATCGCCACCGATCACGCGCCTCACTCGATAGAGGAAAAGGAGGTGGAGTTCGATTTCGCACCATTCGGTCTGGTGGGGTTGGAGACGGCTTTAGGTTTGATCGTCACGGAGTTGATCGACAAGAAGGTTCTCTCTTGGCCTCAGGCCATAGCCAAGCTGACGATGAATCCTGCGAAGATTCTGCAATTGGAGGCAGGGAGTCTGAGGGTTAATGCTCCTGCCGACATCACCATCTTAGATCCCAAAGCTTCCTGGACCGTCGATCCCTCCAAGTTTCACAGCAAATCCAAGAACTCCCCCTTCGGAGGCAGGAGACTCCGGGGTGTAGTCGTACTCACCATAGTCGACGGAACGGTAGTGTTTCCGCAGTAACTGCCTCTGCCCCGGCAATCTTATCCCCCCGGTTGCGCGGGGAGGGTGCTGCCATATGCGGAAGCATCCGTTTCCAATCCTCTTTTTTCTTGACAGAGAGGCAGATTTCCCTTACAATATAAAAGAATTATGGGATGTTTGTTTATCATCAGGTTACGCCTGACGTCCGTCCGGTGGGTCTGATCTTATACCCTAAATTGACTCTTCCACACGGATGTGACAGCTTGACGATTCTCTTTGGCAATCATACGGGAAGTACTGTCCACTCTAACAAAGGAGGGTTTATGCAAGGTTGTCACTTGTGACGGGGTCGTCCAATGTCCAATGTAAATCGGCAATCTTCTCAAAAGGAGAGTACAAATGAAGAAGACTGTGATCTTTCTGGTTGCCTGCGGAGTTCTGGTCGGTTTACTTGCCCCGCCGGCAGTGGCTATTCCAGGTGACGTCGATGGGGATGGAAGCGTTGGTCCGGGTGACATCATTTACCTATTGAATTACCTCTTCAAAAATGGCGATGCACCGCCCACACCGATCGATGCGGACGTGGATGGTTCACCCGGCATTAGTATGGGGGACATGCTCCAGTTGATAGGCCATTTTTACGGTAGTTGTGATTTTATGCCCTACACCGGAGTTTCGGTAAGGGTGGGGAGTCAGATCCGATTCTCTTCCGACCTGATTTCGATCGCCGAGGGCAGCACGCGCGATACCACTCTCATCAAAATAATCACCAACGATGGACCGGATCTGACGGGCATGGTAATCCCTCTGAGCTTCGCTAACCAGGGAGATGAGGTGGAAGTGGATTTGGCCGAGGTCAGTTTCGACGGGACCATAGTCCCAATGGACTGGTCCGGAGTGTATAAGATTGACAATGAAGAGAAGACCCTGCTTTTGTACCCTTACGGGGACAACCCAACGGACACGCCTTTAGCGGATGGCACCACGGGATTGGTGGCCACTTTGTATTTCGATCAGGTAGTCGCGGGCGATCCGCTGGCCATGAGGGTTACGGAGATACCGCCGTCTCACCAGTTCTCTTTGATCAGTGCCTATTGCGCCGACGGCACTCCACCCTCCCAAAGGATATTCAGTCCCATGCTCTCGCTGGCGCTGAACGGCGACGTCAACTGCGACGGGATGGTGAACGTCAACGACGCCATCTACACGTTGAATTATCTTTTCAAAAACGGTCCGCCTCCTTGCGGGCTTTAGGATAATCCCAGCTCCGTCACGAATGGCGGGGCTTTTTCATGGATATGCCCCGTCTTATCTCTCCTTCCACTTAACCGTAGCGGCTCCTGGTCACTTATCCAAAATCCTAAGCACAGGAAGAAGCTGCAACTCATCGAAATCCTATTTTCACTTGACAAAATAGCAGATTTATGTTATTATATTTGCGGACCAACCAAGCAAGTTCATCCGGCATCCGCAGCGTAGCCGGTCTTTCTCTTTCTCCAGCAGGCCGGAGATTACTCCTTTGTGGACTTATGAAAAACTCTGCTCTCCTTTATGCGGTAGCATTTACCCTGGTTCTTACGACAGCTGTATCTGCTGAGCTGTTGAACGGCAAGTCCTCCATTAATGACGGAAACACGCTATCTGTAGCTGAACAAAGGGGCAGGAGCGTTGGCGATTTCCTAACGCCGGACCAGCGCTTCGATCTGGAAAAGATCCGCAAGTCGGGTTACCAGGGTCCGTTGCACTGGGATGGATACCATATTCGGCTTGACCCGGCAACCGGCGAACCAGCGGCACGCTTGCAACAGGTTCCAGCGGCAAAGGATCACCCGGATGATATCTATTGGGACAACACGGTTTCACCCTCGATTCGCGGCGTTGATGGAAATGTCAATGTTATGACAACCTTTAACGGACTTCTGGTCATCGGTGGATGCTTCAGGGTCGTCGGCGACGTCCGGGCCGACAATATTGCCTGCTGGGACGGCTCTTCCTGGTCAGCTTTGGGCTCGGGAACCAATGATCAGGTTGACGCCCTGACCGTGTACGACTCTCAATTGATAGCCGGAGGCTGGTTCACCACAGCGGGCGGAGATGCGGCCAATTACATAGCTTCCTGGGATGGTTCATCCTGGTCGACCCTGGGGACGGGAATGAATAATACGGTTCGCGCCCTGACTGTCTATGATTCCAAGTTGATCGCCGGGGGATGGTTTACCACCGCGGGCGGCGACACGGTTAATAGTATTGCTTCCTGGGACGGATATTCCTGGTCGGCCTTGGGCTCGGGGATGTCGGGGGAACCTTATGCCGACGTCTATTCGCTGGCCGTCTATGATTCCCAGCTGATCGCCGGAGGTGCATTTACCTCGGCGGGCAAAATTCCGGCCAACAAAATAGCCTCTTGGGACGGAAGTGACTGGTCGGCCCTGGGATCGGGGATGGATTACAACGTTCGAGCCCTGACCATCTATGACTCCAAACTGATCGCCGGAGGTGATTTCAACATCGCGGGCGGAGTCACAGTCAATTGTGTTGCCTCCTGGAACGGCTCTTCCTGGTCGGCCCTGGGATCGGGAATGAATGATTGGGTAGATGCTGTGACAGTCTATGACTCCAAACTGATCGCCGGAGGATGGTTCACCACCGCCGGCGGAACCATAGTCAATCATATTGCCTCCTGGAACGGCTCCGCCTGGTCGTCCCTGGGGTCTGGAATGTGGGCTATAGACTATGCCGACGTCTATGCTGTGATCGTCTACAATTCTAAATTGATCGCCGCAGGATGGTTTGGCAAGGCCGGTGGGGTTCCGGCCAAGAGGATCGCCTCCTGGGACGGCGATTCCTGGTCGGCCCTGGCATCGGGAATAGATCTTTATGTTGAAGCCCTGACCGTATATGACTCCAAACTGATTGCCGGAGGCTATTTCACCACAGCGGATGACGTCACGGCCAATTGTGTTGCTTCCTGGGATGGCTCCTCCTGGTCGGCCCTGGGATCGGGAGTGTCGGGATCACCTTATCCCGTGGTCTATTCCCTGGCGATCTATGACTCCAAATTGATAGTCGGAGGTATGTTTACCGGCGCTGGCGGAGTTCCAGCAAGTAACATTGCCTCCTGGGACGGCTCTTCCTGGTCGCCCCTCGGATCGGGATTGAACTACTACGTTCAGGCCCTGACCGTCTACGATTCCAAATTGA
>CAYMNI010000158.1:0-6124 GCA_964391755.1 uncultured Ignavibacteria bacterium
CCCTCGAACTCTCACGGAGGAGAAGTAGTAGTTCTCCTTTTTCTCCCAATAATCATTAAGTGCGTAGTCAAAGTACACTTGTAGGAAATCACCCCTGGTTAGAGTATAGGCTGTCTCCACTCCCAATTCGAGTTTGTCTGCAACCTCAAGCACGCTCTGGCCCGCAAACCTCCAGGAATAGCTTTTTGTCGGGTAAGAACCTTCGTCCGGCTTGAACGAATTATATCCCAGAAGAGCACCCAAGGTGACGCCGGATCCCAGGTCCGTCAACGCGCCCAGGTCCACACTGAAGTCCTTGAACTGATTTTTGTCGCCCGCATCTGACGTTCCGTACCTGTAATCGTATTTTTCCTCCGAATAAGCGATGTCTCCACCGCAGGTCACGGCCGATCCCCAGGTCTTAGAAAAGACCAAAAGTCCACTCGGAGACTTGAGCTCGTTATCTGCGTATTTGGAATCCAGATCCCTGTGCAGGTAGCTGCCCCCTACACCCACCGCATAATCTCCTTCTTCGCGGATGGCCACGGAGATCAAGCCTTCCAATTCGCTCCCGTCTGCCTTATACTTAATGTAACCCTGAGGATAGTAAAAATAGGGTATATCCTTGACATCATAACTGCCCCACAACAGATCCCCCCTCACGACCGTGCCCTTCTCGTCCGCCAGGAATCCCGCCGGATTGCCCGCGAAATCCCACAGGTTGATCATGTTGGATTCGTCCTCGATCACGACGGACAAATCACCCATGCCCGAAAGTCTGCTTTTGGTAGCATAAGCAGGCAAACCAATGCTGAGAAGCAGGAAAAGAGTGAAAAGCGGCAAAACTGCCAAGTGTTCTCTTCGCATATCTAATTCTCCTCTTCTTGCAAGGGCTATCCTCTCTCCTCCAAGCACATTCGGCAAGGTGGAGCAAAAAGGGCAGTTGTTCCCTGCTGACACTAGAACATCTTCTTCAGCGAGAATGAAAGGACATCGGTTCTTGACTTCACATCCCAGTAGCCATACCAATTCTTGAACTTCATGAAAGCGTGCTGATATGTAAGATCAAAGAGCAAATCCCACGCATCGGACTCGAATCCAAATCCCAAGGATACCGTGTTCTGCCATGAGTTCCTGTCGTAATCATAGTTGGGATTGTCATTCGTCTCCGTTCTATCATAGCCTCCTCTGAGCGAAATCACCCTGGACAAACGTGCTTCCGTGCCTAACTTCAGAGACTCGCCTGCCACACCGTTCGCGTTTTCTTCCTCTGCGGGGATGGAGGAATGTCTGAGGTGGTATTCTACAGCCGCCAACATCCTGCTGCTGAAGCTGTAGGAGCACCCCATTCCCCAGTGACCAACTACAAGCTCTTGAGGCGTGAAGGAGAAGTATGGCGAGCGGTAGGGGAATAGGGGTTCATCGAACCCGGCAAATAGCTCGTTATTGGAAAAGAACAACCCTGCTCGGATTCTTGATGAGAGCTGGTATATCCCCCGAAACCTCAAGGAAGACGAGCAATAGTCTTTTTTGTCGGACCATGCCTCGATGGGAGGCAGTCCTTTGATGTCTTGACGCTCGGCTCTGATCGTGGCATCCACTCCCAACTTCAACCTATCTTTGATCTTCAGCACCGTTTGGCCGGACAGCCACATGGCATAGTAGTTGGACAGTTCCGAATCACCGTCGACGTCGAAGGAATCGTAGCCGAGTCTTATGCCAAGAACCGCAAAAGGGTTGAGTTCTCGCACCAACCCAACCTGGACTCGAGCGAATTCTGTTGTCTCTATGTCTTGCCAGTATCTCCAGTCGACAGCCTCGGATTTGCGTTTCACATGAACGAAACTCACTCCGGCGGAAGTCAGTGAGTCAAGCGCAACACCGAGGACCGCCAGAATAGTCGGGCTTGAAATCTCACTTTCGTTGTGCGTCGAACTTGTATGCTTCAGGAGGTAGTTGCTCATCACACTCACAGCGAATTTAGCTTGTTTGCGAATACCGACCGACGCTGAATTATCAACAGAGTGTCCGTCCGCCTTGAACCTGGAGACGGGATAAAGGTGAGGGAATCCGTGATGAAAAGGTAGATCATCAATCCAATAGGGCTTCCAGATGAAGCTTTCTTCAACTGTCGATTTTGCTTCATCTTCCAAGAAAGCAGCCGGGTTGCGGCCGAAGTCCCACAGGTTGATCATGTTGGATTCGTCCTCGATCACGATGGATAAATCGCCCATGCCCATAAGCCTGCTTCTGGTGGCGAAAGCGAGCGAACAAAAAAGGAGAATGAGAGAAAGGGAAAGAATAAAGGAAAACGCAGCCAATCTTTCTCGCATTTGCACCCCCGGTCTTTAGGATTTAGCGTCTGCGAGCGGTGACTATTCTCTCTATGCCCCCCAGGTCTTTCTTGGTTTCTATTCCTTCGAAACCTCCTTGAGTCCGGATCAGATCGGCCACCTTTTCTGCCTGACCTAATCCTACCTCCAAAGCCAATATACCGTTGGGTGCGAGCAAATCAAGCGAATTCTCGACTATCTTCCTGTGGAAGTATGTCCCTTCTTCGTCGGTCTTCAGCGCCACGATCGGCTCGAAATCCCTGATTTCTTTGGGAAGCGAATCGAACTCTTCCGCGCTCACATAGGGAGGATTGGAAACGATACAATCGATGATTCTCTCCAGCCTCCTGCCCTTCAGCGGCTCGAAGAGATCACCGCGCAGAAACTCAATCTGCTCCCGCACTCCGTGCCTTCGAGCGTTGTCCTGTGCCGTTTCCAGAGCTTCTTCGGAGACGTCCGTCGCATAGACAATAGAATCTGTTAGATTCTTTGCCAGAGCTATGGCTATTGCCCCGGAGCCGGTTCCAATGTCTATTATCTTGGGTCGAGCAATTCCTTTTAGATTGTCGAGAACCACTTCCACTAAAGTCTCGGTCTCGGGACGGGGAATCAGAACGCTCGGATTCACCGTCAGCTCCAGGCCGAAGAACTCCGTGCTGCCGATGACGTACTGCACCGGCTTGCCGAAGAGCCTCTCCCGGACGAATCGATCGAATTCCTCCTGCTCTTGCGGAGTCAGGATTCGATCGCGATCCAGGTACAGGTCGATCTTCCGGGCATTAAGAACCGCCCCCAGGAGAAGCTCTGCATTGGTGCGGGGGCGGTCGATTCCTTCCGATCGAAACCTGTCGACGGTCTGGTTGAGTATGTCAAGACAGATATCGCTCATGACTTATATTCGAGGTGAATTTCGGCGGAACTCCGAAGTCGGCGAAGTCTCTGAACTTGCATTCTCGAGACTCAAACGACAGTTGGTGACCGGAACATCCTTTCCGCGGGGCGCCGTAAAGCCGGTTTCTGGCTCCACTCCGTGTCGCGTCCACTGTCCACCGTCCGCCGTCCGCCGCTTTCAAATCCAAACCTTTGGTCTTCGCTTGATCAGACCAGAACTTCCCTCGGATGATTATTGAGGGAACTGACAGAATTGCCATGCCGGTAAGGCCGAACATCTTCAAAAATCTTCTGCGATTGAGCATATCGAATCTCTCTTTCGAAAGCTGTCAACGGATGTAAGGGATCGGTCAACGGATGTAACGCCCAGACGGGCGTCCGTAGGACGGATTAAACGGATAAAACCGCCTATTGTAAATATTATTGCATTGGTTACCGACCCTGGACGGTTGACGGACTTCATCCGTTACATCTGTTTAATCCGTTGACCGTGTCTTAACTATTCTCCAAAGCTGTCAACGGATGTATCGGATTAAACGGATAAAACCGCCGACGGTATATGTAATTGCATCTGTTACCAGCCGTGGACGGTGGACGGACGCAATCCGTTGCATCTGTTTAATCCGTTGACCGTGTCTCTTCAAAGCTGTCAACGGATGTAACGCCCAGACGGGCGTCCGTATGGACGGATTAAACGGATAACAACCGTTACATCAGCCTAATCCGTTGACCACTCCTTAATCTTCGTTGGCGGTAAGATTCTCTTGTGTTCAAGTCTCTTCGCGCCGAAATTTATCAGAAGGCCAACTTCCTTTCCCGTCGCCTTCAAGTAGGATATCAACTGGGCTTCATGATCCGAATCCAATCGAGAAAGTGCCTTTATCTCCAGAACCACCTTATCGTCAACCAAGAAATCAAGATACTTCAGCCCAACCACTTCTCCCTTGAACTTTACCTCGACGGATCTCTGAGGCTCAAACTTGATTTTGCGGTTCCTCAGTTCATTCTCCAGAGCTTTCTGATATATCTCTTCATTGTAGCCCGGCCCCACTTCCGAATGAACCTCCATCGCGGCACCAATGATCTGGTAAGTCAAATCTTGATGTGGAATCTGGTCTGTCATGGTATTGATTGGCTGTCAACGGATATAGCGGATTAAACTGATAAGCCGCTAATTGTAAATGTGATTGCATTTGCTGCCGATCGTGGACGGACTTCATCCGTTACATCCGTTTAATCCGTTGACCGTGTTTACTCTAACCTCCAATGAATGTAAAATCGTTGATCTTCATCGCAGGGACGTACATCACCACGCCGAACTGGGGACACAGCTTCCTTTCTCTGGTCATCATCTCCACGTTGGAGAAGGCTTCCAGAATGCTCTGGCCAATTCGCATGTTGGCAACCGGCGACTTGATCTTGCCGTCTTCTATAAGAAAAGTGCCGTCCCGGGTAGTCCCGGTCACCTGGGTCAGCATGGGATTCATATAATTGATGTACCAGAAACGGGTGATTAGGATGCCCTTTTCGGTCGAACCGATCATTTCCTCCAGGTTCGAGTCTCCTTCGGACATGGCCATGTTCTTGGGGTAGGGACCAAAGGTATTGTTGGGCGGAAGCGCATGTCCGGTGGACTCTGCACCGGCCTGGTTGGCATAGTAGGAGTTATAAACTACTCCTTTGGCTATTCCGTTCTCGATTAAAGGTACCCTCTTCTTGGGCACACCCTCATAGTCGAAAGGCATAGCGTTCATGGCAGGATGAAGAGGATCTTCCACAATGGTGATCTTGTCGCTGGTTATCTTCTGCCCCATGTTCCTGGCCATGAAACTTCTGCCCTGGACAAAGGTCTTCGCTCCGAAGCCGATGAATCCCAAAAACAACAACAGGGAGGCCACCGCCGCCTCTTCCAGGATAACCGTGTAATTCCCCGGAGGAAGCTCAATCGGGTTTCTGGACATGGCCGCCTTGAGTGTGGCCAGACGCGCAGCCCGTTCCACGTCGATCCGGCCTATATCGCGATCATATCCCTGGGCCCAGCCGGAAGCAGACTCGCCTGCGCTGACGGTCAAGGTGAGATGAGCCGTGGTTCCCCGGAAATACTGCCGGGTTCCCAGCGAGTTGGCCACCGCAGTCACTCCGGTCTCCGTCTCCCAGGCCCCCGATCCTGACAATCGCTGTACCTTACACAGACGAACCACCTTCTCAACATCCCTGGCTCTGCGCATGGGAGAATAGTCTGAGGTCTTGGGGTAGAATCCTTTCACCTCCGGAGCCGGAGTTGAAGAGGGGAGCGAAACGAAATCCAGGTCATCCTGCTGATAGCCAGCGATCTGGGCAGCGGCCTTGACCACGCCGGCTACGGATTCGTCGTCGATCCGGTTGGTGACCGCCACCCCAATCTTCTTGCCCAGAACCGTTCGGGCCATGAGGGTGTGATCCGAGCGGGAGATGTTGTGACTGATGACGTTCTCCGCGAAGTGGGTAAAGGAGAAATCTTCGCCCAAAAGCACCAATTCCGTCTGGTCGGCTGACGAAGACAAAAGTCCCTTTTCCAGAATCTCGAACGCCTTTTCTCTCTCCATCATCTTCGAGCGGTCTCCACTATGAGCCTACTTTGACGTTCCTGAACCTGGCCGGCGAGGCACCCTGGCTGGTGGGCATGTTCTGGGTAGGCTGGCCTTTGCCGCAGTTGGGAGTGCCCCAGATCTCCCAGTAATCCCGGTTGGCAACTGCATCGCAGGAGTTCCAGAACTCCACGGTATTGCCGGAATAGGAGGGGCTCTTGATCATCTCCCCCAATTTGCCGTTTTTAATCTCCCGGCCGATCTCGCAGCCCATCTGGAAGCTCTCCCTGGTGTCGTCTATGGACCAGGTGCGGACGGTCTGCATGTAGATGCCGTCGTCTGTCTCGGAGATCA
>CAYMNI010000159.1:0-6118 GCA_964391755.1 uncultured Ignavibacteria bacterium
CATCCAGGCGGGTGGCTCACAGCTCTGCTGTGAGATAGCTGGAAGGAGTAATCAAGAAATTCCTGAAACCGGTGAAGGTTCTGAACTCGTCCTCCAGTCCCCCTCTCTCGGTGAGAGAGGGGGATAAAGGGGGTGAGTATAGTCGTAGATTCCCCTTCAACGCACACTCTCTTCCTATAAACACAAATTCCCCATATATTCTGTGGTGAACAGGATACCCCCGGTATTTATGGAGGGCATATGCTTTTCGCCCTCCTCTTTGAATCCCCCTTTTGCAAAGGGGAATTTACGAAGATTGCTTTACGTATGAACCGAATAGCGAACAACACCGCGGTGAACCGAATCGAAGATCCATTTGATGTTTCAGAAGCAGTTTTGGTTTTTGTCCCCCTGATATCGAAGATCCGTAGGAAGGGGGATACAGGGGGTTATGTTTAGTCCCCTCCGGGGTGAACCGGATGGTTCACCCAGACAGACGAGAAAAAAATGAAAAATCATCGTCAGAAGCCTCAGAAGCGTCAGATGTGTCAGTCTCAAAGGTCAAATCGCCCGTCTCCCTGACTCTCCCTCCCACTGGGCGTCTATTGTATTTCCTCATTGCGTAAACATTCAGGATTGTTCCAGCGTAAGCCATCATTAGACCGCCACCGGCCGTATGGGAGAGTTGGCTTGTGGAGATGACGCCAAAGGAGAGGCGATACGCCGGACGGGCGGAGTTTTCTCTTGACGCATGTCGGCTCTGGGGGTATATTCCAAGCTTAAGTCGAACCGTGAGTATGCAAACAAGGAGCGATGATGAAGAGGACATATCAACCGTCTAAGGTAAAACGAGCAAGAGACCACGGTTTCAGGAAGCGGATGTCTACCAAGGCGGGAAGGAAGGTCTTGAAAAGACGCCGGGCCAAAGGAAGGAAAAGACTGGCCGTCCAGGTCGACAGGTAGCCATCCGGATAGGTGACTTCCTCAGATGAAAAGAGAAGGGTTCCCCCAAAAGATAAGAGTCAAAAAAGAGTCCGAGTTCAAATCGATAATCCGGGGGGGCCAAAAAAGCAGTGGTGACCATTTGATTCTATTCCGTCTGAAGAGAGAAAACCAGACCGGACAGAGATTCGGAATAAAAGCGGCCCGGGGCCTCAAAGGAGCGGTTCGAAGGAACGCTGCCAAGAGGGCCGTCAGAGAAGTGCTAAGGAAGAACAAGCACCGGTTTGATGAAGATGAGAGTGTGGTGGTGGTACTAAGGCCCGTTGCTGGGGAGACTTCCCCTGAGCAACTGAGAGAAGAGTTGGAGAATCTGATCCGTTGACCAACTTCCGTCTACCTCAAATTCATAGGCTTCAGAGAAGCATGTCCTGCACAGAAGCATTCGACTCGGAAAAGCACGTAAGCGTCAACTGTGGGCAAAAAGGCCGTCCTGACGGGATGTCGAGCACAATCGGACGGGCTGTCGGCAGTGTGCTGATCTGCGGAATATGGCTGTACCAAAACACCCTGAGAACGGTTTTTCCGCCTTCATGCAGATTCCACCCCTCATGCTCGGAGTACTCGATTGAAGCCCTTAAGAGATACGGTCCCCTCAAAGGTGTATGGCTTTCGGCCAGAAGGCTTCTTCGGTGTCATCCTTTCAATCCGGGCGGTTATGACCCTTTGCCTTAGGAGATTTCGGTGGACAAAAGGACCATCATAGGATTCGTCTTGATAGGGTTGGTCATCATCCTATACCCGCTGTACATGGAGTGGGTTGGGGGTGGCAAGAAGGCTCCGGTTCGCCGTCTGACGGAAGCCGATTCGGTCGTCCAACAACCAACGGAAGCCCAAAAGGAAGAGAGGGACTCCATGCCGGAAGTCCGGCCGGAGAGCACCGGCTGGGTCTCCTCTGACAGCTTGGCCCAAGAGAAGATCGTGACGGTGGAGACGGAGTTGTATTCGGCAGAGTTCTCCTCCCGAGGAGGGGTGCTGAAGGATTTCGTTCTGAAGAAATATCAACGTTCGGACGGCAGTCTTATTCAGGTCGTCCCCTCCGACGGCAGTCGTTTGCCTCTGGACTTCGAATTCCCCGACGCCGATATCAGCCTGGGGAAACTCGATTTCCAGGCTGACCGAGACCGGTTGATTTTAGATGAAAGCCGTCTCGATGGACGGGTGAGTTTCACCTTGACCACCGAATCCGGCGCCCGGATCGCCAAAACCTATCACTTCTTCAACGGAAGATATGATTTCGAGTTGGATTTGGAGATCGACGGTTCGGATCGTGTCGATCTGGGAAGGAAATACTCTTTTAGCTGGTCCTCGGGCTTAAACGCCACCGAAGAGAACAGACGGGAGGATTTGGGCTACTTCTCGGCCTACTCCATGCTGGGAACGGAGATGTCCGAGATGAAGAAGTTCAGCAAATCCGAAGAGGTGGAATATGAGACCCTGCGGGAGGCGGGGTCCGGCGCCACCAAATGGGTGGCTACCCGCAGCAAGTATTTCGTAGCCGCCTTGGTTCCCTTATCCAGGGAGGGAATCGGCTTTTCCGTCTCCGGCAAAAGGAGCTTCGCCTCGGTCGGCGGCGTGGAGATCGAGACCAAAAGAATAGGTGCATCTCTGGAGATGCCGCTGGAGAGCAAAGCGCAGGTAAAAGACAAGTTCATGGTCTACGTGGGTCCTATCGACTATCGTATACTGAAAGGCTATGGGATAAACTTGGAGGGCATCGTCAATCTGGGCTGGAAGATCATCCGGCCCTTCTCCATCGGCATTCTGTGGTTGTTCGTCAATCTGCATAAGGTCATCCCCAACTACGGCTTCGTCATCATTCTCTTTACCATTTTGATGAAATTCGTTTTTCATCCTCTTACTCGCAAGAGCACCACCGCCACCCTGAAGATGCAGGAGCTTCAGCCCAAGATGGTGCAGCTGAGGGAGAAATACAAAAAGGAGCCGCAGCGGCTGAACCAGGAGACCATGAAACTCTACAAGACGGCCGGAGTCAATCCCCTGGGCGGATGCCTTCCCCTGCTTCTTCAGATGCCGGTGTTCTACGGGCTTTTCATCGTGTTCCGCAGCACCATAGAGCTGCGGGGGGCTCAGTTCGTCTTCTGGCTGAAGGACCTTTCCCAAATGGATCCTTTCTATGTGCTCCCCATCATCATGGCGGTGGCCATGTTCTGGCAGCAGAAGATCAGCATAAAGGATCCCAAACAGGCCATGTTGGTCTACTTCATGCCGATTTTGTTTTTCTTTTTCTTCTTCAGATTCCCGGCCGGCTTGACCCTATACTGGACCGTCTTCAACATCCTCTCCCTCATAGAGACTTATTACTTCAAACGCAAAGGCATGCATCCTTCCTCTCTCGCTTCCCGAACGGAGCCGGTAAAAGCATCATAGGGTCAACGGATAGAGCCAAGTTGTCAACGGATTCTTTCTCTCCCCTGGGAGAGGGAGATCAAGAGCGAGGGGGAGACGAAGCAGACCTGTCAACGGATTAAACGAAAAAGTTTCCTAAAGTGCTCTTGCCACGGACAGCGGACTACGGACTACGGACAGAATAGCGGTCAACGGATACAACGCCCAGACGCCCATACGGGCCCGTCCAGGGGCGTCTGTATGGACGGATTAAACGGATAAACCGATTCACGGAAGCGCTTGGTTGTCTTAGCTACGGACTGCGGACCGCGGACTACGGACGGAATTCAGATCGCTACATTTCTGGTGTTGGTCAGGTTGGTTTCGACGTACTTAGTAAATGGAGCGTGTAATTTCGGCAGGATTCATCCTGGGCTGACCGATGTGATCTATATATAGCCGATTCAGTTCCGATCTTCACCTTGCCTGTCGAAGAATAGGGAGGAGGTTAATCAGATGAACAGGCCGATCAGAACGATGTTGATTCTCTTGATGCTGTCGTGGCTCCCGTTTTGGGTCTCCCGGGCCGACAAGCTCTTGATCCCCATGGACCTGGCTCAGACCGATCATCTTAAAGCATACGGGGTGGCATACTGGAGCTTGGAGCAGGGGCACAACGTGGAGTGGCTTCTGAACTATCGGGGAGGCTCCTTTATGACCGATTTTCGGGAGGAAATGGCGGACTTGTGCAGACTGCGGGGCGTGTCCTTCAACGTAATCGACTTCTCCCAGGCGGCTTCCATCTACAAGGAGATCGAGGAGAACAACATGGAGGTGGTGCTTTTGGAGAAGGCGCCGGCCATAGCCATCTACACCCCTCCCAATAAAGAGCCCTGGGATGATGCCGTCACCTTGGCCTTGACCTATGCCGAGATTCCCTATACCACCCTGTGGGATGAAGAGGTGGTCTTGGAAGAGTTGCAGAATTATGACTGGCTCCATCTGCATCACGAGGATTTCACCGGTCAGTATGGCAAGTTCTACCGGTCCTACCGGAGTGCCCTGTGGTACAAGCAGGAGGTGACCACCTGCGAGTTGATGGCCAAGAAACTGGGCTACCGCAAGGTGCCCGACGAGAAGAAGGTAGTGGCCCGGGCGATAAAGGACTATGTGGCTCGGGGGGGATTCATGTTTGCCATGTGTTCGGCCACGGAAACGCTGGATATCGCTTTTGCAGCCGAGGATGTGGACATAGTCCCCCAGGAACTGGATGGAGACCCCATGGACCCGGACTGCCAGGAGAGATTGGACTATTCGAAATGCCTGGCCTTCACCGACTTCGAAGTCTCTGCGGATGCCTACAAATACGAGCACTCCAACATAGACACAGGGCCGGAGAAAATCGCCGCCCGGATGGGTTTGGAATCCGACTATTTCACGCTTTTTGACTTCTCCGCCAAGCTGGATCCGGTGCCCACCATGCTGGTGCAGAATCACGTCTCGGTGGTGAAGGGATTCATGGGGCAGAATACTGCTTTCAGAAAGAGCCTTCTGAAGAACTACGTGACCATCCTGGGAGAGACCGAGGGGAAGGACGAGGTCAAGTACATTCACGGCAACTTCGGCCGGGGCACCTGGACCTTCTTCGGAGGACACGATCCGGAGGACTACCAGCACATGGTAGGGGACCCCCCCACTGATTTAAGCCTGCACAAAAACTCTCCGGGATACCGGTTGATTCTAAATAACATCCTCTTTCCTGCGGCCAAGAAGAAAGAGAGAAAGACTTGAAGGCTACAGTGTCTGACATGAGTAAATTCATAGTAAGTTCTATGGTCATAATATTGATCTTTTTCACTTGCTCCGCTCATGTATGCTCTTGCGCAACGGACAGAGACAAAATATCATATGTCTCGGCGGAACACTGGACGCTGGTGCAGACTATTCAGCCACCAGGTTTCCTGCTTAGTCAGCAAGTGGAAGACTCCTCAAGATCAGAAGGTATTGATCCCACGTTTGCTAATCAAACTAGATCAGCCGGAGTGAAAAGCCCCTACAAGGCTATTCTGTATGCGCTGGTTCCCGGATTTGCTTTTCACGGGTCCGGACACATCTACACCGATGAAAAAAAGACCGGACGTATCCTGCTGGCAACTGAGATGATTAGGCTTTTTATGATTGCGATGGCGACGAGTGATCCTGCGTACGATTTGGAAGATACAACGTCCAATGGGGATCGCGAAAATGATGATGGCAGCCGGGATTGGCTTGTCGGAACGGGAGCATTCCTGTTTCTGGGCTCCTGGATCTATGACATGGTTGGTGCTCCGCTCGCGGTTAAGAGGCAGAACAGGAAGCTTCTGACGAGCGAAAACGCATCGCTCAAAATCCACCTTGACCGCACACGTATGCTGTTGACGTTGCGAGTAGTGAACAGATTCTGATGGTTCGTGGGTTTTTTATGGAATGGGCGTGGGGGCAGGGGATGCTGTTTGAACGGATAAACCAATTCATGGAAGTGGTTGTTGTCTTAGCTACGGACTGCGGACAGAATAGCTGTCAACGGATGCAACGGATTAACGGATAGTATCCGTTAAATCCGTTGACAGATCGAACAAATTGCTCTGTTAAGACAGATTTATCTCTCCACCGCCCTTTTTGTGTTTAGATAAGCTTACCAACCCGAGTTTGTAACGCTCCAACGCATGACTTAAACCTTCCACATAATCCACCCCGGCCTTAGAGCATGATTGCATTGTGCCTCCCCCATCATTTCTTGTAGACCTCAGAA
>CAYMNI010000160.1:0-6116 GCA_964391755.1 uncultured Ignavibacteria bacterium
AAAAGCGCCACCTCCCAGGGCGGCCTGCGCAGCTCCTCCGGAATCTCCGGCAGGGTCAATCCCTTCGATCTCTGCCTCCAATACAAAAATCCTCCAGCTCCCAAGATAGCCAAAACCGGCAGGATCAGAAGATAGGTCCAATATCCTCCCGGCACGTCTATGGGCGATTTCAGACCTCTTATGTCCTCCTGGTCGCTTTCCGATGCTCCCACGCTTTTGACCAGGATGAAGAGAGGTTCCGACTTGATCTCTTTCTTCTGGCCTTCCGAATCGGTGTACATGATGGTGATCGGTGGAATGACATATTCACCGGTGGTGAAGGTGGTAATCAGGTATTCGCTCTTGTTCAGCACCCTTCCTTCTTTGGTCTTCTCCGGATCGTAGAATTTGTAATCTTTTACCTCGAATGCTCCCAGGTTGGATCCCAAAGACGGCGGCTCCAGCTTGACCTTAGCATCGGTGATTATCTTCAGCGTATAGAGTATCCGGTCGCCGATGGTGATGGTGGCCCGGTCCACGTAGGATTCAACGGAAATCAGCGAGTTGACCGTGGTATCTCCTTCGGCTGAAGCGCCGTGAACCCGCGCCGACAAGAGCAAACCCACCATCAGGGCAAGACCGATTGACCTTACCAATTTGCAATTACCATTCTTGACTATCTTTTTCATGTCGAATACTTCCACCCGGCCAGGCTTATAGCTGATCGTCATATATCTTGACCTTCTCGGCCTCGGTCAACTTTCCCACCAGCTTGTTGTAAGCATCCTGCTGCTTCATCTTCTTCAACTCCGATTCGATCTGAGGCTTGACCTCATCTAACTTTTTGTCTTGGAACTCCTCTTTGTGCGCATCGTAATAGAGCTTGATCTCGCCTTCGCTGATCTCGAAATCCTGGGGAACCTCCTCGCCTAAGACCTTGTTTATCATCATCTGCTTTCTAAATTGAAAAACTTCTTCCTCTAGGTCTTTGTCCCTGTCCAGTCCCTTTCGGAGCGCCATGTGATACATAAGCTCCGATCCCACGTAGCTCTGGAGGAATTTGAGCTTCCCCTCCTTTCCCTTGAACTGTGTCTGAACCGAGGGGGGAAGCATCTCCATCTGCTCCTCCAGTTCGTTCATGGTGATCTGGCGATCTCCGATGCGGGCTACCACCGCTCCACCTGTTCTTTCAGTTTTGGTTTGATTCAGATCGGTGCTTCTCTCCAACTCCTTCTGCGCCTCTAAAGACCTGCCCATCCTCTCGAAACAAACCACCAAGCCTTTGTTGATCTTATCCCTCAGTTCGCTGTCGGGATCCAATAGCTTCGCCCGGATGAATCTGGCCGCAGCGTTTTCGTAGTCTCTTAGGTTGGTCAGGTAGATGTTTCCCATGATGTAGTTTACGTTGGCCTGCTTTTTCTTTTCGAGTCCGCCCATCTCCAGCAGGCGTTCGTACTCGGAAACAGCCTGGGCGTATAGCTTGCTGTCCACCAGCTCGCCTGCCAAATCCTGCTGCTTAGACCAGCTCCATGCGGTTCTTGGTCCGCCTCCAATTTGAAGGTAGATGAGGATCGAGAAGGCAACCAGCACTACCGCCAACGCCAAGATGATATACAAAACCAGGTTCGGTTTGTTCCTATTTGTATTCATGTAATTCATTTCTCCTCATCACGTCTCAACATGTGGGATGGTGGCTTCATCGAAAATGGCAGAGGGATTCTTGCTGCAGAAGTGTGGCCCCCATTTAAGCCCCCATCTTCAATTTGGGGGTGAGACTTCAACATCACCCTGAAACTGCAGAAATTCAACTTGCCTGTCTTCTCAACCCGCCAGATTCTTCTTCTCCGGCGGCTCGCGCTTCTCCGGCTCTTCCCGCTTGATCTCCTCCTCGATGTCCCTGGTTCCCTTCTTGAACTCGGCCACGCTCTTTCCCAGCCCGCGAGCGATCTCTGGAATCTTCCTGGCTCCGAAGAGCAAAAGAATGATCAACAGGATCAACAACAGTTCCTGCGCCCCGATTCCTCCTAGCATAATTCCTCCTTATCGGAACCTCTTGGCCCTCAATCTGAAAAAGGCCATCAAGGGTTCCACGTACGATTTGTCGGTAGTGATATGGATATGATCCAAATCCAAAGACCTAAAGCCCTTATCCAGCTTCATTTTTTCCCGAAGGGCGGATTCCCGAAAACTCCTCCGGACCTCCGGATTTCTGGTGTCGATTAAGATCTGCTCGCCGGTCTCCGTGTCCTCCAATTCGATGAAACCCACCTTGGGCAGTTCCAACTCTCTGGGATCGGCTATCTTGATAGCGATAAGATCGTGTTTTTTGTTGGCTATGGCAAGCAACTTCTCGAATCCGCTGCTTAAGAAATCGGAAACCAGAAAGACAACGCTTCTCCTTTTCATCACCCGCCCCAAAAACTCCAGGGCGCAGTTGATATCGGTTTGCTGGTGCTGGGGCTTGAAGTAAAGCACCTCTCGTATCAACCTCAGAACGTGTGAGCTGCCCTTTTTGGGCGGGATGTACTTTTCCACCCGATCGGTGAAGATGATCATTCCCACTCGATCGTTGTTCTTGATGGCGGAGAAGGCCAGAACCGAACATAACTCCGCGGCTATCTCTCCTTTCATCCTTTGTGCGGTTCCGAATTCCCCGGAGGAAGAGGCGTCTACCAGGATCATGACGGTAAGTTCCCTCTCCTCCTTGAACCTCTTGACGAAGGGATGACCGTATCGGGCGGTCACGTTCCAGTCGATCACCCTCACGTCGTCCCCCGGCTGGTACTCCCGCACCTCCTCGAACTCCATTCCCCGCCCTTTGAAGATGGAGTGGTACTCTCCGGAGAAAACGTCGTTGACCAGCCGTTTGGTCCTGATCTCGATTCTCCTGACCTTCCTTATGACCTCTTTTGGCAGCATTCGAATTCTCGCAACTGGAGTCTCCGCCCTACAGTCTATATGGTTTTGGGCGGACCCTCGATATCTTTGGAGTGTCTGGCTTCAACTGAGCAAACGGTCAGGCAAAGATCGCAGATCCCGCCTTGGCGTTGCTCGAGACTCCAATAAACATAGACCAGAACCTAACTTAAGTTAGGTTCTGGTAAACCAAATCAAAACGGATTAAGGCACTTCTATCTCGTCAAACACCTTCTTTACGACGTCCTCGGAGGTGATCTCCTCCGCCTCCGCCTCATAGGTCACGATCACCCGATGTCTCAATACGTCCATGCCGATGGCCTTGACGTCCTCCGGCGTGACGTAACCCCTCCCTTTGAGGAATGCGTGAGCCTTGGCCGCCAGGTTCAAATAGATGGAGGCTCGGGGAGAGGCGCCATAGGCGATCAGATTCTTGATGTCGAGATTGTATTCGTTCGGAGCCCTGGTGGCGAACACGATGTTCAGTATGTAATCCTTTATCTTCTCGTCCACGTAGATTTGGCCTACCACCTGTCGGGCTGCGATGATGTCCTTAGGCGAGATCACCTTCTTGACCTCCGGAAAGCCCACCTCCGCGTTCCGATCGATGATCTCCCACTCATCCTTCTTGCTGGGATAGGTGATGGAGAGTTTGAGCATGAACCGGTCCACCTGCGCCTCGGGCAAAGGATAGGTTCCTACCTGCTCTATCTGATTCTGGGTGGCCATCACCAGAAAGGGCTCCTCCAAGGGAAAGCTGGTATCTCCAATGGTCACCTGCCTCTCCTGCATGGCCTCCAGAAGGGCGCTCTGCACCTTGGCCGGTGCGCGGTTGATCTCGTCCGCCAGAATCAGGTTGGAAAAAACCGGACCTTTCTTGGTGCTGAAGCTTCCGCTCTGAGGATTGTAGATCATGGTGCCGATTAAATCGGCCGGCAGAAGATCGGGGGTGAACTGTATTCTCTGAAACTTGGTTTGAACGGCGTCGGACAATGTCTTGATGGAAAGGGTCTTGGCCAGACCGGGGACCCCTTCCAGCAGAATATGCCCGTTGGCCAAAAGACCTAACAACAGCCTCTCCACCATGTACTTCTGCCCTACGATCACCTTCCCCATCTCCGCCAGCAACTCCTGCACGAAGAGGCTTTCTTTTTCCACCTTCTCCTGAATGGCTTTGATGTCGGCAGCAGTCTTGACGGTGTCTCCTTGCATCTTACTCCTCCCGCGATATGGCTTGATCCGGTTTAGCTAACGGCCTGCCTTTGCCGGTGCGAAGATCCGGGGCAAACGACGAACTTGTCTTTTTGTGTCTATTCTACATCCTCTCATCCGTTTTGTTCCAGGAATTCCTTAGCCTTCCTCAGCATCCGTTCACATCCGCTCTTCTCCATTCGCTCTGCGGCGAACTTGGCCAGATCACAAGCAGAGAGAATCTCCTTCAACAGAGCAATCCTCTCCGGCGAGATGTCCACATGAGCCAATGCATGGATGATGTCGTTGGTGGTCTTCCCCGCGGTGACGATCTGATATCTCTCCTCTAAATATCCTGCAAGCAGCCTGTAGACGGATGAGGAGAAGCTGCCCAGCTCTCCCTTCTCCACTTGCCCGGAGATGCTCTTCAGTTGCCCCAGCCCCTTCTGTTCTGGCGACTCTTCCTCCAGGGTATTCTTCACGGATTCCTGCTGCGGGTCGAGCTCAATCCGATTCCCCCGCTTCTTGGCGGTATAGATGACGTAGGCCAATATCACCGCTACGACGATTAACAGGATAATTTTGTACTTCGGCCCCCGGTTTAGGACCGGCGCAATGATCTGTACCTCCACCGCCTGGGTGGAAAGAGAAGAGCTGTCCTGGGTAGCGTTGTCCAGATAGCTGAGTTGGACCGATCCGATCCGTCCCGCACCGATCTGTATCGGCTTTAGATTGAATCTGAAGGTCTTGACCGATATGGTCTTTCCCATCTCCATTCGGGTCTGGTTCACCGAAGAGGACCCCATTATCTCCAGATTCTCGCATTGAGGGGGAACAAGCGGGGTGATGCTGAATCTATTTTGCTCTCCTTCCCAACTGGCCTCTACGGTAAAGGTCAGCTCGCGATTGAAGGGAACCTCAGATCGATCCACGAATGATTTCAGTTCTATCCTGGCCCGGGTTGAATCGGTCTGGCAGTTGGCAGACGGACAAAACACCAGCAAGATCGTCTGCAGGAACGAAAGCAGAAGAAAAAACGTAGTTCTCATAGTCAAGTTATGCGAACGTTCAGACGCTTCGATCTCTTCTTTTTTGTCCCCCTCTCCATTCGGTGCAGAGGGGGATAAAGAGGGTGAGGCAATTTATCTTCTCCGTCTTGTGATCTTCTTTTTGGCCATCCTCTTTGCGGTTTTCTTGGTCTTGGGGACAACTTTCTTTTTAGCCGACTTCTTTACACTTTTTGGCTTTGCCACCTTTCTGGGCTTTCCTTCCTTCTTAGCCTTCTTCGGCTTGGAGGCTTTCTTAACGGGCGTTTTAACCTTTCTTGTCAGCTTGTCCAATTCCGTTCTCATCAGAACGGCCACCTCGGCCGGACTCTCCGCCACCTTGATTCCGGCTTTGTTGAAGGCCGCGACCTTCTCCGCTGCCGTTCCGCTTCCGCCGGCTATTATGGCGCCGGCGTGACCCATTCTCTTTCCCGGAGGAGCGGTTCTTCCGGCCACAAAAGCCACCACCGGCTTGCTCATGTTTTTCTTTATGTACTTGGCCGCTTCCTCTTCGTCCGTCCCCCCGATCTCGCCGATCAAAACCACCGCCTTAGTCTGAGGATCCTTCTCGAACATCTCCAGCACGTCCAAGAATCCCGTGCCCACGATTTGGTCCCCACCGGTCCCCAGGCAGGTGGATTGCCCCATGCCGTTGGCGGTAAGGTGATACACCACTTCATAGGTCAAAGTTCCACTGCGGGAAACCACTCCCACGTTGCCTTTCATATGAATCTGACCCGGCATTATCCCCACCTTGGTGACGCCGGGAGTGATCAATCCGGGGGTGTTGGGTCCCACCAGTCTGGTCTTTTTCCCTTTGAGATAGTTGTACACGTCGAGCATGTCCATGGCCGGAACGCCTTCGCTCACGCAGACCACCAAATCCATTCCCGCATCCACGGCTTCGTAGATGGCGTCCACCGCGAACTTGGAGGGGACGTAGATCACCGCCGTGTTTGCTCCGGTGGCCGCCTTGGCCTCCTG
>CAYMNI010000161.1:0-6013 GCA_964391755.1 uncultured Ignavibacteria bacterium
GCCAGGGAACCTATGGCAATATAGCACAGTACTGGAGCGGGGTCGTTTACGCCGGTCACACGCTTGACTTCAACTACCAGGGTTTGTATTTCGATCACCGGCAGTGGACCGACGTCGAAGATGAAATCACCGAGGAAGATGTGACTAGAGAGTTTTCCTTGTACGACAACTATCCCAATCCCTTCAACCCGGAGACCAAGATCAGGTACAGCATAGAGAACGGCAAGGCCGCGCCGGTTGTGCTCAGAGTGTACAATTTACTGGGCCAGACGGTGAGGACATTGGTGGACGAGCCGAAGGAATCAGGCAACTATGAGGTGGTCTGGGACGGAAGAAACCAGAACGGGGATGAGGTTGCCAGCGGGGTCTATTTCTATAAACTGGAGGCGGGTGATTTCATCCAGACCAAAAAGATGGTGCTGGTGAGATAGACTCTGGGGGCACGTATACCGCGCCGCCTCGGACGTTCCGGAGGACTAAGTGCTTGACAAGCGCTCCGTGGTTCAGTTAATTGTCTTTTGGCAAGGATATCGGATTGCGGATGGTGAGAATCATAAGGAGTGACCGAGCGGGCGTAATTCAGCGGTAGAATGCAAGCTTCCCAAGCTTGACGTCGAGGGTTCGATCCCCTTCGCCCGCTTTGATGACGGCTGTCTCTGAATTTGACGGGTTGCCGTCCATTTTGGGCATAACCTATAAATCAGGAGTGCAGAAAATCAAGAGACGTTCGATAACAATACATATAGGATACAGTAAAACCTGTTTACCGAGGAGGGTGGGACAATGAATTATACCAGGGCGTTTTCCTTCATGTTCGAGGACAAGAACTGGATGGTGAAGATCATATTGGGGGCGATATTCAACCTGCTGACGCTGGTGCTGATCGGAATACCCTTCATTTTTGGATATCTGCTGGAGTTGGCCAAGAATGCAAGCGAAGGGAAGGAGATTCCACTTCCCGAATGGGATAGGCTGGGAGACAAATTCACCCGAGGCTTAATTTACCTCATCATCGTGATCATATACAGCATCCCGGGCATCATTCTGTCTTTCGTTCCCTGCGTCAAATACTGTCTTGGTCCTTTGTACTTTCTGGCTCTGTGCTTTGTGCTTCCTTATATAACCGTCAAGTATGCCCGGACGGGGAGTTTCGAAGACGTTTTCCGCTTCAACGAGATCATCGACTTCACCAAAAAAAACATCAACAATCTAATCATCGTGGTTTTGCTCGGCATAGCTTTGGGGATAATCGCCACCTTCGGGGTTTTGGCTTTGGTGGTGGGAATCTTCTTCACCATGTTT
Organism: uncultured Ignavibacteria bacterium; assembly: GCA_964391755.1. Classification (GTDB taxonomy): domain Bacteria; phylum Zixibacteria; class MSB-5A5; order MSB-5A5; family SM1-73; genus SM23-73-3. Next base: position 1,303 of record CAYMNI010000161.1, read on the forward strand.
TGGGCTGATCTGGCCCTTTACTATCTTTATGGAAAGGTCGTTAGAGCAGCGGAAGAAACCAAAGGAGAGTCTGCCGGAGCTGAGCCGGAAGCCCAACCGACTGCATCCTGATAATGTGGCCGAACAAGTATTTTCCGTTCGGCTGGGACGTTGCCTGACCGGATATACGGAGAAGCTGGGGGGGTGGACGTACGATTTCGTGCGACGCCACTGGCTGGGATTAGTCAATCTGCATTTGCTGGCTTTCCTTGTGGGGGCGTTGGAGGCGCCTCTTCTGGCGCGCCTGGATCAACGGTGGATTTCAAAGCTTTTTTACGGTTTCTACAGCTTCTTCTGTCATCAGGAACCATCCCGCTGCCTTTTTCTTTTCGGAAATCAGGTGGCCATTTGCTCCCGCTGCCTGGGCTTCTACTCGTCCCTGCTTGTTTTTGGCCTATTGGTCAGCTTCAGAGATTTCAAACCCCTGAGCTTGAGGTTGGCCTCGATACTGGCCATGCCGGCTGCGCTGGACGTGCTTCTTCAGGCTCTGCATCTTAACGAGAGCACCAATTTGATCAGGATCACCACCGGGCTGCTTCTGGGGATGGCTGTTTCTCTTTATCTGTTGCCTCGAGCCAAACGAGGGGTGGATCGCACAAGCGGCGAGCAGAAGGATGTTGCCACAGAAACTGCGGTAAGTGCATAGGTAGAATCCCCGCGCTTACGCTCTGCTCACAACCGTATATTTCTGCAACTTTGACCCGGGGGCTTCGGTATAACAAGATAGAAAGACTTAAGAAGAGAATTTCAGTACAGAGAGTATCCTGTCTGTTGAGTCGGAGTGCTTAAGGAAAAATGCAGAATTCGAATTTATTAAGAAAGGGGAGGAACCCATGAGAAAGCTGATGATTTTCGTCCTGGCGCTCCTTCTTGCGGTTTCGATGACCATTCAGTCTCGTGCCGGCGACAAAACGGGAGAAGTAAAGGATAATGTCTTCACCGATTCGAAGTTCGGCTTTCAGATCACCGGGCTGCAGAACTGGAAGGTGAAAAAGCAGGATGAGCCGTCCTTAGTCCGGGTTCTCATGACTCAGAAGAATTACAAGGTGAGCAGCATTCCGGGTGCTTCCAAGTATACCACCACCATTCCCAGCATACTGGTTCTGGCTGATACCACTTCGCTTTCCCTGGAGGAGATAGAGAAATGCCTGCTCAAGGCAGGAAAAAACTTAGACAACAAAGAAGGATTCTTGATCAAACTGGATCTGATTACCAATTCGGAGTGTCTGGAGGTTCATGACCTGACCGTCGACAGCATTCCAGCCAGGGACTACATTTTAAAACAGCTTTACAAGAAAACCGGTGAGGATATGAGGGTAAGGGATCCCATTAACGGAAGCCAGGTTATCATTCAAGATTTTCTGGCCGGTCACGTGATCGTGTTCAAGAAGGGAAAGAACGTCTACGTGGTGCAGTCCTCCTGCGAACGGGAATTCTTCTATCCCACGGATTCCGAGTTCCAGAATATAATCGGATCATGGAAATTCATAGATTAAGATCACAAGCAGTTTCGTTTGTTTCTCTCACCGGACGGAGCCCCTCAAAGGGGCTCCGTTTTTTGTCGCTTCCACTCAGATTCCATCTTTGACTGAAAGAGCTTGTGTCGGACCAGGCCGGGGAATCTCCGTCGGATTCGCCCCAAACCAGACAAGTCTCCGAACCCTTGTCTGAACGCCTAAAGCCTGAAACATATACTTCGAGATCAGGGGCAATGCAGATTCTTGTGTGTTAAATGGATTGGAGTTGGAAAGTCAAAAGTTGTATCCCTCCTAGACGTGGTTGTGAACGTAAAGTGAAAGAGATACTTCATGTCGGTAAGGCAGATTGGTTTTTCCAACCCCGGTTCCTGGTTTACTTGGCAGAAGTCAAAAGGATGTTTGCGGTGCATTTTAATAAATGTTGCCGGTATTTGGTAAATCAGGCATTTGAGAGTTACAGGCGACTTTTTGATTGACAAGATTTGGGCTATGTGTTAGCTTTGATCGAAAATAAGATCCAATCTGGAGGAGGAACCATGTGGATCGCGAGAACTCTTGTGGTTATCGTACTTATCATACTGATAGTGGGATTCGCCATCTACAACTCGGACGAAAGGATATCGGTCAACCTCTACGGCAAGCAGTATTACGACTTTCCCATGATCTTCGTGGCGTTCTGGGCATTGGTGGTGGGGATGCTCATATCCTTCGCCCTGGGAATAAGCTACTATTTCAAGATGTACGCCGAGCTGAGGGATCAGCGACGGGAAAACAGAAAGCTTGTGGAGGAGATAACCGCCCTGCGAAACCTCCCCCTGGAGGAGGAGGAGAAAAGCGGTTGACCAGGCAAGATCGGGCCGGGTTGCATTCCAGCGGAGGTGAACATTGAGTTCGGGTCACATACTGTCGATACTGTTTGCGTTTATAATCGTCTTCTCGATCATGGCATTCCTCTGGTCGAGGGTTAAAGCCGATCGGCGAAAGGTATCTCCCCAACCATACATCGACGCTCTGAAGGCTCTTTTGGCGGGGAGAGAACAGACTGCCTTTCAGAGACTCAGGGAGGTGGCCAAGACCGATCCGGACAACGTGGATGCTTATTTGAAGTTGGGGGACCTGTTCAGAAGGAACAGAAGGTACGACAGGGCTCTGCAGATCCACAAGGAGCTTACCCTGCGACCCTCCCTGACCCCGGAGCAGAAAGCCGAGATATTGAAGAGCTTAGCCGAAGACTACTCGGTCTCCGGAAATCACGAGAAGGCCGTGTCGGTATTGGAAGAGCTGTACCGGGCTTCGGACAAAGAGGAGGCGGTTGCCCTCCGATTGCTGTCGGAGTATGAGGAAATGCAGAAATGGGAGCAGGCCTTCGATCTGAGAAAGAAGCTCTCCGGTTCCAGGGAAAGCGACAACAGACGCATATTGGCGCTGTATAAGGTCCTTTGGGGCAGGAGCAGGGCAGACAAAGGAGAGCTGCATAAAGCCCGGGTGGCATACAAAGAGGCGCTGAATTACGACGAGACCTGTGTTCCGGCCTACCTTTATCTTGGCGAAGCTTACTATCGGGACGAGAGGCTACAGGAGGCGGTGGAATATTGGAAGAAACTGCTGGGAATCGCCCCGGATGCGGGATACTTGGTTTACCACAGGCTGGAGAGAGCCCTGTATGAATTGGGAGAGTACAGCGACATATCGGACCTGTACGAAGGGATATTGAGTGGCAATCCCAACAACACCCTTGCCCTTCTGTCCCTGGCGCGAATAGACGAGAAGAAGGGAATGATACAATCGGCCGTCGAGAGATACAAACAGGTCATCGACATCGATCCCTCTTTTCTGTCGGCCAAACTGAGTTTAGCCAGGCTCTTCCTGCAGGAGAATCGCCGCGAGAAATCCATGGAGATATTGGAGAGACTGACGGAAAAGCTCCCACCGGACGCAGGACAGTTCACCTGCCGAAGATGCGGGCACAAATCTCCAGAGCCTTTGTGGAGATGTCCGTCCTGCAAGTCGTGGAACTCCTTTAACATCTTGAAACCATGAAACCAGGGACGGGGCCGACGCGGGGGTGGATTCTTGTTCTGGCGCCGGTTTTGTTGATGTCGCTCTCCGCCCGGGGGCAGACAATCCAAGAAGCCACAAGACTCTATCAAAGGGGGGAGCCGGATCAGGTCCAGCGGGTACTGCTGGAGTCTTCTCCAGAGCCGGAGAGAAATTCAGAGTCCCTGCTGCTTTTGGGAAGGACGGAGCCGAGAGGAGAGCTGTCCCAAGAGTATTTGGAAGAGGTTTTGGGGCAAGGGGAAAAGGGACCTGTTTCGCAACAAGCATATCTTCTGACCTGCAAATACGAGTTCAGCAAAGGCATGCATCTTGCTGCAGCCGACTTAGTTGATGGATTAGAGGCGAAATTCCCCCAAAGCGAAATCCTTCCGGAGGCGCTGTGGATTTCCGGATCCTCTTTTTTGGCTGTGCAGAAACCGGACTCTGCCCTATTGCGTTTTAACGAAATCCTGACGCGATTTCCCGGATCGACTTGGGCAGCTTGGGCACAACTGAGCGTGGGAGACTGTTTTCTTGAAAGCCGATATTTCGACCGGGCGGCTTCGGCCTATAACCGGATATTGGAATATAACAAAGACTCCGAAGTGTTTGCCTTCGCCCTTTCCGGTCTGATCGAATGTTACGGTGAATGGGGGGATTCCGAGAAGGCTCTTCTCTACTACAATCTGCTTAAGGAGAAATTCCCCCAATGGGTGGAGTCGGCCACCATACCGCTCCGGGCAGAAAAACAGACAGCAGAGTCGGAGGAGCCGGGGAGGGCTGAACGGCTGGCCGGTGTGAGATATACCATTCAACTGGGAGTCTTCGGAGTGGCGGAAAACGCACTCCGGTTGAAAGCGCAATTCGAAAAGCAGGGGCATCCGGTCCGGATCGAGACCAAGGTTATCGGCGGAAAGAGCTACTCCGTGGTGCAACTCGGATCATTCGTTTCTTACCGGGAGGCCTCGGATCTTAAAAAGAGACTGGAGGCGCAAACCGGTGAAAGCTACCGGGTGGTGATCAGGTGAGACTTCAGTTTTTGGAAGCTTCCAGATTCCGGTCAACAGGCGAACTGTCTGCATTCGACCTCACTTGCTGCAGAGCTTGATCCCTTAGTTAATGTCAAGTGAGCCTGGAATTTGATTCTGTGAGAGCAG
>CAYMNI010000162.1:0-5992 GCA_964391755.1 uncultured Ignavibacteria bacterium
CAGAAGCTCCTCCTGCATCACCTGGCGGGTCATGGCATCCAGCGCGGCAAAGGGTTCGTCGCACAAGAGAACCTCCGGCTGGTTGGCCAGCGCCCGACACAGTGCCACCCGCTGCCGCATGCCGCCGGAGAGCTGGTTGGGATAAGCATGCTCGAATCCGGTCAACCCCACCATCTCGATGTAACGTCTGGCTCGCTTCAAGCGCTCGACTCTGGGCAGCCGGTTTACCCGGGGCCCAAACTCCACGTTCTCCCGGACGGTCATCCAGGGGAAGAGGGCATAAGCCTGGAATATCATGCCGCACCGCGGTTCCACCCCGGTCACAGGCACACCTTCCAGCAGGATTTGACCGGAAGAGGCGGGCAGAAACCCGGCAACCATGTTCAGCACGGTCGATTTGCCGCAGCCCGAAGGTCCCACCAAGGTCACCACCTCGCCGGCGTTCACCAGGAGGTTGAAATCTTCGACCGCGGTGACGGTCTTTTTCCCTTTTCCGAAGGATTTGGTGACTCCATTCGCCCGGATGATGGCTTGGCTCATGCGCGGGTCTCCTCCCTTTGCCAGGGAAGCAGCAGCCATTCGACCCCCCGAAACAGAATGTCCAAAATCAAAACGGTCAGGCTGATGGATATCATTCCCACCAGAACCTGGCCCGTGTCGGACCATTCCTTGCCGGTCCAGATGCGAAATCCCAGCCCGCTGTTGGCTCCCACCATCTCGGCGCTGATCACGCAGGTCCAGGCGATGGCCAGAACCACCTTCAGGCCGCTTAAGATATTGGGAAGTGCCCCCGGCAGGGTTACGTGACGAATTACCTGCAGCCGCGAAGCCCCCAGATTTCGCGCAGCCCGCTGCAAGATCACGTCCACCCGAAGGGTGGCTGCTACGGTGTAGACCAGCACCGAGGCAAAACAACCCATGAAAACGATGGCGAACTTCTGCTTTTCACCTATTCCCAACCACAGCATGGAGAGCGGAATCCAGCTTAAAGCCGGCAGAGGCCTGATTATGGAAACGATGGGATTGAGTGCCGCCCGCACGTATTTGCTCATTCCCATCAAAAGCCCCAGAGGAACGCCGACCAAGGCACTTAACAGGAAGCCTATTAACACCCGGGTAGCGCTTTTCCAGACGTCATGCAACAGGATTCTCTCCCCCTCGGCCGCCATCTGATATGCCCGTTGGACAATGGTTGACGGCGCAGGAAGGAAGAAGGCATCGATCAAGCCTATCCTCACCACTATCTCCCAAGCTGCGAGGAAAACCACAACTGCCGCGGCGCCGATTACGGCTACGGTCCAAAGGTCTAAGGGTTGTTCATCCATAATGATCTAAGATGGTGAGTATTCCTTCGACGGTTTTCAGTTGAAGGGAAGAACGTGCATGGGAACCCACTTGCGAAATTCCGGCTTAGTCGGTATGGCCTTCATATCCTCATGCAGTATCTTCAGGATGTACTCGGTTTGACCGAAGATACCCTCATCGCTCATCACTTTTTTCTGATCTTCGAGCGTCTGCCACACAAAGCGGGACAGGTTTTTCTTTATCAGATCCAAATCCTGCACCAGGTACTTCTCGTGCACCACTTCGGCCGCCGAATCGGGGTTGTTCTTGACCCACTTTAGCGATTCGAAATACGCTCTCAGAAACCGTTTGGCCCGATCCGGATTCTCATCACACCAGCCTTTGCCCAGGATCAAAACGTCCGGTCCGGTCATGGTTCCGAATTTCTTGTATACAGGCGTATCGGTATCCATACCCAGAACCGTGGCCCCCTCCACCTCCTTGAGCTGAGAGAATCCCGGTTCCCATATTATGGCTGCGTCTACGTTACCGGCCCGGAACACGGCAGGAACGTCGCCCACTTCCAAATTCACCAGCCGGACGTCCTTTTCGGGATCGAGTCCGTGCTCTTTCAGCAACATGCGCGCGGTCAAATCCACGGATGAACCGAACGGAAGCCCAATCGTTTTGCCTCTCAACTGTTCAAAGGACGTAATGCCTGGCTGCGCCACCAATCCCTCGAAACCGGGAGCGATGTCCTGGTTGCCCACCCAGTAGAACCGGTCGTTCCCCTGGGCCATGGCGCTGAGCATGGCCACCTGGCCCAAGCTGGCGAACTGGGCGTCGCCTGAGGATATGGCATTCAGCCGATCCATGCTCTTGCCGATGAACCGCCAGCCCACCTCGAAGCCATGCTTATCGAAGATTCCTTTCTCCATGCCCACCCAAACCGGTATGTGCCCATACCATTGCGAGCCGACGGCAACTACCGGGACCTTACCTTCTTCGACTTCCTCCTTCTTCTGACAACCCGCGATCATCGACAATAGCACGGTTAAGAAGAGGGACAGCAGAACCGTCTTGGATGCGCTTCTGATAACTTCTCTGATCATCTTTTTCCTTTTGGAAGAATGAGTCATAACCTAAAAATCCCCCGCTCATCAGGTTTACTTTTCAGCCTGCACTGTGCCATTCTCCGGCTTTGGGGTATCATATATCTTTTGCATGAGATGCACGTCCAACAACCTTCCGAACTTCCGACCGACCTGCTTCATCGTTCCTATGTGTTCGAATCCCACGGATTTGTGCAGGCGAACGCTTGCCTCGCCCCCTTGGGCGATTCGGGCGATCACCGTATGAAGGCCGGATTTCTGCCCTTCCGATATAATCGCCTCCAAGAGCTTTCTGCCGATTCCCTTTCCCCGATGCTCTTCTTTGACGTAAAGCGAAACCTCGGCGGTGTCGGAATAGGCGCACCTGTCCGACCACTTGCTCAAAGATGCCCATCCCACCACCAGATCGTTCTGTTCCGCAACCAGCAGCGGATACTGGGATCCGTGATTATCAAACCAAATCTTTTGTTCTTCGAGATTTTTCAGCCTAGTGTCGAATGTGGCGGTGGTCTTGAGAATAGCCTCATTGTAGATTTCGGTAATGGCAGTCAAATGCTCCGACGTCGCAGGCTTAATTCTCGTCATGACACCTGTCTCGATCTTGAGATTTTTCATCCGGGCTGCCTCCTCAGGGAGAGGGTAGTCTCAGTATATCAAAATCGCCAGCCGAAGTCAACCCGTCTTGGTTCCGTTTGGACTTAAGCGAAGGAAGAAGTTGTTGAGTTTCAACTTCTGTCAGATTCCATGGTCTTGCGGCAGCAGTCGGATAGACCTTTGGTCATATTCGACCTACAAACTGCCTTTTTCTTCTATAAGCATCTTGGGATAGTCCAAAGAAGAGAGCCTCTCCATTTCTCCGGCCTTCTGAGACATAAGGCCCAGCAGGTATCCTTTCGAGTCGATAACCGGAGAGCCGCTCAATCCGGGTGTGGTATTGTCGGTCAGCTCCTTGGTGGTTATAAGATATGACCCCTTCTCCGATCTGACGAAGTTGCCCTCGTAGACTACCTGGGGACAATTCTTATCCGAATATCTCCAACCGATGATGTAGACTTTTTCACCCTCCTCCATGGGACCGGTTCTGAATTTCAGGGGCTGTATGTTTGGGGACCTCTCCTTGATTGTAAACAGCAGCCAGTCTCTTTCGGAAGGTATGTCCGCCAGAGGCTCCTCTGGGTTCTCGTTAATCAGTTTATCTACCACCACCACGTCGTCAGGATTGTTTTTTGGAAACATCTTCCACAGTTTCAGGGTTTCCCCGAAGGAGACCGACTCCATGGTTTCCGATTTGAAAAAGATCAGTATGTGTTTGGCTGTAGCGGCCAGAATCTCATCTCCCGTATCCAACAGAAAGCTGCATCCTGCCACAGGGTGACTCTTGTCGGTGTATTGGATCTGGTTGATCATGGTGATCTGCGGCCATTCGCTCTGAGGTTTATCCATCCATCGTCCGTAGTCGGTCGATTCCTCCTTCTGGCACTGCCACAGCACGGCAGAAAAACACAGAAGCAATGCTGCCAGACCTGTCTTGACAAACATCATTCTTGCGGTATTTTGTTTTTTTCTCATCCACTCATCCTTTTCTTATAAGATGGACTCAACGGAATCCTCCGCGCGATACAGACAATGAGAACGCTGATGAATCGTCCACCCACACAATTTACTGTAATATAGGAATTTCTCGGAAGTCTGCAAGGACGAACCCTCTTTACCCTCCTTTGGTACGGACTATATGGAAGGGAGCCCCGCTTGATCTCTGTATTCCGGACTTTCGGACATCATATTCTATAGCGTCGCGACTTCGCCTGTCCTGAGCGAAGTCGAAGGGTGTGCGACGCTGCACCTCTCCACCCTTGCTCTCCCCTCTCCATGTTGTGGCCAGCTTAATTATCTCCCCAGAGTGCCCATGTCGCCTCCGAAAATACCCGCTCCAACCTGCCTTCCTTGCACGTATTACTAATCTCCTTGACTTCGCCGAACTCTTTCAAATACATTCACGGATTCGGCCCGGTCAAAGAGTGAGAGTGAAGAGGCATGCACGACCAGACGCTGTTGGCAGATCCGATCAGACAGGGGTTGAAGAATTCCATCTATGATGGAGCCTTTGCCCAGATAATGATCGTTCTAACCTCCGGGATTTTCCTGACCGGATTTGCGCTCGCCCTGGGGGCCAACGATTTTCACATCGGCGTGCTCGCCGCCATTCCCCTGATGGCACAGTTGACTCAACTGGGCACTTCTTTTATGATCGAGAGGAAAGGAGCACGCAAGAAAACGCTGTTTGTCCTGGCAACCGTCAGCCGGTATTCCTGGCTGATGCTGTTTGCCGTTTTGCTTGTGCATCATCCCACGACTCAACCGCTGGGTGTGTGGATTCTCGTAGGGGTCTGCCTGCTTTCCTACGTATCCGGGTCGGCTGGATCGGTGGCATGGCTCTCTTGGATGGCAGATCTGGTTCCGGCAAAGATCAGGGGCAGATACTTCGCCCGCAGAAACAGGATACTGGCTTTGGTCGGGGTGGTGGTGACTTTGGGAGGGGGATATTACCTGGATCTGTGGAAGTCTCCCGGCGAGAACCTGGAGATCTATGGGTTTCTCACCCTGTTTGCCTTGGCAGTGATCTGCGGCGAAATCAGCCTGCGCTTTCTCAGACGGATTCCCGGCCTGGAGACCGAACAGGCCGAGGTGCCAAAGGCCGATTTCTCCAAGCTGCTCAGGTTTCCTTTTAAAGATCCCAACTTCGTCAGGTTGACTCTCTTCAGCACGCTGTGGAGTTTCAGCGTGACCCTCGCCTCTCCCTTTTTTGCGGTCTACATGCTGACGGACCTGAAGATGAGTTATGCTCTTTTGGCTTTGGTTCAAGTGGTCAACGAGGTAGCATCGATTTTGGCCTTGCCCTTGTGGGGAAGACTGTCCGACCGATTCGGAAGCAAGCCGGTGCTGTCTTTGACTACCCTGGCCACGGCAGTTCTGCCGGCTTTGTGGCTTCTTACCGTTTCGCATAACTTCGTCTGGATCATAATCATCCTGCAGTTGTACGGAGGAATCTTCTGGTCGGGCTTAAACCTCAACAGCAACAACATACTTCTCAAGCTCTCGCCCAGACAGCACAAATCCGTATATCTGGCTACCTTCGCCGCAGTCACCGGGTTGGCAACGGCTGTGGCCCCTCTGGTGGGAGGTTTGCTGGCGGTACAGCTCAGGGACACGCGGCTGAACCTGGGATTGGTCACGCTTTACGACCTGCATTTCTTGTTTCTTATCTCTGCAGTCATGCGCTTGCTGAGCCGCGTTTACCTGAAGAAGATCGTGGAAGACCGGGAAAAACCGGTGGGAGAAATGATAAGGGTTCTGAGCAGGATTCGGACTCTGAACGTGACCAGGGGATTCGAACCTTTGCTCAACTACGTGTATCTTGCTACCACCCGCATAGTCGACTTCATCGAAGGAAAAGAGAATGGGGAGAACGATGCGAGCCGGAACGACTTGCCCAGAAAGCCCCACTAACCTTTCTTTTGTGCAATTCAGACTTGTACCTGATGAGTGTCACCTCTACGTTGTTCTCTCAGGTCACACCCTTCGGGCTGCGCCCGCAG
>CAYMNI010000163.1:0-5941 GCA_964391755.1 uncultured Ignavibacteria bacterium
TCCTATCACGGCGGCGATGCTCGCGATCTCGTCCTCCATCTGGATGAACTTTCCCCCTACCTTGGGCAGCTCCCGGGCCAGAACCTCGGCGATCTCGGTGGATGGGGTTATGGGGTACCCGCCGAAAAAACGGCAGCCGGCTGCCATAGCCCCCTCGGCGCAGGCCCGATTGCCCAGCACCAGCCTCTGTTTCTTCTCCACCGCCGCCTTGGCCATCTATTCTCCTTGGGGGGCTTGTTCTTTCGGCTGCTTCTTGTCCCGGGGTCTCACTGCGATAGCGAAATCCGGGCATCTGAGCTCGCACATCCCGCACTGGGTGCATTTTTCGGGATAAGTTAGCACGGGAAAGCCATCTTTATCGGAAGTCAAAGCTCCGGTGGGACAGAAGGCTACGCAGATGCCGCATCTTTTGCACCAGGCCTCAAATACGTGCACCTTCTCTTCGCCCGTCTCCTGGCCGGTGGGAGTTCGATTACTGGTAGCTTGATCCGTCAAATCCATCCTCTTTCGCTAGTCAAATTAGCGCTTGACTTTACGAGTATATATATTATGCTAAATACGGGCAAAGTCAAGGTTTTTGGCGAAACTTTGTGATTTTTTTCACTATTGAGCCATGTCCATAGAATCCATCAATTACAAGTTCAAAGAGAGGCTGAGGCTGACTCTGGGCGGGGAAGCATACAGCTATTGCTATCAATGCGGCGCCTGCGTGGGAGACTGTCCCGCAGCCATGTATTCCGTCGACTTCAACCCCCGGGAGATACTGCTGCAGGCCCTCTTGGGCGACGAGGAGACCCTTACCGGTAAGGACTCGCCTATCTGGAACTGCACCAACTGTTACACCTGCTACGAGCGATGTCCCCAGGCGGTGAGGCCGGTGGAGGTGATCATCGCCCTGAAGAACATCTGCTACCAAAAGCAAACCGCCGCCGCCGAGGTCCTGCAGATCGTCAAAAGCGTACGAGGCTCCGGCAGGACCGTGACCATCACCTCCCTGTCCGACAGGAGAAGAAAAGAGCTGGGCCTGAAGGAGATAAAGCCCGTGCCCATGGATGAGCTGGAGAAGCTCTTCGAACCGTGACCCGGAACGCTCCTCATTTGCCGGCCGGTGATCGTTCTTCCCAAAAGATGAAGGGATCTGCGCTTTAAGGAGAGAAGATGAAATACGCCCCCTTTTTCGGATGCATGATAACGGTGAAATATCCACAGATGGAGGCGGCGGTCAGAAAGACCGCCAAAAATCTGGGAATGGAACTGGTGGATCTGGAGGGATTCTCTTGCTGCCCCGATCCCATCTACTTCAAGGCTACGGATAAACTCACCTGGCTTACCATCGCCGCCCGGAACATAACCATCGCCGAGGAGGCGGGGCTGGATTTGGTGACCATGTGTTCCGGCTGCACCGCCACGCTCTCTGAGGCCAACTATCACCTCTCCCACGAGCCGGAGGTTCGGGAGAAGGTGAATCAGCGTTTGAAGAGGATAGGGAAAGAGTACAAAGGCACTATCTCCGTACGACATATAGTCACCGTTCTGCGGGACGATCTGGGCATCGAGCGGGTGAGGGAATCGGTAAAGAAACCGTTGAGCGGACTGAAGGTGGGAATTCACTACGGCTGCCACCTGCTCAAGCCGTCGGAGATAATGCGGGTGGACGATCCGGACTATCCCACCATACTGGAAAAGCTTTTCGCCGCCATCGGCGCCAAGGTAGTGCACCACGAAAAGCAGTCCCTCTGCTGTGGCAAAGCCTGCATGAGCGAAAACATACCGGAGAAGATGACCTACGACGTTCTCACCTCTCTTAAGAAATCCGGAGCCGACGTGATGGGTTTGATCTGCCCCACCTGTTTCGACGAATTCGACTTGGGACAGATAAAGCTTTCCAGAAAGCTCAACGAGGACTTGACCATACCCATTCTATACTATTTCCAGCTCTTGGGTCTGGCCCAGGGTCTCTCTCCCCAAGAGGTGGGGCTTCATCTGCACAAGACCAAGACCGACGAGGTGGTGAAAAAGCTGGCCGGGGTAGCCTGAGTCGCTATGAATTCCATCGAACTTCAAACTCCGGGCATGGCGGGGGAATATTACCATAGCCAAAAAGTTTGAATCCGGTAAGTTTCGTTTTTTATCCGACGACAAGCTTAGGCGGAGGAACGCAACCCGATTTAAGGAGGAGAGAGTAAAGTCATGACCAGGCCTCTCAAAGCGGCGGGCATTCTGTTGGTGATTCTGCCGGTTCTGTTTACCGCATGCAGCAAGAAGAAATCCCCCGAGCCGGAGCTTCCCAAATACGAATGGACCATCCTGGGTTACTTCGACGGCAACAATCCGGAGGATCAGGCGACCGACGGGCATTCCTACGTGATTGAGGACTTAAAGGAGCTGGAGGATATCGGCTCCACCGACAGCGTGCACATCCTGGTTATGCTCGGCTCGTCCCAGACCGATGGAGACTGCAAATACTACCATGTGGAGAAAGACACGGGTGAGGCCGACGAGGATATCGTCTCTCCCGTGCTGCAGAATTTGGGCAAGAAGGACATGTCAGATTACGTCACCCTCCGGGACTTCATCGGCTACGGCATGCAGAATTATTCGGCAAAGCATTACATGCTGATCGTCAACGATCACGGCAAAGGATGGAGAGGGCTTTGTTCGGACAACGTCAACGGTGGCGGGAGCTGGATGACCTTGCCGGAGCTCTCCTCGGCTCTTTCCGGATTCGAATTCGACATAATCTGGTTCTATTCGCCCTCCATGGCCACCGTCGAGGTGGCATATCAGATAAAGGACCGGGCGGACTATATGATAGCTTCGCAGTTCAAAAACTATCCGGACAACATCATGGGATCGTCCTACTGGCTGAGCCTGTTGATGGCCGACCCGATGATGAGCGTGAGGCTTTTTGCCATCGAGGTGGTCCAGGGAATCCAGAGCGCTGCTCAAGAGATATCGGCAACGAAGAAATTCGACGCGACCCTCATAAACCTCGCCAGGATACCGCAGCTTGCCGAGAACATCTCGAATTTCAGCAGAGACGCGATCGATTCGGCCGGCGCCTATTGGGGCGAAATTTGGGACTCGTGGGAGCCGTCGCAGACAAACAAATTCGCGGACTCGGAATATGTCGATCTTCGAGAGCTTGCGCAACAGATCCAAGATCAATCCAATTTGAATTCCGTGATAAAGGACGACGCAGCGGCGATAGAGACTGCCTTCGAGGGCAATAACCGCGCTGTGCTCCTTCAACTGCAATATCCTTCTCATGGGAGCAGCGGGGGCCTATCCATCAGTTTGCCCTGGAATCATGAAGATTTCGACTCTGTCGATTATGCGTCTCTCGATCTAGCCACGACCAACTGGCCTGAGTTTGTTTCGGTATTCACCCAGACCTACCTGGGCAACTACGCCGGTGCGCTTACAGTTACCAGCAACATAACAGGAGCAAGGATATTTCTGGATGGTGTGGATACCGGCCATGAAACCCCTGCCACGATTGGAGGCCTCTACCCTCGTTTGTGCTATCTACATTTAGACAAGCCCGGATACTGCCATCACTCCACAGATCCTTTGGTGGTTACGATCTTTCCTCGTCAAACCGTTTCCCGTTATGTCACGCTTGATCCTTGCCGTTAGCGTTAGTTATTGCAACGACACCAAGGAACCTTCGTCAAGAGTGAAGCATCTTACCATCTAAGAGGTTGCCGAAAAGAACGAAATACAGGCAAGGTCCTGCTTGACAAGTATGGGACATTCCTCATATTATGATAAAGGATAGCTGCCAAGACCTCAGCATTCGAAAGGGTAAAAGGACAGGCACGGCAGGAATGAATCGTCTTCCCCCAAGGAAGCATGGAAAACCAAGCCCCTCCACAGCAGACCAACGATTCCGACAAAACTTCAAGAATCCATGCCCTTTACACCAACATCGGACGGGGGCATCCCAGCTACTTAGACAGCCTTCTCTGTGTGCTTAGGGAGAAGTATCCCGAAATACAAAGCAGCACCGTCTTTGAGGAAAGCCGGGGGTTTTCGCTTCTTGGCTGGAAGTGCGTATCCCGGCTTTACCGTATGAGCGGCAAAGGCGGCATCCGTACCAACCTTTACAATCTGATTCGCAGAAGAGCACAGAGAGGTTCGAAAGATTCTCTTGCCTCCCGGATTCTGGGCCGAGACCTGAAACGGTCATTTGAGAACTTCAAAGGCATCTGTCTGGTGGAGCATCCCATCGCGGCCAAAGCTCTGGCGGATGTGTGCCGGGTGTGGTACGTGCACGGAGAAATAGCCGCTCCCGCAGAATGCGCTATCAAGGGCGTGGAGAGGATTCTGGTTCCGCTTGAAGAGACCAAGCAGAAGTTGGTCAGCCTGGGAGCAGACGAAAGATCGGTCATCGTTTGTGGGCTGATGATCGAGCCGGGGCTGGTCGACGGGGCGGAGGAAGCATTTCGGAGAAGGCTGGAGAGGATAAAATCGGATCGGGCTTTGACTATTGGCTTCTTCACCTCCGGGGCTTATCCCAAAGAGCACATGGAGAAAATCATACTAAGCGCCAGGTCCGTTCTTGAGAGCAAGATGAAGGCTGTTGTCTTCTGCGGAACAAATCCCGACAAGTACCAATGGATCAAGAAACAGCTCGGAGACATCCAAGTCAGAATGGTTGAGGATAAAATAGAAGGTTCTGCGGATGATAGGCAGTTCGATCTAAAGCTTGTCGCCCGCAAAACCAGGCAGGAAGATACTCAACGGGCGGTGGAGCTAATCCCAGGTTTGGATGCCTTCGTGGCCGCCTCGCACGAGAGGACCAACTATGCTGTCGGTCTGGGCTTGCCCATGTTCGTTCTCTTCCCCCTGATCGGGACCTTTGCCTTGCAGAATTTCGAATTCGCACAAAAGCAGGGGGCGGCATTTCCCGTAGAATCTTTAGGGAAAGCCAAAAACTTAGGACAGCTCTTAAAGGGACTGAGACAAGGCGGGCAACTTGTGCAGATGGCCAGGAATGGTTTTGGAATGCATGAGATTAAGGGTGCGGAAGTAGCGGTCCATAGTCTATTGAAGGACCTTGGTTTTAGAAGTTGACTGTCCCGTGCAGAAAACAGATTGTACCGCGCAACTCTTGACGAATCCCTCTTCCCGTTGTCCCATAACCTGTTCGTCCTGGAGAACTACAAAACACAAGAGAACCACTCGCAGTTTTTAGCGAATCCTTGCTCCTGTTGCACTTCCTTGTTTTGATCACCAGTTTTTCCCTTCTTCTATTTGATTGAACAGAAGTCACTTTCCCAACGAGTGGGAACTCTCAAGATCTCCAACAGGATGGCAGGGGATTTGCAGTTGGTCTGATTTGGTCGACTACTTTTTCGTAGAAGGATTCTCGGCTCAACCGGGAGGCTTATATGTGGAAACTGATAATTGTCTTAGTCTGTTTTGCGATTATGCTGTCCGCAGAAGTGGCTGGTGCGACCGATCTGTCAGGCAAGTTCGTGATTGGCGCCAAGGGAGGGGTTTCGTCTGCCACTCAGAGCGGCTTCTCCTCTGCAGATCAGGTCAAACTGGGCCACGCTTTCGGAGTGTCGGCGGAGTATTTCTTCCTGGGAGGATTGTCAGGTGGACTGGAGCTGGTTCATACCTCCTTTCCCGGTAAGCAGAAGAAGTCTGGATACGTCAGCTGGGATGAATGCCACTACTCCACCGGTTGGAACTGGACCAACGTTCTTCTATTTGGCAGATTGGTCTTGGGCCCCGAGCGCCGATTCTCACCCTACCTAAAGGCTGGGGTGGGTCTGTACATCCCCAGGGCGGACGACTGGCTCTACTTTCCGGGTGGCCAGGACGCGCCGCCTGGCTGGTCCCTGCAGAATGTCACGTTCAAGCACAAGATTTACGGAAAGGGTCAAATCGGATACAGCTTCGGATTCGGCATCCGCTACCTTGCCGGCCG
>CAYMNI010000164.1:0-5941 GCA_964391755.1 uncultured Ignavibacteria bacterium
CCAACGAAAAAGTCGATTTGATCAAGAAAGAGATTCGCGAAAGCGTCCAGTTGAAGAACCGGGTCGCAGAGGAGCTCTCCGAAAAGATTATAGAGGTGGCTCAGGCGCTGGCTCGGTGCATCAAAGACGGCGGAAAGATTCTGCTCTGCGGCAACGGCGGCTCTGCTGCGGATGCCCAGCATCTCGCCGGAGAGCTTGTGGTTAGATTGTCTTCGGATTACACCCGCAGCGCCCTTCCCGCCATTACCCTTTCCAGCAACGATTATGTTCTCACCGCCTGCGCCAACGACTTCGGCTTCGAGCAGGTCTTCTCCCGCCAGATCGAAGCTCTGGGAAAGCCGGAGGACGTGCTTCTGTGCATCAGCACCAGCGGCAACTCCCCCAATCTGATAAAGGCTGCCGAAAAGGCCAAAGAGAAGAAGATGAAAACCCTGGGCCTTTTGGGCAAAGACGGCGGGAAGCTCAATAGCCTGTCCGACCTCTCCATCATCGTTCCCTCAGACAACACCCCCCGAATTCAGGAAACCCACATCTGCGTCTGCCACATACTATGTGAACTGATAGAAAAAGAACTATTCGGCTGATGCCTGTATCTCCCGATCGGGGCTTCCCGGGAATTGACACATCCCGAATAGTGCTTGACTTGCCTCTGGAAATCAGGTAAACTGCAATTCAAGCACTCTGCATTGGAAAACCGAGAGTATGAGAAGGGCTCGGGGAATTCGGCCAGCTCAAAGCGTCCGCAACAGCCCGGAAGGTGCGGAAATCCTCCCGCCCTTGCCTGACGCTTATGGAAGGCGGTGGTCAAGTAGATCAGTGCCAACAGGTCTAACTGACAGGGTCTGAAGGTGTTTCAGTGTCGTCGATAGATCAAACACCAAGAATCCAAAGGAGGAACGATCGTGGCAGGGAAAATTCTGCAGATCAATTTGAAGTTTAGTGTCTCGAGGGCCGAGTACGATCAGGCCGCATCTTCCTTAGCCGGCCAGTTCGCGGCTCTTGCCGGTTTGCGCTGGAAGATCTGGATCATGAACGAGAAAGACCGGGAAGCAGGGGGAATCTACATGTTCGAGGATGAGGCGTCGGTGAAGTCCTACCTCGAGGGACCGCTGGCGGCAACGGTGACCAGTCACCCGGCCCTCAGCGATTTCAGCATAAAGCAGTTCGACGTAATGGAGGATGTGACCAAAACAACGCGCGGTCCTGTTTGGCAGTGATAGAGGGCACGCAACGGGTGAGGTATGGCGGTCTTCCGTCCGTCACTTGCCGCCGAGGTACTAGGCTGTGCTGCCGAAAGCACATTTGCGGCATGCTGTGTGAGCTTGTGGAAAAGGAGTTATTCGGGTGACTTCTGGCCTCCAGTGACGGGAAGAGAAACGGGTCTCAAGTACACCAAGGTCTCCTCAGCGTTGCGCACGAAGAACTGGTCCAGAGGCACCAACGCGATAATGAGGGTATTTCACGTTACCTGTAGCTTTGGCTATAGCAATTCGGGAGAAACTATGTTAAAGAAATCAGAATCCATAGGTCTGTGGGTTCTAATTGCCATTTTGTGGACAATCCTCTTTGTGCCTCACTGTGTTAGCGGCGCTTCGAAAGATTCAAGCATCGTTGTCTGGGCCGCCACCGGAGGTGGGGTCAGCAGAACCACAGACGGAGGCAAGACCTGGGTGAACCACTTCCTAGGTGAGGGAAAAAATGTTCATTCGGTAGCGGTTGATGGGGGCCAGGTGTGGGCAGGAACGGAACAGGGCGTGTGCAAGTCGATAGATGGGGGGAAAACGTGGACGACCTATGATAGTGACGACGGACTCCCGTCTTACCACCTGGAATCGTTCAAGGATCACATCGTTGTTTCAAGCGTGTGCGTTGAGACCGATAGCGCCGTTTGGATTGGATGCAGGTATCTGCCCGGGAGGGCCAATACGCTCGGCAAATCGGAAGACGGTGGCAAAACTTGGAAGCTTTTTGAGCTCAATAAAGGAAGAATCGGATACGAAATATCTTCGATCGTATCATCTGGCGGAAACGTATGGGTTGGAGCTTTGGGAACGCGTGCATATTCATCCAAAACAGATCCAGAATACAAATATGGCGGATTGTATCGAACCACAGACGGCGGCAAGACTTGGACTGTGTTCACCACTGACAATGGGCTCTCCGGCAATGTGGTCCGATCTCTTTACCTGCATAACGGCTGCATCTACGTGCTAACGAACCGGGGCATAGACGTCACAGAGGACGATGGCATAACGTGGGAGAGCTCCGCTCCAGGTCAATTCCACGCTTCTAATCGCGTAAGATATCCGGGTGCCCTTTACGTCGCGGACGATCGAAATATCTATGCGGCGCATGACAACCAGCTATCCGTGACACGAGATGCAGGCAAGACATGGAAGGGAATAGATTTCGAGGGGGCGGTCGAGGCCACGGGATGGATGACCAGCTTGAATTCGATACTGGTGGTCGGCGGCGAATTGTGGCTAGGAGCAACCATACGAGACCCCGAGGACAACCCTGTGGGTGGGGTTTTGAAATCCGTGGACGGTGGAAAGACGTGGACTGTGTACACGGTGGATGACGGAGTCGGTGGCTGCGTCTACGCCTTAGCCGTTGAGAGATGACTCTCTCAGTATAGCGACTTCCCCTAAACCGAGTGGTTTCGGTTCGCCTGTTTTTGGATGATCCAGTGGTAACCGATTGACGGAGAAAGAGATGAAGAAGAGATTTCAATCGCTCCTCGTAATCGCAATTGCCCTTTTTGTTTCTTCCTGTGGAAGGCAAGACCGCGAGGGTGAAGTCGCGATCATGTACGCCTTTGAAGCGGAAGGGCAGCTTCTGAGAAGCAATATGACATTGGAGGACAGCCTGTTTTCATTGGGCAGGGTTTTCTGGATCGGAAAACTGGAAGGCAAAGACGTAATTGTGGTCAACTCCGACGTGGGCATGACCAACGCCGCCATGACCACCCAGCTTCTGATAGATAAGTTCAAACCGAAAGAGATCATCTTCACCGGAATTTGCGGGGGAATCGATCCGGAGAACAAAATCGGTGATATCGTAGTCCCGGAATACTGGGTGACACACGATTACGGGCTGTACAACCGGGAAGGATTCAAAACCGGCTGGATATACGTCTGGCTGCCCGAAAAGCAAGCTGCCGATACAGTAACCTTCTTCCCGGTCGATCCCGGTCTGCTTCAAGTCGCAAAAGAGGCGAAGCCGGAGTTGAAACCCATCCTGGGCAGAATGCCCAAGATCAAAGTCGGAGGCAACGGGGCCAGCGGAAGCTCCTTTATAGACCAGGTGGAGAAAAGAGAGTGGCTTGCGGAGAAGCTGGATGCCCAGATCGTCGACATGGAATCGGCGGCGGTGGTGCAGGTGGCGACAATCAACGGCGTCCCGGTTCTCGCGGTCAGATCATGTTCGGATTTGGCCGGCGGCTCCGGTTCGTCCACGGCCCGAGACGAGATACAGGAGTTCTTCGGGGTGGCCGCAGACAACAGCGCCGGATTTGTGTTGGAACTTATAAGACAGTTGTAAAATATACAGGGATACGGGTGAACTATGGGGTTGTGGCCCATTTGGGGGGGTTCCCCGGTCTGCCTGTCGAGGCTATAATTGATCCTGTCGAAGCCAAAAAGCCTTGACTTTTCGATTCGAATTAGGTAGAGTATATGGTGTGAATTTCCGTTCGAAAATGATCGGGCCCATCTGGCCCAAGTCGCATTGTTTGCCGTGAAAGCGTTCTTACCGCAATCAAGCTCAACTGCAAAGGAGGTGGTCGGTATAATCGGTTAAAGCGCCTGGGGGCAAAGCATCGAACAGGGTTCTCTGGTTCCATAATGTTATCCTCGATGGGTCAAGCTTTCTATCCCGCTGCCGCCTCCGAAGTAAACATTATCGGACAGAGAGTAATCGTTAAAAAACCGGAGGTAACAATGCATGGCAGCAAGCTTTACGTGGGGAACATTGGTTACAACGTCAGCCGGGAGGAGTTGGAGACTCTGTTTTCCGAGCATGGCCAGGTCAGAGACATCAGAATAATCGAAGGCAAAGGCTTCGGATTCGTGGAGATGGCCAGTTCGGGGGAAGCCGAAAAGGCCAAGGAAGCGCTGGACGGTTCCGACTTCAAAGGATATACCCTGAAGGTTGACGAAGCCCGCCCGCCCAAAAAGCGACAGGGAGGCGGTCCGCCGAGAAGAGGGGGACCGAGAAGAGACTTCAAGCGATATTAACACAAGTCATAATTACCGGCATTTGTCGGTCGGTCTATCCTGGAAACGAGCAGGCCGCGTGCAATAAGGGCTGATGGCCGGTAGTCCATCGCCGCACGCGGTCCTGTGCACGCGTCGCTTCGTGCCTTAGGTCCCTGGGGTAAACGGACACCGCTTTTGTCCTGCAAGGGATTTGTTTCTTCCCCTTCCAAACGCACACGCTAAGGTTCGGACTTCGCAGGTGACGTTGGCGGGCATTACATGCCCGCCGAACGGCGTCTGACATGTTCTTGGTTAACCTTAGCCTCAACCCGGAAGGAGGAGAAAGTGGCAAAGGCAAAAGACGGCGACACAGTCAAAGTTCATTACACGGCCAAACTAGCGGATGGTGAAGTGGTCGACACCACCGAAGAACGAGAACCCTGGGAATTCAAGCTGGGCGAGGGTAACGTGATCCGGGGCTTCGAGGAGGCCGTAGTCGGCATGAATCCGGGAGAATCCAAGACCGTCTCGGTTCCGTCGGATAAGGCCTATGGACCACACCGCAAAGAGAGGATACTGGTGGTAGACCGGGACAAATTCCCCAAACATGTGACGCCGGAAGTCGGCCAGTATCTTCGCATTCCCCAACAGGACGGCACCACGGCCACGGTGACGGTGACCGAAGTCTCCGAATCGAAAGTGACCATCGATGGCAACCATCCTCTGGCCGGAAAGGACTTGGTCTTCGACATAGAGCTGGTGGAGGTTAAGTAAGTCGTCCTTTTGCATTGCTCTCGGTCGGCTTGGATCAAATAGAACAGGTTATAGGGAAAGGTATAGCGAGATAAAGCCCGTGGTATCGTCGAGATGTCACGGGCTTCGACTTTAATAGGATTCGAAAGGCCGGGATAGGGCAAGGAGTGCCCCCCGCAAAAGCAAAAGTGCTTGACTTGGGGCTGTAAATGGGATAGCTTGGATGGCGCACTATTATCTTATGACAACACGGACAAAGTCAGCCGAGACTGCAAAGGAGAGGTCGAAATGTTCAGGTCAATCGCTTTTTTGCTGCTGATATGGTTGGCGATTTGCTGCGCAGCCCAGGCGCAGGACGAAGGCTTTGGGCTGGGCATAATCATAGGTGAGCCTACCGGGATTAGCAGCAAGTTGTGGACCGGCAGCAGATCGGCTTTTGACGGGGCCATCGCCTGGTCGTTCGAAAAAGAGGCCGCAGTTCATCTGCACGGGGACTTTCTCTGGCACTATTTCGGGCCGGTGAAGATGAGCAGGGGAAAGTGGAACCTGTATTATGGAATCGGGGGACGGATCAAGTTCGAGGACGATGGTAAAGCGGGTATGCGTGTTCCTTTTGGCTTCGGATACCTCCTCGGCTCCGCACCCGTGGACTTCTTCTGGGAGATCGTTCCCATACTGGATCTGGCGCCCGAAACGGATTTCAGCCTGAACGCGGCAATTGGGGTCAGGTATTTCTTCGGGCCAAGCACGTATTAAAGAAGAAGTGTACGCAGTGGACATAACAAAGGGCTCCAGGTTTATGGAGGCAGAATCATGATCGTCTCTCATATAGTCCTAAAGAACTGGCGGAACTTCCGACACGTCGATGTGAAATTGGGCAATCGCGTCTTCTTAGTGGGCCCGAATGCCTCAGGGAAGTCCAACTTCCTTGATATTTTTCGCTTCCTTCGTGATATTGCCAAACCAGGGGGTGGACTGCAGACTGCTAT
>CAYMNI010000165.1:0-5832 GCA_964391755.1 uncultured Ignavibacteria bacterium
TGACCTTCTGCGTGTAAGGCAGACACTCTAAACCAGCTGAGCTAACCGCCCGAAATCCAAACAGCCAAAAGTCTTCTGTAGAACGAGAGACTGACTGGCTGTGTTTGTGTCTGATTGACGTATCAGGCGCTTCTTTGGGCTTCGGGAGGTTTCTCCTTCCCTCCGCCGATGATTATTGCGAGGGGAATGATAACACAATAACCCAATACCAGAAGTATGGGTGCTAAAGTGATAGAACCATACCCCAGGGTGATGTAACCGATCGCAATGACCAACAACCCAACGGCAAACAGAAAGTAGTTCTTCCGGGTGAAGGGCAGAACCGATTTCTCCTTGGGTTTCTGGGCCTTTGCTGCCGGCTTAACCTGCGGCTTTGCCTTACCTTTGTCTTTACCTGCCATTTCTTCCTCTCTCCATCGAGTCCTAATTTAGCAAACAATCCCAATAAGTCAAGCGAAAACGCCGGTCGGAATGCCACATTTCAGGGCTCCCGCAGGCAAATAGGAGCTGCTGGTTTCGACCTCCGCCCTCATATGGTTAACGGTTTACCCGACTCATCCGACAGGCCTCCGAAAGCTCAATAGGCGTTCTTCGGGGAGAACCAATCCTTCAAGGTGAGAAGAAGTATCTTGATGTCAAAGGCCAGCGACCAGTTCTCCACGTAGAAGAGGTCGTATTTGGTTCTCTCCTCGATAGAGGTGTTCCCCCTTAGGCCGTTTACCTGCGCCCATCCGGTTATTCCGGATTTGACTTTGTGGCGCAGGAAGTAGCGAGGGATTCCCCCCTTGAATTTATCGACAAAAAACTGCCTTTCTGGACGGGGCCCCACCAGACTCATGTCCCCCTTGAGGACGTTGAAAAGCTGAGGAAGCTCGTCTAAGTTGTATTTCCGAAGGATGGATCCGATCTTGGTTCTGCGGGGATCATCCTCCGTAGCAAAGACCGGTCCGGTCTTCCCTTCGGCATCTTTCACCATGGACCTGAACTTGTACTGAACGAACCTCTTTCCGTCCCGGCCCAATCTCTCCTGTCCGAAAAACACCTTTCCCTTGGAATCGCATTTTATCAGGATGGCCAGAAGTGCAAAACCCGGCGAGAGCAGCAACAACCCGGCGGAGGAAAGGGTTACATCCAGAGATCTTTTGAGCATTCTGTTTATGCCCTCCAGCGGGGTTCGGCCCAGTGATATCAGCGGTATTCCATCCAGAGAGATCACCTTGGCCCGAGCCGCCATGATCTCCAGCATGTCCGGGACTATCTGGAACTCAACCTTCAGATCCTGGCAGTTGAGGACCACCTCCATGATCTTTTGATGATGGGACAGAGGCAAAGCCAGAATCACCAAACCCACGTCCCCATCCCGAATTATCTGATGCAGATGGTTCACCTTTCCCAAAACGGGTAGATCGCCTCCGGCTTGACCCTCTCTTTGACCATCAGGTTTGCCCTCCGCTTCGATCAGACCAATAAGCTGGTAGCCCAGTTGCGGTCTCTCTCTCCATTTTCTGAAAAGCGAGACGCCCATCTCTCCGGTTCCCACGATCACCGCCTTCTTGGTCCCCAGGCCGTGCTTCGAGAGATGGTACTCCAGCTTAGCCATGATCCTCCTCTCTGCGAAAAGCAGGGCCATGCCCAGAATCCAGGAAGCCACCAGAGTCGCCCGGGAATAGGAGGTGCCCCGGTAGAAGAAGGTGAATGCCAAGACCAACAGAAAACCCAGGGTGGCCCCCTTGGCCAACAGGTAGAATTCATCGAAGGCGGTCCGGGGGCGGGTGCTTTTGTAGAGCCCGTAGGCGTTGAAAACGGCCACCCATACCACCACTACAAAGATCGACCCGTAAAGATAGAAGGACAGCGGCGGCAGACCCTTGGTGACGGGGATCAGCTTAGTCAAGGGGGTATAAAATCTCGCCCAGTAGGCCAAGAGAAAAGAGGAGAAGACGACCAACACGTCCGCTAAGAAGAGTAGAAAGGGAAATACGTGTCTGAAGGATTCCTTTTTCATGCCGGATTCTTCCCGTGTTCCTTCAGCTTTGCTTCCACGAAGGCCGTCATCTTGTCCTTGAATACTCTCCTATCGAACCTGAGGGCATTTTCCCTTATCTTTTCCGGCTCGAAGCGAATCGAATGGGAACATCGCACGGCTTCGATCAAAGCCTCCTTAGTCTGGGGATAAAAGAATACACCGGTTGGCGGGTAAGCCACAGTTTGGTCGGGATAGGCTCCTTTTACCGATTCGGCAGCTCCTCCCCGGCCAAAGGCGATCACCGGCTTGCCGCAAGCTTGAGCTTCCACCGGCACGATTCCGAAATCCTCCTCCCCCGGAAAGACCAGTGCTTTGCAGCGCTGATAGTATTCCTTCAAGCTGCCGCGCGTCTGCCAGTCCATGAATTTGACGTTCCCACCGGCGATCTTCATCAACTTCTTCTTCTCGGATCCCTCCCCTATGACCAAAAGCGGAAGCCCCAATTCGTTGAAGGCCGATACGGCCAGGTCGATTCTCTTGTAAGGAACCAGCGCGGAGGCGACCAGATAATACTCCCCCCCGTGGTTGCTCAAATCGAAGTAATCCGTGTCCACCGGAGGATAGATCACTTCCGCCTGCCGGCGATAGTGCTTGTTGATACGTCTTTTTACGTTCTCTGAATTGGCCACGAAATAATCCACCCGGTCGGACGACCTCTCGTCCCAGGTTCTCAGGTAGTTCATGAAAAAGGGTATGCTCCACCGCAAGAGCGGACCGACTGTGTTTTTGGAGAAGTAGGTGTAATACATCTCCCAGGCGTACCGCATGGGAGTGTGGCAGTAGCAGATATGACAAGTGTCGGGAGTGGTTATGACGCCTTTGGCCACGCAATGGCTGGAAGACACCACCAAATCGAATTCCCTCAGATCGAACTGCTCGATGGCGGTCGGGAAAAGCGGAAGATATTTCTGGTAGTGGCTGGAGGCGAAAGGCAGATTCTGCACGAAGGAGGTCCTTATGTTCATGCGGGAGATGGTCTCCGAGACCGATCCCTTCTTGTGCAGGAGGGTGTATACGGTGGCCCGGGGATAGAGTTCACACAGCATCTCCAGGCACTTCTCCCCTCCCCTCATGCCGGTCAGCCAGTCGTGGACAAGAGCTATTTTCATAATTTGCGCGCGTTCGGTTAGGGGGCTTGGATACGAAAACCACGGGGTGCTCTTGTGACTCCAGAATTAAATGGGGACGTTTCTTCATTTTCCGCATTGCGACCCCTGGTGGTACTTTTCCCGCATGCTGCTGCCCAGACTTCGAATTAACCGACTTGGGAATTGAAAATCAAGCACTTTTTGAACTCTTCACGCTCGAAGCTTCAATGATCCCTTCGAATATCCAGCCAAAAGGAACGACCCCCAGCCTTTTGGCTGCTGGGGGCCGCTTACTAATCGTAGAGAAGTCAGCTTAGACTCGTTTTAGCATGGCGGGGGATCTCCACCTTTGAACAGATAATTGAGCAGGTAGATTGCGTCTTGCAGTTCCACCATACCGTCGCAGTTGGCGTCTCCCGCTTCCAGAGGATTAGGCGGGCTGTTGCCGCGGAATAGGTAGTTGAGCAGGAAGATGGCGTCGTCCAAGTCAATCATGTAATCACCGTTGGCATCGCCGTGGAGGAATTCGGGGGCCGACCTGCCCACCCCAAACCAATTCATGATCCGCCGCATGAGGGTGTAACGATTGTTGGGGAGAGTTCCGCTCTCCGGCACCGCCTCGATGGCGAAGGCAAAGAACGCCACTTTGTAGACCGAAGGGCCGGAAGCAGGATAGCGTATCGCACAGCAGTTTCCCGGACCGGCATACTTTCCATCGTACTGGTCCAGTTGCACTCCCGGTCTGAGCGGAACCGACTCCTTGCCGGTCTCATAGAAGATTCCCTCGGCTTCCGCATCGGGGAATATGTGATCCGAGAAATTATAGAAGGGATAGCTTAGGCCGAAGGACATGCCGTTGGACACGGTGTCGCCGCTTACGCCCGAAACCGAGGTAACTCCCTCGTCGTCGTCGTGCCCTGCCACGTGCAGGTAATCGGTGATGAAAGCATCCGGATTATGATCCAAAAGCAAATCCTGGCTGGAGAGAAGCAGGCATCCGCCGTCATCTAAGTAAGTGGTCAGTCGAGCCTCGTCCGTGGCATCCAGCGTCGCCGGACCAGATATGCCGTAGTCGTCCCCGGTACTCCATACCACCGCCTGGTAAAGCTCGAACAAGGTATCTGGGGGGCATCCCTGGGTGGCGTGCGTCCATACGTCATATAATACGCCCACCGAATCCAGAGCTTGGGTTATGTAACTCTCGTAGGAATCACCGCCGTCATCGTCCACGAACAGAATGGGCCTCTGCCCGATAAGCACCTCGAAGCTGTCCTCGGTGTAGTAGGAACCCCAGCCGCTGATCTGCAGGGTCATGGTGGCCTTGTACCCTTGAGGACATTCCTCGTCTGCGGTGAACCGGTACGCGGTCAAGGAATTACCACTGGCACCCGACGGTATGTCCGGATAGGAGGCGCTGTATACATCGACGGTGACGTAAGGATCGACGCACACCAAATCGGCGGTGATCTGGACCTCTCCGGCGCTGCCGTCGTTCTGGAGGATCACGGTCATAGTGGTGGTCTCACCCGGATCGGGTTTCCCGTTGTCGTTTCCTCCCAAATCCTCGGTTATCCTGCTGGAGTATACCAGCATCGGAGCGTGCGCCACCACGCTCAAATCGTTGTACTCCCAGTCCCCGTTGGTAGCATGGAAATCAAGCTCAAAGGTGATCATCTCCATGTCCGGAACGTTGGGAGATATGGAAACTACAAAACCGTTAACGCAGGTGGCCGTGCCCGAGGCCGGAACCTCACCCCAGTAGGCGGAATCGTTCACAACGGTGACGTACGGGCTGGAGCTGGAGATGATGCCATAAGTGTTGTGAGCGGCGGAATCGCCGAAGTTCCGCAGTTCCACGAAGAACTCCAACGTCTCCGCGAAGTCCGCTTCACCGTCGTCGTCTCCCTGACTTTGGCCGAGGTTATCGTCGTCCAGGATGTGGCTCTCGTAGACCAGGTAGGCATCTCCGGCCGGTATGACGCTGATGATTCCCTCTAACGGAAGCTGGTTGTGCGCAGTGACGGTCAGTTCCATGTCGCCCAGCGTCGAGGGTGAAACATACAAGGTCACGTTTCCGCCGGCATCGGTGTATCCCGTCTCGAAGACCTCCGCTCCCTTTTTCAGACATACCAAGGCGCCGTACAAGGGACCTTTGTCCTGGGTGGACACGTTGATTTCTACGGCGTGCGAAGGCAACATGGGAATGGTGCCGGGATATTCGACCACCATATCCTCGGCCACATACGTCCAGATATCCACCGAGGGATCTCCGTTCACGTTGTACATGTCGAAATAGTACTTCACGTCGGGGTCGGTCGCGCCATAATACTGGGCAAGACCATAAAGCGCCTTGTCGGTCATTGCTGCTACCGTAAAGCAGGTTTCCGCGAAAGCGGCATCCCACATCCTTCTTTCCAGGATATCATCCTCGTCCCAGTAAGAAGAATTGGATGCACCCCAGAAAGCTATGCCGCCCTTGTTGGCCTCCTTCACCCAGGTTTCGCCGAAGCATTCGGTGGCGTCGAAGGGATTGGTGGAACAGGCGTGCGACAGAACCAGAGGATACTCGTTGGCGTTGGTTAAGTTGCGGACGTTCGATTGGTAGTAGGATCCGGTGGCCCATCCGGATGACGATCCGTGCCCGGAATAGCAGACTATGGCCCTTCCGGCGTTCACGCTGTTGCTTATTGCTGTAGCGGTTACACCACCCAATCTCTC
>CAYMNI010000166.1:0-5773 GCA_964391755.1 uncultured Ignavibacteria bacterium
CCCGAACCCGCGACAGAGTCTTCCGCTGACGAAGCGGCTCCATCCGGATTCTCGGGTTGATCCGAAGCATACAGCAACTTCCAATGTTTGGATTTCGAAAAGGGGCTGGTCAGCTCTCCCGTTTCTGGTGCGTACGTCCTGGTGATTCTCGTTTCGATCCTCTTGGCCGCACTGGTCGCATTCAGCTTCGAGGCGTTTCTCACATGCCGGCTTGAATCCATAAGACTTACCTCCTTTCCTCAAACCCTGGGTTCCTATTCGCCACAGGCTCATAGCGAACCGCATGCCATAAGACAAAAGCTGGCTTTTTTTGGAGTTTGTGCAGAAAAACCGAGTTGCAATTCGAAGTATAACCTACAGAACAACAAAGGATTAGATGAAAGAAAAGAAGTGGTAGGATTCTATTGGGATTTCCGGATGGAGACTATGAAAGCTCTCGATTTCTGGGGGGATTTGAACCACCGGGGAGAATTACCCCGGTGAAAATGGGATTACTGGGAGGGGTGCTGCTGGATTCTTCTCAGCTTGTCTCGCAGGGTCTTTCGGTCGATCCCCAAGATCTCTGCGGCCCGGGTTTTATTGCCGTTGACGTTCGCCAGCACGTTCTGGATGTACTCCGCCTCCACCTCAGCTAAGGTCCGACTCAGGCCGCTGCCTCGAAGGGCAGTGAAATGCATCAGGGAAGGCAAATCGGAAACCTCTACCACGTCGTCGTCGGTCATGATCACCAGGCGCTGGATCACGTTTTCCAGCTCTCTCACGTTGCCCGGCCAGTGATATTGCAGCAGAACCTGGAGGGCGTTGTCCGAAAACCGGGGCGTGGGCTTGCCGAACTGCTCGGCGTACCTGCTTGCGAAATGGTGGGCTAAAATCAGAACGTCGTCGCCTCTTTCCCTTAAAGGGGGCATGGCCATGGTGAGCACGTTCAAGCGAAAGTACAGATCCTCTCTGAAGACGCCCTTGCTCACCAGGTTGGCCAAGTCCCTGTTGGTCGCCGCGATGACCCGCACGTCCACTTTGCGCGAACGGCTGGCCCCCACCATGTATACTTCCTTATCCTCCAGCACTCTCAGAAGCTTGGCCTGCATCGACAGGCTGGTGTTGCCGATCTCGTCCAAAAAGATGGTGCCGCCGTCTGCGGTCTGAAAGAAACCCGCCCGCGATTCGGTGGCTCCGGTGAAGGCTCCCTTGACGTGCCCGAAAAGCTCGCTCTCCAGGAGACCTTCCGGAATGCTTCCGCAATTGACCGGCACGAACGGAGCGGAGGCCCTGCCGCTGCTGTAGTGAATGGCCCTGGCCACCAGTTCCTTGCCGGTTCCGCTCTCCCCGGAGATGAGCACTGTCGCCGAGGTCGACGCCGTCTTGGAGATGACGCTGAGAACCTTCCCCATTACCGCTGACTCGCCGATGAGCCCGTAAGGCGCCGAGGAGATCTTCTGCAGTTGAGCTTGTCCCAGCCTGCGCAGGTGCAGTTTATCCAGGGTCCGTCGCACCGCGGAAGAGAGTTCCTCGTCGGTAAAAGGTTTGGTCAGGTACTCCTCGGCCCCGATCTTGATGGCCTTTACCGCCCCCTCGATGGACGGGTAGCCGGTGATGGTCATCACCTCGGTGTTCTTGTAGTTCTCACGGACGTGTCTGACCAGATCCATGCCGCTCACCTTGGGCATTTTCAGATCCGTCACCACCAGGTCGATGGCGGTGGTCTCCAGCAGCCGGATGGCCTCGTCCACACTGGCGGCGGCAAAGACCTGGTATCCTTCGGCAGCCAAGTTCCTCTGCAGCAGCTCCAGCGTCTGGGGGGAGTCGTCCACCACCAGAATGCGCTCGGTCTTCTCGGAAGGAGTCATCTTAGCCATTTTCTTCCACGTCCGGTGCCCCGCTTAAGGGTAGTTTGACTTCGAATCGTGCGCCTTTGCCCCCCTCGCTGTCGACTTTTATCGAACCCCCGTGGGCGTTCACGATTCCGTGAACCACAGACAAACCCAAACCCGTGCCCTGGTTGACGTCCTTGGTGGTGAAGAAGGGGAGGAATATCTTTCTCGCCACCTGGCTGTTCATGCCCACGCCGGTGTCTTCCACCACCAGCACAATATGTCCCTCGCCCACGCCCGTTCGCAGCGTCAGCCTGCCCCCCTGGGGCATTGCCTGCACCGCATTGACCACCAGATTGACCAGAACCTGTGTCAACTGGGCGGGATCGGCGGTTATCTCCGGCAGGTCGGGCGAGAGGAAGCGGATTACTTCGATCCCCTCTTTCTCACAGCGCGACTCAAGGAAGTAGAGCGCCTCCTCCACCAGCCGATTGAGATTGACCTGGGTTTTCTTGGGCGGCATCCGCCGGGCAAAGAACATGAGTTTTTTTACCACCTCCCTGGCGTGCAGCGAGGCGATCACCGCCTTGTCCATGTCCTGCTTGGCCTGTTCCGGCAGTCCCGGGCATTTCTTCGCCAGCTGGGCGAATCCCAGGGCAGTACCCAGCGGTTCGTTCAGCTCGTGGGCCACCCCCGCTGCCAGCTGTCCGATGGTCGCCAGCCTATCAGCGTGCCTCAACTGATCCTGCAGCCTGGTTTTTTCTTCCTCCGTCTCTCTGCGCTCGACGATTATTCCCACCTCCCTGGCTACGGCGTCGATCAGATTCCGCTCCTCCTTGAGAAATGGCCCTTCGTCCAACTCCGGCTTCTCCTCCGCGTAGCTCACTTCAACCGTGCCCCGCCGCTCTTCGCCCACCACGATATCCGCGATCTGCTTGTGTCCCCCCTGCCGAAAATCCGATGAGGTCTGAGAGCGCCCGTCCAAAGTGATCCTTCCCGAAGCGGTCTCAGGATAGAGCCAAGCCGGGGGAAGAAGTTCGGTGATTCCTCGAAGTACTTCCTCCAGCTTGGCCTCGGGCTGCGCGGCAAGGCGGGCTATGCCGTAAAGGCAGGTAAGCTCTTTGATCCGCTCGCGCAGGCCCACCTGCGCGCTGCGGTGCGCCAGGGCGATGCCCAGCATCTGGGCAAGTCTCTCGTAGAATTCTATCTCCCGCTCGTTGAAGAAGTCTTTTTGCCTGCTTTTTAACTGCAGCAGGCCCATACTGTCGGAATCGACCTGCAGGGAAAACATGGCCAGCGAGCCAAGGTCTTTCTCCAAACAAGCTTTCTTAAATTCCGAACCGCTTTCTCCGGGCAGACGGTCGATTCGCGTGTCCTGGGTATTGCCCGTCCAGAAGCTGCCGTTCTCGGTGAAGAAAGGAAGAGAGGGATCGGTTCGGCCCAGCACCACGTCGCGGCAGAGCGCCTCCATGCCTGTCTCCTGTTCGGAGCAGGGTATCATCCTGCTATCGGGAGCCTGCGAGCACTTCAACTGCTCATACCCAAACCACGGCTCGGCACCGCGTTTCGCCTCACAGCGATAATACTTGTCGCTTCTCTTGAGCCGCAGCTCCAGAGCGTCGCAGCCGGAGAAGTCGATCAGCATCCGGGAGACCTCTCGGGCAAAATCAACTCTGGGAAGCCCGCGATTGGCGTACTTCAGCATGCGATGGGACAGGGTCCGGAATTCCTCGCCCAGCTTACGTCCTGATAGGCCGGTACTTCCGCGTTTTGCGCCGTGGTTCTTCATAATCACCGCTTATTCTAACAAATGAGCCTTAATTGTCAAGCACAATTAGAACCCAAGGGTGTCCCTGTCCTTTTTTCTTGACAAAACGGACGACAGCGACTTTATAAGACCATAGCGGCTGACAACTCAGATGGATTTGAATCTTGTTTTCTGTCCTCCGTCGTCGGAAGCACGGAGAGAGAAGCATAGGGTGGTTGCGTCTCATGATTGGAACTTCAAATGATTTACTGGCCTTGGAAACCACACTCTGGAAACAGGGTTTTCAAACGGTGGCCGGGGTGGATGAGGCGGGGCGTGGCCCTCTGGCCGGTCCGGTGGTGGCCGCCTGCGTGGTTTTGCCTAAGGATTTCTCCGTGCCTGAGGTGAACGACTCCAAGAAGCTGACTCCAGGGAAGCGGGAGAAGCTGTTTGACGAGATCATGCAGAATGGCTGCCAGGTGGGAGTCGGAATCGTAACTGAGGAGCTCATAGACAAACTGAACATACTGAATGCCTCCCTGCAGGCCATGCATAAAGCGGTGAGTCGGCTGAGACGTCCGCCCGATTTCATCCTGGTGGACGGTAATCAAAAGATTCCCCATCTTTCGTTTCCCCAGAGGCCAGTGGTCAAGGGTGATTCTCTGAGCCTTTCCATCGCGGCTGCATCCATCGTGGCCAAGGTCACCCGCGACCGGATAATGCTCGAATATCACAAAGAATATCCGGAATTCAACTTCGCTCATCACAAGGGTTACGCCACCAGGACACACGTGGAGGCTTTGAAGACATTCGGACCATGCAAGATACATAGGAGATCTTTCAAGCTGGTGAGGCTATGTCAGTCGAATCAGGCGGACTTAGAGATGAAATGACCTCTCCCCCTTAGTCCCCCTCTCCATAAAATGGAGAGGGGGAAACAGGGTGTGAGGTTTCACCCTTTCCATATTTGCAAGGCCATCCCGGCGGGATAAATTCCCGCCTCTATGATGAGAATACGTTACACGACCCTTAGACAAATTCCCGTCTCTATGATGAGAGGTACGTCAGACAACACATAGGGCGGGGCATTCAGCCCCGTCCATTGGAATTTGCATATGACCAACTACAAACATGAATTCGGAAGAAAATCGGAAGCGCTGGCCGAGGAATATCTCAAGAGAAAGGGTTTTGAGATTCTCAGGCGGAATTATCGCTACGGCCACAAGGAGATCGACTTGATCGCCAAGGAGGGCAGCACCGTCGTCTTCGTCGAGGTCAAGGCGGGAAGGTCCATGAGCTTTGGGGCGCCCCAGGAGAGGGTGAACCTGAGAAAGCAGAGGAACCTAATCGACGCGGCGAACGATTTCATTCAGAGAAACGATCTAACCGGATACGATTTCAGGTTCGACGTCTTGGCCATAACCTACGAGAAAGACCAGGAGATTGTCGACCATATAGAGAACGCATTTATGGTAACTTGAGCTGTTGGCGTTTCTGTTCCAAACTCTCCACTATCCTCTTCCACACCTCGGCCCACTCATCCGGTTTTTGGTTCAATCGGCGAACGAATTCGTCCATCTCCTTCTGAGCCACCCCTGCCTGTTCGAATATCCTGTTTTTTTCCTCCTCGAACTTGGCACTGTCGCCGGAGAACGTCTCCGAGGCAAAGGATAGCTCGACGTAGACTTCGACGAACTGCTCTGCGGATAGCCCGGACGACGACCTCATGCCGCGAAGCAGGAAGAAAAGGATAACACAGATAACTATCGCTCCGATTGCCAGCCATTTCACCCTGGTCAAGATAGTTCCTTCTCCTGTCTTTGATCTCCCGGACCTCAGCTTACATGTTACCCTTCTTTGGAGGAAAAGTCAAGATGGTTTGGCTTTCAAGAAACACGATGTGGTCCACCCGGACCGGAGAAGGCGCCAGAGCCGTAAAAAGGCCTTGCCGTATCTCAATAGTTAGTTAAATTACCAATGGGGTTGTTTTACTGAAAGACCGATCCATATGGGTGTAACTCAAATGTCCAAGGAGAGATAATCATGCTCTGTGCAAAGGAGAAGTACGGCATTCTGGTTTTCACTCTCTGCTTCACAATTGCCACCGTGTGGGCCGTTTCGGATAACATTCCTTCTTTTCATTCAAGGATGGAGCAACCTTCATTCGAGAAGGAAGAGGGAGAGGAGGGCGATAAAGAAGAGGAGAAAAAGCCCA
>CAYMNI010000167.1:0-5707 GCA_964391755.1 uncultured Ignavibacteria bacterium
TAACTGTTACCCATGTCCCCGGTCTATAGTGTTACCCATGTGACCGGTTCATACCACCGGTTCATACCGGCACTATCCCACAGCAGAGCTGTGGGCCACCCACCCAAAACCGCGGAAGCAAGCTTCCGCACTCCTAGAACCTGAAACCAGCATGCCGAGCCTTTGCTTGACATTCGATTCGGTCCGGATTAGATTGTACAGGGCAGTTACAAGATAAAGGCCAGAATAGGAAGCTACCATGTTCGCCCAGGTGGCATTGACGCTCCCATTATCCGAGCCATTGACATATCGAATTCCCTCCCATCTTGAGGGCAAGCTGGATTTGGGATTAAGGGTCTTGGTTCCCCTCAAAAAAAAGACTGTGACCGGCTTTATCGTCGGTCTGAGCGCGACATCCAGTTTGTCGGACGTGAAAGACATTGTGGACGTGTTGGACCCCTATCCTCTCTTCTCCGGCGAAATGCTCGAGCTCACAAAGTGGGTCTCCGATTACTATCTGTGCTCCTGGGGCGAAGCTTTGAGGGCAGCGCTTCCGTCCGAGTTGATGTTGAAAAGCGAGATGTACGTCAGAAGGAAGGCGGAAGGTGAAGCCTCTGAGGTGCCAAGAAAGTCAAAAGCACAGGTATCTGAGCGGCAGCAGAGAATACTGGAGATTCTGGCGGATGGCGAGGAGAGAAAGCTATCCTGGCTTTCGAGAGCGCTCAAGGCAAAAGGCCTCTATGCTGATCTTTATGATTTGAGCAAGAAGGGATTGATCGAAATCGATGAGCGTTTGGCAAAACCAGGAGTGCAGGTTCAGCATGAGAAGACAATCAGGCTGAAAAACTTCGGCGGAAATCCGGAAAATCTGGAGCTTCTTCGATCGGCTGTCTCTGCTATTAAGAAGAAATCTCCGGCACAGGCAAAATGCCTGGAAATCCTGCTGGAGAATCAAAGAGAGATGACCTGGAAGGAAATGACCGGCCGGCACGGAATCGGTACCTCCTCACTCGCTACGCTCGAAAGAAAAGGCTTGGTCGAGTTTGGACAGGCGGAGAAGATAAGGGAGTCCGACTGGGGACTCGATCTGCCGGAGACACAGCCTTTGTCTCTGACCCAGGAACAAACAGATACGCTGACCAAGATAAGGGAAGCGCTGGACAGCGGTGTATACTCACCTTTTCTGATTCACGGTGTAACCGGAAGCGGCAAAACCCAAATCTACATAGAGGCCATCAAGGAGGTTTTGAAAAGCGGAAAGCAAGCTTTAGTTCTGGTGCCGGAAATATCGCTGACCCCACAGATCATATCCAGGTTCAAGGCCAACTTCGGCCCCCAGGTGGGATGCCTGCACTCCCGCATGTCGGCAGGGGAGAGGTTCGATACATGGAGACGCATAAGAAAAGGCGATATTCCCATCGTGGTGGGGGCAAGGTCCGCCGTGTTTTCGCCCCTGCCGAAGCTGGGGTTGATCGTCGCCGACGAAGAACACGTCTCGTCATACAAACAGGACGATCCCGCACCCAGATACAACGGCAGGGACGTGGCCGTAGTGAGGGCCAAGCTGGATGGCGCCGTGGTCATCCTGGGATCGGCCACGCCCAGTCTCGAATCCTACTACAATGCCCAGCAGGGGAAATATACACTGTGTCGGTTGAGGGAGAGAGTAGAGAGACAGAAGCTTCCTGAAGTGAAGATAGTCGATCTCAGCACGGAAAGAAAAGAGGGGAGCCGAAAACTCCTATCCGCTGATCTTGGGTCCCTTCTGAAGGACAGAACCGAAAGGGGAGAACAGGCTCTTCTGTTTTTGAATCGCCGTGGCTTCTCCACTTTCGTCAAATGCGAGGACTGCGGGCACGTGGAGAAGTGCCCCCGCTGCGACATCACGCTTACGTTTCACCGAACCGATTTCACCATGAGGTGTCATTACTGCAACCATCAGAAGAAGGCTCCGGATCAGTGTCCCAATTGCCACGGCTTCAGGTTCACGTACAAAGGGGCCGGGACTCAGAAGATCGAGGATGAGTTAAAGAGAGATTTCCCCAACGCGTCAATGGAGAGAATGGACTTGGATAGTACAACCAAGAAGGGCGCGCACAGGCGACTCTTAAGCGACTTTGGAAAGAAGAAATTCGGCGTGCTGGTGGGCACCCAGATGATCACCAGGGGTCTGGATTTCCCAGACGTGACCTTGGTCGGCGTCATCTCCGCCGACATGGGATTGGACCTGCCGGATTTCCGCTCGAAGGAGAAGACCTTTCAGCTGCTCACCCAGGTGGCAGGCAGAGCGGGAAGAGGTGATCGGGAGGGGGAGGTGGTAGTTCAGACCTATTATCCCGAAGACTGGGCGATCAAGCTGGCCGCTTCTCATGATTTCGAGGAATTCTACCGCAGGGAATTGGAGCAACGCCGGGAGCTGGGCTATCCACCGTTCAATCACCTGATCTTGCTGGTTTTCTCCGGCAGAACTTCAAAGTCCGTCGCCGAGAAAGCCCGCAAGTTCGCATCCAGGCTGGGGAGGAAAACCAAAGGACAAAAGGGTCTGGAGATATTGGGTCCCGCACCGGCGCCGCTGCCCAAGATAAAAAATCAGTATCGCTGGCAGTTGCTGATTAAGACCAAGAGCATCATCGGCACCAGCGGTCTGATCAGGAAGCTTTTAGAGGAAGAGAAAACCTCAAAACCCAAGACGGCCGTTCGTATAACCGTTGATGTGGACCCGGTGGACATGCTGTGAGGAGAACCGAGCAGCAGCAGTTTCTCTTTTGGGCTTGTCACATGATGATTCTTCGTGCGATCGCACACGGGTTGTGAAAAGTCCAGAGCTTTTGTTCCGATAAGTCTCTATAGAGGTGAAGGTCTATGATAACCGTAGAAGACGTCAAGAAGAACGAGGAAGTGAAGCATCTCATCCAGAAGTCGGATGACATTTTAGGGGTCATCGGATACACAGAGCACGGCGAAAGGCACGCCAGCCTGGCGGCCAATATCGCCTTCAACATTCTCACCCGGCTGAAACACCCGGAGAAGAGGGCTCAACTGGCCTCTATTGCAGCCTATCTGCACGACATAGGAAACGTGATCAACCGGGACTATCACGCCCAGACGGCAGCCCTTTTGGCACGCTCGATCCTTTCCGGCATGGGAATGTCTACGGACGACATATTGGAGATTATGGCTGCCATCGGCAACCACGACGAAAAGGACGGACAGCCGGTTTCGGACATCTGCGCAGCGGTTATCCTGGCCGACAAGTCGGACGTGCACAGCTCCAGAGTGCGCACGCTTGAGGCAATCAAACAGGACATCCACGATCGGGTGAACTATGCCGCCAAAAGCTCTTTTCTGAGAGTAGAGGAGGACAAGAAACTTATAACCCTGGAAATCAAAATCGATACGTCCATTTCCCAGGTGATGGAGTACTTCGAGATTTTTCTTTCCCGCATGATAGTCTGCCGCCGGGCGGCGGACTTTCTGGGGCTCAAGTTCCAGTTGGAAATCAACGGCCAAAGGCTGTTGTAAGGCGTTTTTTGGATATCGGACATCGCCTTCTGTGATTCTGCTCAAGTGATCCGCATTCGATCTTCAGGAAGAATGCAAACCGGGAGTCGAGGTGTACATGAAGAAGAAGCTTACATACAGAGATTCGGGGGTGGATATCTCCGCCGGCAATGAGGCCAAGGAGAAAATCAAGAAACTGGCCAAATCGACCTTCAATCCTCACGTGTTGAAGGGGATCGGGAGTTTCGGCGGATTTTTCTCGCTTAAAGGACTCAAGTACAAGGACCCGGTGTTCATCTCCAGCGTCGACTCGGTAGGCACCAAGCTCAAAGTGGCCTTCATGATGGGCAAGCACGACACTGTGGGGCAGGACATCGTGAATCACTGTGTGAACGATATCCTGGTGCACGGAGCCAGACCATTGTTTTTTTTAGACTATATCGGAACAGGCAAGGTCCGGCCGGCGGTAATAGCGGATATAGTCAAGGGTTTAATCGTTGCCTGCAAGAGGGCGGGATGTGCCCTGGTGGGCGGAGAGACCGCCGAGCTGCCCCAGTTCTACCAAAAGGGAGAATATGACCTGGTGGGATGCATCGTGGGCGCGGTGGAGAAAAAGAAGATCATAGACGGTTCGGGGATTCGTCCCGGGGACCAGATAATCGGGCTCAAATCGGACGGTCTGCATACCAATGGATATTCCCTGGCGCGCGCCGTGTTTTTCCAGCGGGCGCGGATGGGCGTGAATCGCCGGATTAAGGAACTGAATACCACCTTGGGCAAGGAGCTTCTGAAAGTGCACCGGTGCTATTCTCCGTCGATCCTGTCTCTTCTGGAGAAGTACAAAGTCAAAGGAATAGCGCACATCACCGGCGGTGGAATTCCGGGCAATCTTAACCGCATCCTGCCCGGCCGCTGTGATGCCCACGTTCTGGCCAGCCTGTGGAGAGTGCCGCCGGTATTCGGGCTGATTCAAAAACTGGGAAACGTCGTAGATGAAGAAATGTTCAGGGTATTCAACATGGGAATCGGCTTGATTTTAGTGGTGTCGAAGAATCAAACGAACGGGATCATTCGACGACTCTCGTCCCTGAAGGAAACTCCTTATTGGATCGGTGAAGTAACCGAGGGAAACGGTGAAGTGAGGTTACACTATTAGTGCACGGCATAGAGTATCCGCCGTCAACTTCAACAAGGGGTATTACTGTTAGCAGGACCTAGCTTAAGCCAGGTCCTGGTTGCTAAGTTAAGCTCTGACCCCCTCCGGGCGCGCTCGCCGGGCTTATTTTCATCAAACTTGACAGGCCAGATTATCCGTTTATATTAAGAATGTCGCGATGACGCAAACAAAGGAGAGCACCGATGGAAAAGCAGGACCGCCTCTTGCAAATTGTGAAGGAGGCCATACGAGTGGAGAACGACGGATATCAGTTCTATCGTCTGGCTGAGGAGAAAACTACGGATCCCAAAGGCAAGGACGTTTTTGCCTCGTTGGCCAAGGACGAAACCAACCACATGCAGATACTGAAGAGTCTGTACCAGAGTATCAAGCAAGATCAGCAGTTCAAATTCGACGAAGTGAAGGACATGAAACACATCCTGGAGACAACTTCGGAAAGTCCAATTTTCTCGGAAGCATTCAAAGCCAGGCTGGATCAGAGCCAGTTCGAAATGACCGCGCTCTCCATCGGGATCCTGCTGGAGAAGAACTCGATCGACTTCTACAAACGGTCCGCGCAGGAGACCGACGAGTCGGACATCAAGCAGCTTTTTGACTACTTAGCCAACTGGGAAGGCGAGCATCTGAGAGCACTGGTGAGTCAGCAGAAACTGCTGCAGGAGGACTATTGGACCGAAGCCAGATTCTATCCCTTTTAGTTCTTGACCAACGGCTCGGCCCAAGGCGCTAATCCGTCAGGAAGAAAAAAGGACCACCTGAGGGTGTTGGTACAGCAGTAGCGTTATTTGAAGAGAAGATCATAGATTCACAAGGACGCGCGCTTGAGCGACCTCCACAAAAAGTAGGCTTTCATTCCCATTGCATCGAGGATCGGCCCGATGCCAGCCAACCTTACACCTCAATACTACGAAGCCGAAAGAAGATACCGGCAGGCGAAGGATTTGCAGGAGAAGCTGAAGATCCTGCACGAGATGTTCGCCATCATGCCCAAGCATAAGGGCACGGACAAGCTGCAGGCAGACGTCAAGGCCAAGATTTCCAGACTCAAGA
>CAYMNI010000168.1:0-1290 GCA_964391755.1 uncultured Ignavibacteria bacterium
TGGTTGAGGGGTTGCATGAAGACCTATTCGATCGGCACGATCCCGGTCTGGTGGGGGAGCGTAAAACACATTGTGGTGAAGAGCCCCTGGGTGGGAGGGATGGGCGGATCATGGAAGGGAATCAATCCCACCATAGCCCGATCGGTTATGGAATCGACCTCCGGACTAATCACCCTGATGGACTCAGGAAATACCACCTCTGCGAACGTAATCGAATCAAATTCCGCCGGTCCGCTCCAGGCAAGTGGCAAAGTTATGGCACCGACCGAGTCGTCACAGGTCACACAGACATGTGCGTAAAACAGCCCGGGACCGCCGGGCAAAGGATAGTAGGCGTACTGGCTGCAGAAGAAGACGGTATCCGCCACGTTCGGATCGTTAGGATCCTGTCCACAGGTGAGATGAAACTGACCCTGCTGAAATTGAGGAGTGTAGGTGACCGCATCCTCCCTGGTAAACTGAAGATGCTCCTCTGGTTGGGGGGAGTTGGCCACGGTATCTATGAGCAGAAGGCCGGTATCGCTGGTGGAGAAGAAGAACTTGACCAGCATGCCCCTGCCTTCCGGTATGGGCAATTGCGTGCCCACCGAGGCGGTTACCAGAACCTTACGGTTGGGATTGTCAATGGTTACCTCTTTGTCGTACAGGTAACTGATTCTGCTCCCGAAGAAGCCGACCGAATCCAGTTCCGCCGGTCCGGTCCACTTCAGCGGCGCCTGCACCCCGATGACGGGAGTGTCGTTTCTGAAGTACAGGGGAACAACAGCCTGCCCGGCACCGGGTGGGCAGGGCACCAGAAGTTCCCTTGACCTGAACAGAACCGAATCCGGCCCGTATGAATCGTTGGGGTCCTGATCAGCCAAGCTGGCCCCGGTCAGGAAAAACAGGGAGATACAAACCGCCGCCGCCAAAATCAACATGCCTCTCTTCATCTTCTCCTCCTGCAACTGTGCTAAGTGGATTTTGGGCTAATGAAAGAGAAATCTCATCTATTTCCGATTTTCAGCAGGGTTTACTCTGTTCGAGCAAACAGCCAATTTTAAATATAACAGAAATAATGCGATAGTCAACCGAAATTTGCACAAATTTCGACCACCCCCCACCACTCTTTTGGAATTGGGCAGGCTTTGTGAAATCCTTCACTAAGTTCTGCCGTAAATCACGTATTCTATTGAAGAACAGAGATGAATTTGACCCATCTTTACGGTCTATGCCCATGAATCGAATACAGTATCACCCCGTTTTGAAGACAGAAGGGGAAGCCTGTGTCCCGTTTTTTTTCAATGGCAG
>CAYMNI010000168.1:1300-5668 GCA_964391755.1 uncultured Ignavibacteria bacterium
AAACCTGGGGAGGTCATTTCGTCTGCGCTTTTTGCCCACGGCATAAAGGTCTTCGGCCATCATTTCAAGGACGGCAGCTCCCAGGGGATTTTTTGCGCGAATGGTCAGTGCGCACAATGTTTGGTCATCGCAGACGGAGTTCCGGTCAAAGGCTGCATGGCCGTGGTCAAAAAGGGGATGAAGGTGACCACCTGCGACGGCATCCCGGATCTTCCAGCGGTTGACCATCCGCCCAAAAAACTTTCGCCTATTCCGGTGATCGCTACAGAAGTTCTGGTGATCGGTGGGGGGCCGGCGGGGATAATGGCGGCCCTGGAGCTTGCACCCCACGGGGTTGACGTCCTGATAGCGGACGACAAGCATCGGTTGGGAGGCAAACTGGTGCTCCAGACCCACTCCTTCTTCGGCACGGTAGCGGATTGTTACGCCGGAACCAGGGGAATCGACATCGCCACCATGCTGGCCTCGGAGATAGAAAAACTTCCTAACATCAAGGTGATGCTGAACACCACTGCCGTGGGATGCTATCAGGACAAAAAAGTCGGCGTGGTGAGCGATCAGGGATACAGCCTGATTGATCCCAAGAAGCTTCTGATCGCCGCCGGGGCCAGGGAGAAAGCCCTCTCTTTTCCCGGATGTGATCTTCCCGGAGTGTACGGTGCTGGCGCGTTCCAGACCCTGGTAAACCGGGATCTGGTGCGACCTTCGGAGAAACTTTTCATCGTGGGTGGGGGTAATGTGGGTCTCATCGCTGCATATCACGCGATTCAGGCGGGCATCGGTGTGGTGGGTTTGGTGGAGGCCTTGCCCCAAGTGGGTGGATACAAGGTTCATCAGGATAAGATAAAGAGGCTGGGGGTGCCGGTGTGGACCTCGCACACGGTGAAACACATAAACGGCAAGGATCGGGTCGAATC
Source organism: uncultured Ignavibacteria bacterium (assembly GCA_964391755.1). GTDB lineage: Bacteria > Zixibacteria > MSB-5A5 > MSB-5A5 > SM1-73 > SM23-73-3. The sequence continues at coordinate 2,218 of CAYMNI010000168.1, forward strand.
GGTGACCGTTGCCCAGGTGGACCGGGATTTCTGCGAGATTCCCGGAACCGAACGGACCTTCGAAGCAGATACTTTGCTGATCGCAGTCGGCTTGAATCCGGTGGACGAGCTGTTGGGTCAGGCCAAGAAGTTCGGCATGGACGTTTACTCCGCCGGTGATGCGCTGGAGATCGCAGAGGCCTCGGCTGCCATCTTCTCCGGAAAGATCGCCGGACGTCAAATCGCTCAATCCCTGGGCAAAGACGTGTGGGTTCCCGCCGAATGGCAGAAAAGATGGGAGATTCTAAAAAGCAAGCCGGGTCAGACTCATCCGCTGGAGATCTCCACCCCGCAATCCAAGCTCTTTCCGGTGATTCGATGTGTACAGGAGATACCATGCGATCCCTGCATTCACATTTGCCCCAAAGATATGATCCAGATGAAGGGGGATCCCATATTCGGTCTCCCTGAAGTGGTCAAAGATGAGTGCACCGGCTGCACCCTGTGCGTGGCGGTCTGCCCCGGTTTGGCCATCACCCTGGTGGATTTGAGAGGCGACGGTCCGGATGGTCTGGTCACCGTGCCCTTCGAGCTTCTGGAGTCCGCCGTGGACGCGGAGCAAACGGTCGATGCCGTGGACATGGACGGAAACTTCGTCACCAAAGCCCGGGTGGAGAAGGTCGCCAGAAGAAAGGCATACGACCGGACGCTTTTGGTCACGTTGAGAGTTCCCAAAGACAAAGCCACGCTGGTGGCGGGATTTAAAGTCCAGGATCCGGAGATCGGCCGGCCGATCGATATTCAGGCTGCGCCACACATCGACGATGAGACCATAGTCTGTAGATGCGAGAGGGTCAAGGCCGGCCAGATAAGAAAGCTTATTCGCCAGGGCGTGCGGGATTTGAACCAACTCAAAGTCATAAGATGCGGGATGGGTGCTTGCGGCGGAAAGACCTGCCAGTCGCTTATTTTAAGGCTCTTCCAGCAGGAGGGCATCGATCTGTGCGACGTGGTTCCTTTCACCCACAGGCCGTTGATAGCGGAGGTCAACTTAGGGATGCTGGCAGGAGAGGAGTCCGACCAGTCTTCCGAATCTTGAGAGTCGAGACGTATCTGGAATGAAAAACTACGATGTAATAGTCATCGGTGCAGGCAGCGTGGGGCTTCCCACGTCTTTTTTCCTGGCTCAGGAGAAGATGAAAGTTCTGGTCGTGGACGAACTCCCCTCTCCCGGCCAGGGTCAGAACAAAAGCGCCATAGGCGGGATCAGAGCCACCCATTCCGATCCAGCCAAGATACAAACCTGCCAGCTGAGCCTTGATATATTCTCCTCCTGGAAAGAGAAATACGGCGAGGACGTTCATTTCCAGAAGGGGGGATATTGCTTTCCGGTCTACCGGGATGAGGACGTGAAAAGCCTGAAGCAACTGCTGGAAGTTCAGAAAAAATACGGCCTGAACATAGACTGGATCGACCCGCAGGAGACCGTCAAGCTCCTCCCCGGAATAAATCCGGATGGCTTGAAAGGGGGCACGTACTCTCCCCAGGACGGCAATCTTTCGCCCATGATGGCTGGCCGTGCTTTTTACAGCCAGGCGGTCAAGTCGGGCGTAACCTTCAAGTTTCAGGAGAGAGTCTTGAGGATCGAAAAAGACAACGGCTCGGCCATAAAGGTCAAGACCACCAAAGGGACTTATGCCGCGGAGAGACTGCTGAACGCGGCAGGAGCCGGTGCTAAAGATGTGGGAAAGATGATGGGCCTGGATATTCCGGTCGAACCGGACTCTCACGAGGCCGGGGTGACCGAGCCGGTAAAGTGTTTTTTCCGGCCGCTGGTGGTGGACATCCGGGCGTTCCCCGGCTCCAAGAACTTCTACTTCTATCAAGAGGCGGAAGGTCACATCGTCTTTTGCCTGACGCCGGAACCCATAATTCCCGGCACCAACCGGGATTCCACGTCGGCATTCCTACCTCAAGCCGCCCGGCGGCTGATACTCCTTTTCCCCCGCCTCAGAAACCTGAGAGTACGACGGGTATGGCGCGGGCTTTATCCCATGACTCCGGATGGGGTGCCCATCGTGGACCGGGTGAAGGATCAAGAAGGGTTCTTCGTGGCGGTGGGATTCTGCGGCCAGGGTTTGATGCTGGGTCCGGGTATCGCACTTAATCTGGTAAGCCTGATTACCAAAGGAAAACCTCTCCTGCCCCAAGACATCTTTAAAAGCTATAGCCTTTACCGTGATTATGCCCGACCGTCCGAGGCGTTAAAATAACCCCCCTTCTTTCCGGTAGACCAATCTCCCCAGCTTGCCGCCTTAGTTTGCAGCTTATGTGAAGACCGTTGCACAGAATCGCACGATTCTGCTTGACCTTCGGATAGCATCCTCGGATACTACGAGTGCACCCGCCATAGGCGAGTTTGTAAGTCGCGGGGTGAGTTGGGGTTTGCTGGGTCAATATGCCGTCTTCCGCCGAAGGTCCCACCACCGTGCTATCAGGGAAAGAAATCTCGAGCGGCATGCGATTTGCTTTTTCCCCTGACGACAATGGAGTTCAAACAACAGTTGCGGGAACTGAGATCAAGAAAGGAAGGGGGAAGAGCAATGGAACAGAATTGGGCAGTGTTGATGACGGTGGTTTTGATTTGTGCTGTGTTAGGAATTGCGTTTCTTTTTCCGGCCAGCAAGAGTAAAGAGTAAAGAGTTAAGGGTATAGAGTCAAGAGTCAATAGCGAAGGAGTTGTTAGAGGTAGCGAATGGAGAAGAGCTTAGAACATAAGAAATTCCTGCTGCTGAAGAGATTGGCGCAGCAGATCAACTCCTCGGTGGAGATGAGCCAGGTTCTTCAGGAGGCTCTGGACGGACTATTGGAAGTGCTGGGGCTACAGTGCGCCTCGGTGACCTTGTGGGACGACAAAACCAAGAAGATCACCAGCGAGGTAGTCTCCGGAGCCATCGACAAGGTCAAGATGCTGAGGGACTTCGACCAGCGGGTGATGCAGGCCATGCGGCAGGATATGCGCATGGAGTCCATTTACGCCACCTTCGACAGCCAGGGACCGCACAGCGCTTTTTCCTATCCCATCAAAAGAGACGGGCGCACCGTGGGCGCCATCACCGGCCTGGTCGAGGGATACAGGAACTTAAGCCAGGACGAAGAAATTCTACAGGCGCTGAGCAATCAGTTGGGGATAGCCGTGACCAAGGCTTCGGTGTGGGTAGACAGAATGGGTGGAGAAATTCGGGACGACCTGGTCAAATCCGAAAGACTGAAGGCCATGATCCAAACCGCAGTGACCATCAACCACGAGATCAACAATCCGCTGGCTGCCGTCTTGGGATACGTCCAGCTAATTCTGAGCCGGCCGGAGGATCTAAACGAAGACGTCATCGCTAAGCTGAAGAAGGTAGAAACCGGCGCGTTGAGGATAAAGGAGGTAACCAACCGGCTGCTGAAGATCGTGGAGCCGGTG
>CAYMNI010000169.1:0-5656 GCA_964391755.1 uncultured Ignavibacteria bacterium
CCACGTGATAGAGCTCGACTGCGTGTCATATCGATATCCTCTGACCGAGGATTCCGCCAAGGAAGGTGATCAGAGGACATTCATCCCTGCGCTGGACGACATAAGCTTAAAGTTAAGAGAGGGGGAGTCGGTGGCCCTCATCGGCTCCAACGGCTCGGGAAAGACCACCCTGATCAAGCTTCTGAACGCGCTGATCGTTCCCACAAAAGGAGAGGTTAGCGTGGACGGCCTAAACACAAAGGATAAGAGCTCACAAAAATCTATCAGGCAGAAAGTGGGGATGGTCTTCCAGAACCCGGATAATCAGATAATCTCCACCTCGGTGGAGAGGGAGATTGCCTTTGGCCTGGAGAATTTGGCTCTTCCTTATGAGGCGATGAGAACCAAGGTTCAAAGGGCGCTCAAGTACTTCGATCTGGAGAAATATAGAAATCACGCGCCGCACAAGCTCTCGGGCGGAGAGAAGCAGAAGGTGGCTTTGGCTGCGGTGCTCTCCATGCAACCCAAGTACCTGGTTTTGGACGAGCCCACCTCGCTTTTGGATCCCTTGGGCAGAACCGAGGTGATTTCGCTGATAAGGATGCTGTGCGACGAGCAAGACGTGACAGTGGTTCACGTCACCCAGTTTCCCGAGGAGGCGGCCATTGCTGATAGGGTGCTGGTAATGCATCGAGGCAGGATAGTCTCAGACGGCTCCCCTTTGGAGACATTCCGGCAGGAGGAACTGTTGAAGCGGATCGGACTTGGCCTGCCTTTCCCCATGAGGATAGCATCCGCCCTGAAACGGAGAGGTTGGACGGGATTAAACGAATGTTCCACCATTGATGCACTAGTTGACGGCATCGCGCAGAATGTCAAACCGGGCAAATACAACACCAGAGGTTCGGCCACAGACTGCGGACCACGGACTGCGGACATTTCAGGCGGCGGTCAGCGGACGGTCGACGGCGGACGCGAAGCTGCGGACCACGGACCACGGACCACGGACAGCAGGTGCGGTGGACGGTCGACGGTGGACGGTAGTCGAGATTCCCAGATGGTGCTGGACCAAGTGACCTATCTTTATGACCAGGGCTTACCCACCGAGAGAAAGGCGCTGGATGGGATCAGTCTGAGAATCGAGAAGGGAGAGTTCATTGGCTTGATCGGGCCGACCGGTTCGGGCAAGAGCACTCTGGCGCAGCATTTGAACGGGCTTCTCCTTCCGAGTTGGGGAGAGGTACTGATCGAAGGAAAAAGCACGAAAGACAAGTCCACCGACCTTAAGAGGATCAGGCAGAGGGTGGGACTGGTATTTCAGTTTCCGGAATTGCAGTTGTTCGAGGAGACGGTCTACGACGACGTCGCCTTTGGTCCCAAGAATCTGGGATTATCGGGAGGAGAGATCGACGCCAGGGTAAAAGAAGCAATAAGTAAGGTGGGGTTGGTTTATGAGGAATTCGCCTATCGCTCTCCCTTTCACCTCAGCGGCGGGGAGCAGAGAAAGGTGGCCATCGCCGGGATACTGGCCCTGAGGCCCGAAATCCTAGTTCTGGACGAGCCCACCAGCGGTCTGGATGGCAGGAGCACTCAAGACATCACGATCCTTCTTAAGGAATTGAATTCTGCAGGAGTCACCATCATTATGATCTCCCATAACATGGACCTGGTTGCCCAGTTGGCACGAAAGATCGTTCTGCTTGATCAGGGCAAATTACTTGCTTTTTGTGACAAGGAAGAGCTGTTCAAAGACGCCGATGGACTCAAATCTGTCGGTCTGGATCTTCCGCAGACGGTTGAATTGACCGACAGATTGAGAAGGGCAGGAGTTGAAATCAAAAAAACGTTTCTCAACGAAGAAGAACTTGTGGAGTTTCTGTGTAGCGGAGACCTTTAGGTCTCCAGTATGTCAGCATATGGAAGGCTGAAGCCTTCCGCTACATGAAGGGGGAACTTTTACGGTAGTTAATCCAGAGGTTTGTGGTAGGTTGTGTGACGCTTGACCGTGCGAAATCCCATCCCTTCATATAAGCCCAGCGCGCCGCTGATGTTTTCTGCATCAACGGCCAATGCGGCCTCGGTCATTCCATGATCTTCAAGTACCTTTAGGCTCCGGGCAAGCAGCGCCCGGGCCAAGCCTCTTCGACGCCAAGGCCGGCGCACGCTGATGTTCTCCGTATATCCGCGCTTCCGATGGTATTCTTTGTTTTCCTCTTCGTCTATGAAATTCAGAACCATCCCCGCTACCTGATCTTTATCCCAGGCCACCTGCCATAATCCCGGATTGAAGAAGGACAGCTCCTGAAAACGTTCAAACCATTCATCCCGCCACTCGGTGGCGCCCCAGTGATCCTGAAAGGCCTCTGCCTCAGCGTCCCAGATTGTTCTGTAGTGCTGAGGTAGGGCCGGTCGCACCTCTATACCTTCCGGCAGCGGCAGGTCCGGTATCTCATTCAGATCCTGCCGCACCATCTCGAACAGGTATCGTGCCGGTTTGTAACCTTCACTGACCAGGAGAGAATCCCAGTCAACCTCCGTATCTGCTGCCCAGGTTTCGAAGATGCGCTTTACCTCCCGGGGATGACCTGTGGCGATTTCCCGGAGCCGTTGTTCGTTGTAACGTAGCATGGCCCGGCGTATGCCTTTTCCGCGCCATTCCGGCAAGAGCATAGCAAAATGTGTATAAGCCCGCATGCCGTCCGATTTGAGAATCCACCATACGCGGCTGAAACCGATCATCTTACCCTCCATCCGTACAAAGAGCATGTCTTTGTAGGGGTCGCAGTTGACCAGATGTCGGTAGGTGGCGGCCACGTTCTCCACCGTGTCCGTGTGATCGATTCCGTCGACACGATTGCACCCTTCTATGACGGCAACCATATCCGGATAGTCCTTCTCGCCGCGGAACTGGCGGAAGGATAAACCGGGAATGGCCGGTGCACCGGTTACCACGATCAGATCGTCTTTGGGTTTGCCGTTCGACAACTCAAGCTCCTTGCTCATGTGCTGCTAAAACTACATTACTTATGAAAAGAGAAATACGTGTGAAGTACATCTCAGGTTTCGTTAGCGGAGACTTGCTGAGATCGCTATAGTTGCAAGGTTGACATACTAACGGGGCAAGAAGGTATTGTCAACACACAATTGGAGGAATAGACGATAAAAAGAAGGTCGGGTATCTCCTCGCGGAGAAAACCCGACCTATAACTATTTCGTAGTCTGCCTACTGACTACTGCCTACTGAAGTCTGACTGCCACCTTCTTCCTCCTGAGAAAGACCCAGGTGATGAACCCAAGCAACATCACTCCAAAGATGATCAGACCCCATTCGGTGAGGGTGGGAATGGATGTGCTTGCTTCGCGCTGAACTATCTCGTATGAGGTCAATCCTTCACCCTCAAGCTCAAACCGGAAAAGTATCACATCACCGGGCCCATGGCTTCCACCGTTGTAGGTCACTGAGTCCCCCTCACTGAGAACAAAATCGCTCAGAGGAATCCATTCCATTGCTGAATGTGGGCCCCAGAGAGAATCCGTCAGTGCCCACGCGGGAAGCGCGGTATCTTGGACGGTGTAAGCGACATTCGTGCCGACGATCTGTCCAAAGGGAGCTCCCGGGCCGTCGCCGTCTTGGATGGGGATGCCGCTACCGCTCCAGTGGTGCCCTTGGTGGCAAACCCTCAAGGCTATATCGTCGTCCATAGGGCATGCCAAGTCAATTGAGGCAACCGGGGCAGCCATATCTATGACGGTTCCGTCGGCGTCGGTCCAATAGACACAAACAACCCCCCACTGCTGATCATCTGACTTCTTAAAGCACGCCGAACATTTGCCACCAGGTGGAACTTGGCCGTTGTGCCAGTAGATTATTGTGAGCCCTCCGAAGAGTGGAGGAGGTATCTGAATCACCTCTTCGTCGGCGAATGGTGCAGTTGAGTATACATCTGTCACATTCGGGAATCCCCAGAGTATCTTTATCAAACCATAGGCCGTCTGTCCGGTAGTGTTTTGGTAACCCTGGTTGCACCACCCGGCCGCATACACGGCCGTGCTGTAAACCGTCACTGCGGTCAGTACCAGCGTTGCCAATAGCCAGCGTGTGATGTTCGCATTCATCTGCCTGTCCTCTTATTTCGCCAAGCTAAGCAAACTTGGCAGGTTCGTGTTGTTTATGAGTGGAGGCACCACATTCCGTTCGGCACACTCCCGCCTCGCCGAAAATCATGTCCTTTTGTTACACTCTAAGGGCCAGGGTCTTTCTCCTCCTGAAGAACACCAACGTGATAAACCCTAGCAACACCACCGCAAAGATGATTAGACCCCATTCGGTCAGCGTGGGGATGGCGGCGGACTCGGTACGCATTTTGAAGTGATAGTACACGGCGCTTTCCGAATCGAACGCATACAGGGAAAAGGTACTTAAAGGTGGAGCCGACATTGTCAGCTGTAACGAAAATACATCACCGGCCTTTAAACCATTCCCCTCCTCTAAGGTCCAGCTCACACCTCCCAATGGCTGCGGCTGGCCGTACGGATTTTCCCAAACAAACTGACGGCTCCAAGTCCCTGGTGCATCGAGAGTATGTGATCCCGTCGTATCGATTGACATTTCGTGAGGGTATATGATTATTTCACGAATTTCTATCGTATCCTCTTCAGCGTTGCCGATCCGGACATTGCCTATTATAGCGGTAGAGCCCACGACCTTAAGCGTATCGTGACACGCGAACTCGGCCTGCACTTGAATATCCTCCGCGAATTCTCCCGCCTTAGGCGTCACCATCTGCAAGGCCACTACTTGCCAGTCCGGTTGCGGGATGAATTCCCAGTGAAACTCCCGTGAGCCATCTGCATAATCCGTGTAAGGAAGAGCCGTTCCCGTTAGAGGTGTGGAATTTCCATCCTGGCATCCATAGTCGTCGGGATAGTAGTCAAGCTTCTTGGCGACGCCTCCGGTAACTCGCACAGACCACGCAGTCTTCTGGTTACTCACATAACAGTTGTCGTCATCGGCAAGCCACAAGATATCAAGGTAATTAATGGATATCGAACCTGTCAGGGAAAGCCAGGGGGGATTAGATGGTGGATTATCACAACACTGAGGGTCAGGGTTAGTGTTCTTTGAGTAGGATAGGGTGCACTCTGCTATTTCTGATGAGATCAGGCATATCAGCGAGAGTAAGACTAGGCAGAATATTAAGAGTTTCCTTCTCATGGTTACTTCTCCTTTGTCATCTTTAGCTATGGTTCCTAGAAGTTATCTCAAGGTTGAATTACAAAAACGCATTAGCACTCGGTCCTTGTAGGTGAAAACCCCTGTGGTTTTGATCTTTTCATTAATAATCTGCTGTTCAGACTAAATCGCGACGACAAGCTGACAACAGTCTGCTCATTTCTCTCATAGGCACCATCCTCCATGTTTCAAATGCCACATTCCAGCACCGCCTAATGCCACAAGAATCGCGGCAATGAGTCGAGCCGGGGTAGTGTGTAAGGAAGAGAGTCGAGGAGTTCATCCAATAGGATAAACCATATGCTACGATCCCAGGGCGAAACACCCGATTTGGTTTCATCCGTTGAATCCATTCCATCCGTTGACCGGCCTTTCGCTGTGGACTATGGACCGCCGACAGTGGACGCTTACACCCTTACACCTACCACCTTCCTCTTCCTCCTG
>CAYMNI010000170.1:0-5594 GCA_964391755.1 uncultured Ignavibacteria bacterium
CTTTCCCGGCGGAACCACCACCACTATACTGCCCGGATGGGCCATGGCGGGATTTTTCTGAGCGCCTCCTTCCACAAGTTGACTTTCGTAACAGCCGTCGGTGGTCAGAAGTTGGGCGCCGCACTCCTCCAAAGCCATGACCGTGGACGGATGAGGAAACAATCCCCGGGTCAGGGCTCCGGCGGTGCACTCTTTGGTGCTGATCTCTTGTTTGGTGGAGACTATGGCCAATTCCGGCTCCATCTTCTCGTACACGTCCAGCGGCGCGCTGTGCATGCTGCCGTGGTGAGCCACTTTTATCACCGCGCAGGAGAGGTAATTCACCATTTTCTTCACCAGGGGATCGTGCTCGCTGGTTCTTTCCACCCGGGGGTATTCCTGGGTTATACATGCCCAGCTGTCGAACTCCGCATCGCCCGCCAGAATCACCACCGATTTGCCCGCTGTTCGCTCTACCTCCGACATATTTTTGTCGGTGAACTCCCTGGAACGGGCCAGAAGCACTTCCTCGTCGTAATGCTCCAGCCGAAGCACCACCGAGGCGTTATTCATGTCCACGCCATAGGTGTTGTACCGGTTGCGCAGCGCCACCGAGGGGGAGAGCACGCTCACCCGGACTTTGCCGAAGTACTGCTCCATGCCGGAGGAGACCCGGATCATCTGAACGTCGGAACCGGCGACCGTCTCCAAAATTCCCTTGTAGGTTAAGGAGTTGTGGCGGAAGCCGCAGTCCCAGAACTCCCAGGGTCGATAGGTATCGTCCTCGAGCAAAGGTTTGATCCCGCTGATGTGATCCGAATGGGGATGGGTGGCGCAGACGAAAGCCAGCCTGGATCTTTTAGTTGGATCCGGCTGGAGCTTGTCCAAGTACTTCTTGGTCTTGTCGGATTTTCTGCGGTCCACAACCGCATACCGGCGCTGCCCGTTTTCCTCGGGGAATTGAATTATGACGTTGTCTCCGAAACCGACGTTCAGCACGTGGATCACCATATCTTTAGGTTGAATGGGAAGCGGCATTTTACTTCCTCCTCTCGGTTTTCAGAGCCTTAAAATACAGACGTTTGACCTGTTCCTTGATCACTCCGTCGATACGCATGAACTTGTTTGACCCCCGCGTGACTCTGAACTTTTCCGGCTTTTCCGGGTCGCCTTCGGTTTCGAATCGGCCGGAAAGAAAAACCCGGCCTTCGCGCAGATCCGGCCAGGGCCAGTTTTGCTTCTCCGATAAGGGAATGCCCAACTTGGCCATGTAGTCGTCCGGCCGAATCAACAAATCCTTCTCTTCTCCCCAATCTGCGTCCGCGTCAGTGAACTCTTCGGTTCCGTCGGCCAGAGTACTGTTCAGTGCCCGGATCAGGTTCTCCGACAGTTTCTCGTCGATGGTGATGCGCCGGACCAGCGCATCGTCTCCTGTCTTTTTAGCCTTCATACGATATCTCCTTTAAGGGTTGCTTCCGATGATATCTTTCAACCATAAGGGCAGTGAGTGTACCATAACGGATAATGGCACACATGTGCCTTCTGGGCCTCCCGGTAATGTGATCAGCGTTTCTTCAATAATAAACCAGCTTCCCCAGCGGGTCAAGGAGTTTTTTCCTTCTGATACAAAAAAGAGGGTGGAGCCTTGGCTCCACCCTCTTGTTATGCCGTCGCCAGTGAAATTAGGATTATTTACAACGTTATGGTCTGATCTCGTCTGTTCCCGGTGGATATCATGAAGACCGGAACGCCCAGTTGTTTGGAGATATAGGCCACGTAGCGCTTGGCCTTATCCGGCAGCTTCTTGAAATTGGTGACGCCGCAGGTGCTTTTCTTCCAGCCGGGAAGCTCCTTGTATATCGGCCGGCAGCGTTCCAAAACGCGCAAGTCGGGAGAGAAGTCGGTCATGGTTTTGCCCTTGTACTTGTATCCCACGCACACCTTGATGGTCTCCAGTTGATCCAACACGTCCAGCTTGGTCAGCGCGATTTTGGAGATGCCGTTTATTCGAAACGAGTATCTGAGTGCCACCAGATCGAGCCAGCCGCATCTTCTGGGCCTCCCGGTGGTGGCTCCGAACTCGTTTCCGCTGTATTGCATGGTCTCGCCGGTCCGGTTCTTCTGCTCGGTGGGGAAGGGGCCGTCTCCCACTCTGGTGGTGTACGCTTTGACCACCCCGATAACCTGGTCGATCAGTGTGGGGTTGACTCCCAGGCCGGTGCAAATTCCGCCGATGGTGGTATTGCTGGAAGTGCAATAGGGATAGGTTCCGAAATCCACGTCCAGCAGAGCGCCCTGGGCTCCCTCGAAGAGGACGCTTTTGCCTTTCCTGACTGAGTTGTGCAGATACAAACCGGCGTCGGTCAACAGCGGCCTGATTTTTCTGGCCAGTTTCAGGAGATCCAAGCTCTTGTTCTTCAGATCGATCAGCTCGTGGCTGGTCAGAAGCGAAAGCAAGCCCTCATTGGCCCTCAGATTCCACTTGACCCTCTGCTCGAAGTAGGCGGAGTTGAGCAGGTCGCCGATTCTGATCCCGCTCCGGACGACCTTGTCCCTGTAAGCCGGACCGATACCGCGCAGCGTCGTGCCGATTTTGTTCTTGCCTCTGGCCTTTTCCTCCAATTTCTCGATGACCTTATGGTAGGGCATGACCAGATGAGCCTGGGGGCTTATCAGCAGCCGGTTCTTGTAGGTGATCTTCCTCTTCCTCAATTCCTCCAATTCGACGAAGAGACACTCCGGGTCTATCACCATCCCGTTGCCCATTACGCAGACCTTCTTCTGATGCAGAATCCCGGTGGGAACCAGATGAAGTATGAACTGCTGATTGTCTATCACCACGGTGTGACCTGCATTGGCCCCCCCGGAATGCCGGGCGACTATGTCCGCTTCCCCGGTCAGGATGTCTACGATCTTTCCTTTACCCTCGTCCCCCCATTGGGTCCCCACGACTGCGCGATTTGGCATCTTTTCCTCCCACGGTACGTACGCAGCCTAAAGGCTGCGGCTACCCTTCGATTGTCATTCTCTGAATCCAGTTTAGTATTTTATCCTTTCCTTCGCCGGTTTTGGCCGAGAAACAGATCAGCGAGTCCGACTCCGATTTAAGAACCTCACCGGTGCTTTTGACGCTCTCCGAAAGCGCCGAGCGGGAGAGCTTGTCGGTCTTGGTCAGAACGATCAGCTTCCGCTTTCCATAGTGGTCCAGCCATCCGACCAGCTCCAGATCGGGCTGCATGGGTCCCCGCCTGGAGTCGATCAGAAGTACGGTTCCCTTGAGATTCTGCCGCTCCTTGAGATAACCCTCCACCAGTTTTCCCCAACTTTTGCGCATGGCTTTGGGAGCTTTGGCAAACCCGTAGCCCGGCAGATCCACGAAGTAGAGATTTTCGTTTATCAGAAAGAAGTTGATGAGCCTGGTTTTGCCCGGACTGGCGCTGGTTTTGGCCAGATTCTTCATGTTGACCAGCCGGTTTAAAGCGGAGGATTTTCCCACGTTGGAGCGACCGGCAAAAGCCACCTCGGGCAGTCCGTCCCGGGGAAGGTCTTTCAGACCGAACACACTTGTGGTGTAGATGGCGCTTTTTATCTTGAAAGGCATGGTCTTTGAATCAACTTAAAAGGCGGAAACCCAAGCTGTTGATACGAAAACAAAAGTGGGATGTTCGGGTTCTTTATCTGATTTCTGCTCGGCCGCGAAAACTCAAATTTCCGGTGAGAAGAAGAGGTTGACTTTTCGACTGCTTGTTCCTTCTCCCACCTTTCTTTGCACACATAGAACAACGTGTGCAAGAGCTCTCAGCCCGAATGGACAAGACGATGTCCTTGAATCTGTCTTGATCTAAGCGGCCTTCTCCTTCTCGCTTCGATAAACCGGCGGCGCCTGAGATAGAATGGTCTCTTCGGTAACGATGCACCTGGTCACGTCTTTCTTGGAGGGAAGCTCATACATGATGTTGAGCATGGCCTGCTCCAACACCGATCTTAGCGCCCTGGCTCCGGTCTTTCTCTTCCGGGCAACCTTAACCACGGCTTGAAGAGCCTCATCCGAGAACTCCAGCTTGACCCCCTCCATCCGGAAGAGCTTTTGGTATTGCCTGGTCAGAGCGTTCTTCGGCCGGGTTAGTATCTGCAGGAGGGCGTCGGAGTCCAGCTCGTCCAAGGAACAGACCACCGCCAGCCTTCCCACGATCTCCGGTATCATACCGTACTTGACCAGATCCTCCGCCTCTACCAGGCTCAGAATCTCCCCTGTATTTCCCTTGTGTCCGGCAGCCGGATTTGCCCCGAAGCCCATCACCTTCTGAGAGATCCGGGACTTAACGATCTTATCCAGCCCGTCGAACCCGCCGCCGCATATGAACAGGACGTTCTTGGTGTTCAACTGAATGAATGCCTGCTCCGGGTGTTTCCTTCCCCCCTGGGGAGGCACGTTGGCCACGGTCCCCTCCAATATCTTCAGAAGGGCCTGCTGAACGCCCTCGCCCGAGACGTCGCGGGTTATGGAGGGATTGGCCTCCTTCCTGGCGATTTTGTCTATCTCATCTATGTAGATGATCCCCTTCTCCGCCCTGCCCAGATCGTAATCGGCTGCCTGAATCAGCCGCACCAGGATGTTCTCCACGTCCTCCCCCACGTAACCCGCCTCGGTCAAGGCGGTGGCGTCGGCTATGGAGAAGGGAACGTGGAGCATTCGAGCCAAAGTCTGCGCCAGAAGGGTTTTTCCCGTGCCGGTGGGTCCCAAGAGGAGTATGTTGCTCTTCTCCAGCTCGACGTCGTCCTCTATGTCGGGAAACAGGACTCTTTTGTAATGGTTGTACACCGCCACCGAGATGAGCTTTTTGGCCCGCTCCTGGCCTATCACGTAAAGGTCCAAAAACTCCTTTATCTTCTCAGGCTGGGGAAGCCGGAAGGCCTCCTCTTTTTTCTTCTTCTCCGCATCCTTGTCCAGAGCGTCCTTGCACACCGCGACGCACTGCTCGCAGATGGCGGCCTCTCTCGAGGAGAACAGCCTGCCGGCCTGATGGGCGTCCCTGCCGCAGAAGGAGCATTTCTGCGAGACGGCGCTTTCCTTGTCGACTTCCCTATCCTGGCTCACTTTTTTCCTTTCCTATTCTGCAATTCAATCAAGCATTTTCACCGGCTTGCGATTCGCATCCTGGGTCCTTTGCCGCCGACCTAGCTTTGACGAACGGATTGCCACCGGCTCTGAGATTCACTCTTCGTGAACAATGGGAGAGCCATCTACCGGTCCGGCCAAGTAGCTGAGGTTTATTTGGTCTTCTTATCGAAGACCTCGTCTATCAGGCCGTACTCTTTGGCCTCCGGCGCCGACATGAAGTAGTTGCGGTCGGTATCCTTCTCCAGCCGGTCTATGGGTTGGCCGGTGTGCTTGGAGAGAAGCTCGTTCATGGTCTTCTTGACCAGCAGCAGCTCTTTGGTGTGAATCTCGATGTCCGACACCTGTCCCTGCACGCCGCCCCAGGGCTGGTGAATCATCACCCGGGAGTGCGGCAGGCAGCCTCTTTTTCCTTTGGCTCCGGCGCACAAAAGAAGTGCGGCCATGCTGGCCGCCTGTCCCACGCAGGTGGTGGCCACGTCCGCCTTGACGAACT
>CAYMNI010000171.1:0-5467 GCA_964391755.1 uncultured Ignavibacteria bacterium
GCGATTCCCTTTCCCCGTATTGACGCATAGCGGAAATGTTTGTCATCGCCTCCCCCTTACATAGCGATGCAGATGAAAATAACCAGAACCTGGCTTAAGCCAGGTTCTGGCCCCCACATTTACCCTTAATGTCTTCAGTCTGATGATGGAGCAATAGCCCAACCCTTGCCCCAACCGGGGTGGCAGTTGTCACCGCCGTTACCTGTTGACGCTGAGGATAAAAAATAACCAGAACCTAACTTAAGTTAGGTTCTGGCTGTTATACTTATCTCGCCTGTATTCGTCCGAGACAAGCTCGGACGTTATACACTTCAGATTATCTCCACCGCCTCCGACGGTATCCAGCCTTTGATTCCGTTGGGAAGTGAAATGCGATACCATTCTTTGGTCTTCTCATTCACCCGGAACTCCAGACCCTCATGGCCGGTAAACTGCAGAACGTAATCATCTCCCGGCCCGCTTCGCACCTGGGCTTCGGGAACCACCACTACACCGTACTCCAGCGAATCGAAATGAATTTTCGCAAGAAGCGACGATCCAAAGATCGCCAGAAGAACCATGAACACCACGAACAGAAGTTTCAGATATCTCCTCGATCGTCTGAAGATCATCAGTATGCCAAAGAGCATGGCTAAGGCGTAGGAGAAAGAGGTCAATAGGGCGAATTCGTCGGCACTCAGAAGATTCAAAAACCATTGAAGCAGATTGGCAAAGGGATTGATCTTCTGCTCCTCTATTTTATCCAAGGTGAACAGCTTGACAAAGGAGAGATTGGCCTGGACGTCCTCGTCCCTGGGCTCTAAGAGCAACGCTCTTCTGTAGTTCACGACTGCCTTCCCCAGGTGGTTCTGGCGGAAATAGGCATTGCCCAGATTGTAGAACACCTTGAAGTTCCTGACACCCAGGTGCAGGACCTTCTCGTATTCCGCGACGGCCTGATCGAACTGGCCGTCTTCATAGTTCTGGTTGCCCTTTTGAAAGAGAACCGCCGCCGATTCCACATCCCCCCTGGCAACGAACCAGGGAACCAACACAAGCCAGGTTGCGATTATGATAACTGTTTTTTTTCCCTTCATGGGTCCTTTGCCTTTTACGCCTTGTCAAGATTCGGAATGGGATCACTCCCGATTATTGTTCTAGTTGAACTATCGCCTTTTCCGCCCTATCCAAAAATCTCCGCATCTCCTCCTCCCCGGACGAGCCGGGAGCGAACCTGGCGAAATCGCAGGAGTCCAGGAAACCAACCAGCTCGTCGATCTTCCCTTTGTCAAAACCTTTCTTTATGAGATTATCCACCATCAGGTCTTTGGTCAGACCATGGGCGGAGAGATTGAGCTTGTCCCCCACATATTGAAGCACGGCCCGGGAGACTTCACAATAGAATTCCTTCGACGTTTGGGCCGAGATCAACTTCCGGGCTACCTTCAGCCTCTTCTGAGCCAGCCTGCGCGCCCTCTTTTGACGAGCATATCCGACGTCCGAGTTGAGCTTCTCCCTTGCGCTCTGATATCGCCATGACAGGGCTAAAGCCAAAAGCGGAATCAACTGAAGAATCAGAAAAACCGGTCTTTGGTAAAGCTGTTTGCCCTGGTCCTGGAAATCGCCGGAGTAGACCTTGATGTAGCGAATGTCTTTGGCCGCCATCCCGATCTCCTGCTTGGAAAGCTGCGCTATCTCCGTCGGATACGCTTCCGCGGAAGGCAAGACGGTCAGAAGAATGGGTTGGCTTTTAAGCGTCCTGTAACTCTTGGCGTCCGGGTCAAAGAACGAGAACTCCACCGGGGGCAGGGTGTACTTGCCCGCCTTTCTGGGAATGAGCACCTGTTCGTAGGTCTTGACCCCTTGCACCGTGTAGTTGTCTTTGGACACGTTCTCCGAGCTGCCGGAGCTGTAAGTGCGAAAATCGGGCAACTCGGCGATCACCGGCTCGCCCACCGACTTGATGTTTCCCACCCCGCTGACTCTTGCCTTCAACGTGACCGGCTGCCCCACCTCCACCTCGGTCTCATCTGTGCTCACCTTAAGTTTGAAATCCCCCACGGTTCCGCTGAAATCCTCGGGTTTTCCGATCTCCGGAAGAGGCAGAACCTCGATTTCTATGGGCTTCGATTTGAGTATCTGCGGCTTCCCCTGGCGAAACAGACTTAACAGATCGCGATCGAACATGGCAAACGGATCCCGGTTGAGAAAACGATCCAGATCCTCCACCGTGCACTTCAGCTCCGCCGGGCCTATGGTCAATTTTCCCGTGGAAGTGGGAAACAACGCGGTTTTGAGCTCCTGGACGTAATACTGCCTGCTGTCGACCGTCTGGTAATACTGCTTCTTGGGCGGCAGATCCTCCGACCAGAATCCGGCCAAAGACGGCGGCGTGTATTCCGGATTGTTGAACAGCCTGACCCCCTGGTAGAATCGAAAGGTCATCGTGATCTGCTCATCCACGTAGACTTTCTTCTTGTCCACGGAAGTTCTGATGAACAGATCCTTGCCCTCCAACTGAGGAGATTTTTGCATCTGTTTCTGCTCGCTTTGTTCGGGTCGGGAATCTTGGGAACCGGCAGCCTCGCTCACGGTGATCTCAATCGGTGTGGTCTCGAACGTTTGTCCCTTCAGGCTTATCTTGGCGGGGCCTATGGTGAACTTCCCGGCTTTTCTGGGCACCAGAACGTAGTTAAAGGTCACGGATGACGAAAGTTGGCCGTTGCTATAGCTGAAATTATGGGACCTGCCGGCAGAGTAAATCGAGAACTCGTTTAGTGGCGGGAGCTCCGGCTCGGAGATGGATTTGACGGCACCGGTAACCGAGACGGTCAGAGTGATCTGCTCGTCTAAGCTCACCTCGGTTCGATCCACGGAGGTATTGAAGCTGATGTCCTGTGCCCGGCCCATGGGCACAAACAAAAGATACAAGCCCAGTCCGACCATCAGGCATAATATCGCCTGCCATCTGCCTACTGCCGTCTTCAATCTGCCTACTGGTGTCTGCCTACCGGCGTCTGCCTTTACTCCCATTTACCAGTCCTTTCCTCCTCTTGCGCCCCGTCCCTGGGCAGTCCGTTTCTGCTCTTTTAGAAGTTGCTGCTCGTCGTCTTTTAAAGCGTTGAGTATCCTTTCCGCTTCCTCCTTGGTCATACCCTCTTTGGGTTTCAATTGCTCCTGCTTCTGCTCCTGCTGCTGCTGATCTTCGGGCTCTTGCGACTGGCTTTGGTCCTCCTGCTGCTGTTGCTGGTTCTGTTCTTGTTGCTGCTGCTGGGTCTGCTGGTCGTTCTGCTCCTGTTGCTGCGATTGTTGCTGTTGTTGCTGCTGCTGGTTTTGCTGCCTCTGTTGCTCTTTATCCATCATCTCCTTCATCTTCTTTCGCACCAGCTCCAGGTTGTATTTGGCGTCTTCGTCGTCGGGAGTCAGATCCAAACACTTTTCGTAAGCCTGGATCGCCTCCGGATACTTGCCGCTGCGGTAGAAGGTGTTTCCCAGATTGTACCAGGACCAGGCTTGATGTTCGATCTCGTCGGAGCCTAAGGCCTTGTAATACTTCTCTTGCGCATCCTGATACTTCTCCTGCTGGTACATCACGTTTCCCAGGTTATACGAAAGCTCGGGCGATTCCGGCTTTTCGATCTCCGCGTCCCGGTAGAACTTCAGCGCTTGCTCAAAAGCTCCGGCCGCTTCGTCTTTCTCCCCCTTCTGCAGATATCCCTGCGCGCGCTGGTAAGTCTTGTTCCCTCTTTTGTTGAGGGAAGAGAACGAGTCTCCCCACACCGCACCCGGCTGCATAAGCGCCAGGACCAGGATCAACAACACAGCAGGTTTCTTCAGAATAATCATGGTTACAAAGCCTATCCGGTTTTCAGTGGGATTTACCTTCCCTGGGCTTCGGACTTGATTCTCTCCACCGCCCTTTTGCTTCTGCGCTCGGAAAAAACGAACTCGACCGACAGAAGCAAGATCGACAGAAGAAGGAAGAACTGGTACCGGTCCTCGTACTGGGTCATCAGCTTTCCCTCCAATTCCTTCTTCTCCATCTTGGATATCTCATCGTATATCCTGTCCAATTCCATCTCACCGCTGGTGGCATGATAGTATTTCCCTCCGGTGGTCAGCGCGATCTTCTGCAGCGTGGTTTCGTCCAGCTTGCTCACCACCACTCCCCCCTCCTGATCCTTTTTGTATCCTTCGACCAAGCCTCTGGCATTCTTCATTGGTATAGGCTCCCCCTGGATTGATCCTATCCCGATGGTGTAGATTTTGATCCCTTCGGCTGCCGCCTCCTCTGCTGCGCCCAGAGGATCGGAATCATGGTCCTCACCGTCGGTCAGCAGTATCAAAACCTTGTACTTTCGCTCCTTCTGGTTGAAAGCTTTGATGGAGGTGCGAATGGCTTCTCCTATGGCGGTTCCGGGTTGGGGAATGATTTTCGTATCCATTATCTCCAGAAACATCTGGGCGGCGGAGTAATCCAGCGTGAGCGGACACTGAATGAACGCCACCCCGGCGAAAGCCACCAGTCCCACCCGATCCCCCTGCAGCCGGGAAATAAGCCCGTTGACCTCCTGCTTGGCCTTCTCCAGACGGGAGGGCCGGAAATCTTCGGCCAGCATGGACAGCGAGCAATCCATGGCGATGACGATGTCCACGCCCTCTCTCTTCATCAAAGTCAGCCTGGTTCCCAACTGGGGACGGGCAAGCGAGAACATCAGAAAGAAAACCGCCAGAAGCATCAAAGCTACTTTCCATCTCTGCTTCCTGGGGCTGAAGGACAAGGCCAGCTTCTTCATCAGTTCCAGATTACCGAACCGCGCCAGCGCCTTCTTCTTCATCCTGAAAGCCACCCAGTAAAAGGCCGATAAGACAGGAATCAGAATCAAAAGAGCGTATATGTAATCAATCTCTGCTATTCTCATGGTTTATCCCGGTTCGGTTGAACCAGTCCACACCGGTTCTCACCATATTTCAAACCGCAGCCGCTATGGGATCTTCCTGTATCTGGTGTTTGCCAGCACTATCTCCACCATCAGAAGCGCCAATCCCACAAAGGCATACTTGGAGAAAAGCTCGTTGTACTGCAGGTATTCCGTCACCTTTATCTCGGTCTGCTCCATTTCGCTGATCTGTTTGTAGATGCGAGCCAGTGCCTTTTCGTCCTTGGCCCGGAAGTACTCCCCGCCGGTGATCTGAGCGATCTGGTTTAAGGTGGGCTCGTCGATCTCGTTTTCTATGTAGACATATCGTCGGCCGAAAATGGGATCGTCCACCGGGTAGGGGGCGCTGCCCGGCTTGCCCGCTCCTATGGTGTAGATCTTTATGTTCATGGCTTTGGCCGTGCCGGCGGCGGTGATGGGATCGATCTGGCCCGCGTTGTTCCTCCCGTCGGATAAGAGGATGATTATCTTACTTTTGGCATCGCTGTCGCGAAGCCGGTTGACCGCGTTGGCTATGGCCAAGCCGATGGCCGTGCCGTCCTCGATCA
>CAYMNI010000172.1:0-3395 GCA_964391755.1 uncultured Ignavibacteria bacterium
CTCCTCCCCGGACACTATGTGTCCCACCAATCTCCCCTCGTCGGTGTAATCGAAGAATCCCTTGGCAGAATAGCTGCTTATCTTGCCGATATCATGCAGAAGCGCCCCGGAGATCAGAAGGTCGCGGTTGACCAGCTCGTACATCCCGGCGGCCGTCTCGCAGATCCGCACCACGCTCAGGGTATGCTCCAGAAGCCCTCCTATGTAAGCGTGGTGCCATAGCTTGCCTCCGGGCGTTTCCATCAACTTTTGGGTTAAAGCTGAATCCTCAAGCAGCGATTCGAGCAAACCTTTCAGGTGGGGGTCCCCAATGCTGGAAACAACCCTCCTGAAATCCTCTAAAAGGACGCCGGGATTCTTTTGTGACGAGGGCAGGAAATCGGAGAGGTCTATCTCATCCTGGCTGGCCTTCCTGAGCCTTTCCACCTTGAGCTGGGATGCATCCCGATAGGTGGTCACCCATCCCTTGATCTTCACTATCTCCCCGGCCTCGGCCTGGTCGAAAATTTCCTGGGGATTCTCCCAAACCACCCCATCCATTCTTCCGGTCTTATCGCCCAACTCCAGCTTGAGGAATCTCTGACCATCGTAATCCTTGATCTCCTTTTTGCGGAGCACAAAGAAATCGACCACCTCGTTGCCCGGCTTCAGATCTGTGATGAAAGATCTTTTCATTCTCCTTGGGAGCGTATTTGGGTCTTTAATCAAACGTGTCCCCGATTAATGAGTTAATAATATAGAACAAGCAGTCGATCAAAGTCAAGGACAAAATCCTTGTGGCCCTCGCTGGTCGGACTTATATTCCGGTCCGGGCAGAGGACAAACCGGCTATGAAGATACTGTACCGATACGTCTTTCGCGAACACGTGGGGCCCTTCTTTTTCGGGCTGGCCGTAATCATGTTCATTCTGGTGATGGATTTCATCCTGGAGGTGCTGAACATGATCATCGGCAAGGGACTGAATGCCTTCGTCATCCTGCAGATATTCGCATTGAACTTGGCCTGGATGCTGGCTTTGGCCATCCCCATGGCCGTTCTGATCTCCACCTTGATGGCCTTCGGACGAATGTCCCAGGACAACGAGATAACCGCGCTCAAGGCCAGCGGAGTCAGTCTCTATCGGCTTATCTGGCCCGCGCTTGCCGGCTCGGTGCTTTTGTGCGGGGGAATGATGCTCTTCAACGACCGGGTGCTGCCGGAACTCAACCATAGAGCCCGCCTTCTAATGACGGACATTCAGCAGAAACGTCCTACCTGGAACCTAAAGGATAACGTTTTCATCGACGAGATTCCCGGCTATCATATTCTGGTAAAGAGGGTCGATCCGCAATCCTCCGAAGTGGAGGGGGTGACCATTTACGATCAGAAAAACAGGCGCTTGCCCCGCACCATCATCGCCGAAAAAGGGGAGGTGGAGTTCGCCCCGGACGGCAACACTCTGATCTTTCGACTCTTCAACGGCGAGATCCACGAAGCCGACGATAACGACCCGCAGCGCTACCGCCGGGTAAGCTTCAACAGACAGACCATCTACATTCAAGATGCGGGCAGCAAGCTGGTTCGTTCCGATTCCGATTACCGGACCGACCGGGAGAAAACCTCCAGCCAGATGCTGGAGGAGGTGAGAAAGAAAAAAGCCGAGGAGGCTGCCGCCAGACAGAGGATTGTGCAGACCGCTGAGCTGGCCTTAAGCGGAGCCGTCAGCCGCGCGGATCCGAGCCGAACTAAAGGTGGCGAGCTGACCACACTAGATCATCTGATCAAGGAAAATCAGACTATACTCAATCAGATCTTAACCGAGGAGCAGAACATCAAGAACAAAAGAAGGCTGGCCAACAGCCTGCTGGTGGAGGTACACAAGAAATATGCACTGGCGGTGGCCTGCATCGTCTTCATACTGATGGGAGCGCCGCTGGGTGTCATGGCCAGAAAGGGCGGGATGGCGGTGGGGCTGGGCCTGAGCTTGGGATTCTTCGTGCTTTACTGGGCCTTTCTCATCGGAGGCGAAGAACTGGCGGACAGGCAGATCATCCCCGCCTTCTGGGCCATGTGGTCCGCCAACATCCTGATAGGAGCAGCAGGGATATACATGCTGGTGAAGTCGGCACGGGAGAGCAAGTTCATCTCATGGGCGTGGACGGAAAAGCTGATTCCACGCAAGTTGAGGATTGGTTAGAGGGGAAAGAGGGTTCAAGGATTCAAGGGTCTTAGGGTCTAAGAGTCCAAAGGTCCAAGAGTCTAAAGGTCTAAAGCTTCAATTGCAGGTGGTTTAAGATTAGATGAGGATACTCGATAGATATCTGATTCGGCAGTTTTGCTTGGCCTTGGTCTTCGCCCTGGGGGCTTTCTGGATCATCTACGTGGTGGTCAATCTGATCGACAATCTGGGCAAGTTCATGGACAAGGATGCCTCGCTCTTTTTAGTCCTCAAATACTATTTCTACGGCACCCCCTACATTCTGGTCTTGGCCCTTCCCGTTGCCATGCTTCTTTCCTGTCTCTTTTCCTTGGGCCAGCTGGCCAGGAACAATGAGCTTACCGCCATGAAGTCGGTGGGCATCAGCCTGTACCGCATCCTTCTTCCCGTTCTGGCGCTGTCTTTCTTAATCAGCGTTTTTGTAATAGGCTTTGGCGGTTGGATCGTTCCTCTGACCTTCCAGAAGCAGGAACAGGTCAAGATGATTGAGATCGAGAAGGGAAGAAGAGATCAAAACGTCCCGCTGAACAACGTCTTCGTTCAAGATGAAGAGGGCAGGATTTTCTACCTGGCTACCTACGACGCCAAGGAGAAGACGGGAATCGGCGCGCTGGTTCAAAGATTCGAGGGGAACCGGCTGAAAGAGGAAATCCGGGCGGAAAAAGCAAGCTGGCAAAACGGTGCTTGGCTTTTCGAGAAAGGCGTGGAGAGGATTTTCTCCGACTCCTTAACGGAGAGCGGAAACGCAAGTAAGGCGGGGAGATCCAAATCGGATTCAGTTCCGTCAGCTTCTCCGGAGGGATATCGAGCCTTCGAGCAGTTGATTCTTCGGGAGCTGAGGATACGGCCGGAAGCCCTGGAGCGCAGGCCGAAGAAAACCGACGAGATGGGATATACGGAGCTGGCCGAGTACGTGAGACTGAAGAAAAGAAGCGGCCAGCTGGTGGCCAGGGAGAGTACGGATCTTCACGTCAAGATAGCCTTCCCCTTTGTGAGCTTCATAATAGTCCTCTTCGGCGCCCCCATAGCCGCCAATCCCAGGAGATCGGGATTGGCCATCGGATTCGCCATCAGCCTGTTCATCGCATTCGTGTATTACACTCTGATCAAAATGGGACAGTCCTTCGGCTACTCCCAGAGGCTCCCTCCACTCGTCGCCGCCTGGGGGGCAAACGTCCTCTTCGCCATCCTGGGAGT
>CAYMNI010000172.1:3495-5448 GCA_964391755.1 uncultured Ignavibacteria bacterium
GCAGAGGATTTGTACGAGATACTCACCGGGTCCATGCCCGGGATCAGATTCGGTTTGGCTTTCTGCGAAGCTTCGGGACCTTGCCTGGTGAGGTCGGAGGGAAACGATCCGGAGCTGAAGAAGCTGGCTGCCCAGAGCGCCTTCGACATCGGCGCAGGTCATAGCTTCATAATCTACCTGAAGAACGCCTATCCCATCAACGTGCTCAACGCGATCAAGAATTGTCCAGAAGTGGCCACCATCTTCTGCGCCACGGCCAATCCCCTGCAATTGCTGATTGCCGAAACCGAACAGGGACGCGGAATAGTGGGAGTCATCGACGGCTACGTTCCCAAGAGGGTGGAGACCGAAGAGGAGGTCAAAGAGAGGAAGCAATTCCTAAGGAGAATCGGATACAAGCTGGGTTGATTAGTAGTGCTTCTGCTGGATCAGATTAGGTGGGGCAGGCATTCCTGCCTGCCCCATCGATTATCGGGCCAAGACTAACAAGACACCGTCAACAACTTTGAAATATCCGCCGTTTGAATCGCAATGATCGAATACAACAAAGGAATCCACATAAAAGGCACCGACCTGTGGCTGGACGCCCGAAGAAGGACCGAGTTCTGCTTCGTCTCGCACGCTCACGCCGATCATGCGGTCAGGCATGACGCGATCCTTGCCACCAGACAAACCGCTCGGCTGTTCGAACACCGCTACGGCAAGGCCAGATTTCATACGCTCGAATACAACCGCGCCCAAAGGATAAGGGGAGCAAAGATCCGACTCTTTCCTTCCGGCCACGTACTGGGAGGGGCTCAGATTTCTATCGAGATCGGCGGGGTGAAAATAGTCTACACCGGAGATTTCAAATTAAGAGGCAGCCTCACCTGTCAAAAGGCCCAGGTGAAAAGGTGCGACATCCTGATCATGGAGTCGACCTTCGGTCGCCCTCACTATCTGTTTCCCCAGCCCGGGGAGGTGCACGCGCAAATGGTCCGGTTCGTGGAGGAAGCCCGGGCAAACCGGGAGGTGCCGGTGTTTCTGGCCTACTCCCTGGGCAAGGCTCAAGAGGCCGTGAAGATTCTGTCCAACCGGGGTTACAAGCTCAGCCTGCATTCGTCTGTCTACGACGTGTGCAAAATCTACGAGGAGTTCGGGATCAAGTTCGGTAATTATCGGCTTTTTCAGAACGGGGATGGTCAGGATAGTGTGTTGATCTTCCCTCCCCAGGCGAAAAGGTCCGGAGCTTTCGAGAGCATTCCCCGAAAGAGGACCGCCATGCTCACCGGATGGGCCATAGATCCGGAACCGGTAAATCATCTGGGCGGCGGCCTGTGCATTCCCCTATCCGACCATGCGGACTTCTCCGAGCTGATGGATTACGTGAAAAGGGCGAAGCCGCAAAAGATATATGCCGTTCACGGTTTTTCCGAATTCGTCGGATTCTTAAAAGAAAAGGGATTCGATGCGGAGCCTCTCCGGGAAGGCAGTACCAAAGCGGGCTTGGATAAAAGGCTCCCGATCAATTATGATCTGTTCGCCCGGCGGTGAAAAGCAGCCAAACTTGTTGACTTTGGGGCTGTTTTCGTATTAATTGGGGCGTGTTCTGATATTCCTTAACTTTCTAGCATCCGAGGTTAAAATGGTTAACGTTGCAGTCTTCGGCTATGGCTACTGGGGCCCCAACATGGTGCGCAACTTCTACGCCAACAAGAACGCCAAGGTGGTGTGGGTATGTGATCTGAGCAAGGACAGGCTGGCTCTGGTTCAGGCCGGATACCCGTCCATCCAGACCACCTCCGATCCCCAGGAGATCATGAACGACACCGCAGTCGACGCGGTGGTCATCTCCACCCCGGTCTCGGCTCACTTCCCTCTGGCCAGCGCGGCTTTGGAAAAGGGCAAACACGTGCTTTTGGAAAAGCCCATGACCACCACCGTGGAGGAGTCGGAGAAGCTGGTGGAACTGGC
>CAYMNI010000173.1:0-5377 GCA_964391755.1 uncultured Ignavibacteria bacterium
CTATCTCCTCGTACACGGCCGTGACCTCAGAAGTGACCTGGTTGGGCAATCCCAGTTTGATCACCAGCGGAATCGCAACCGAAAGAGCGATAAGAACGAATATCAATTGTCGAGACATGATTCCTGGAAATTGAAGGTTCAAAAAGTAAAATTCAAAATTGCAGTTCAAAATTTAAAATGAAAGCACAAAACAAGAATCTGCTCCGCACACCTCCTCTTGAAGTATTGCGGGAAATTTTAAGTTTTGAATTGCCATTTTGCATTTTGATCTTTGAACTTTGGATTTTTCAACACCGACCCATCACTTTCGTTTCAAGATAATCATTGCTATATCATCCGTCTGAGCCGTTCCCTTCAAGGACTCTTCCACTTTTTTGAGAATCAACTCGGCAATTCGATCTGCGGGATTATCGTGAATCCCGGCAAGATATTCCTTCAGATTCTCTTCTCCCCAAGGCTCTATGTCCGGCAACCCGGCCTCGGTCAAGCCGTCGGTGTATAGGAGCAAAAGCTCTTTGTGATTGAGAACCGTCGATCCAATCTGAAAAGCCGAATCGGGCGACATTCCCAGGATCGTCCCCCCTCGGATCAACTCTTCCACCCTGCCGTCTTGCCTGACCACCAGGGGAGGATTGTGTCCTGCATTTATGTAAGTCAATTCGCCGGTGGAGTTGTTCAATTTTCCGATGAAAAAGGTAACAAACAGATCGGAGGGTGTGTCTTTGTATAGACTTTGGTTGATCCTGGTAATCGAGTCAATGGTACAACAGTCGTCCGCCAGAGTGTGAAGGGTGGCGTGCAGATTGGCCATCACCAGGGCTGCAGGTATCCCCTTGCCGGACACGTCCGCGATCACCACAGCCACACCGCTTTTCAGGGGAATGACGTCGAAGTAGTCTCCCCCCACCTCTTTGGCCGATCGGAAGAAAGTGGCCACCTCGAAGCCATCGATTTGAACCGCCCCTTTGGGCAGGAATCCCGTCTGCACCTGGCGTGCTACCTGCAGCTCCCTCTCCAAAAGCTCCTTCTCCCTTATCTTCTCATAACTCTTTTCCAGCTCCGACCTTAGATGCTCGTAAACCGTCATAAGCAGGGTCACCATCAGCCCGATCCCTGCCGCTATTGCCATGAAAGTCAACAGCATCCTGGTGGATATTCCGCGCATGAGCCCGAATTGGACCATTAGGAAAAAGAAGACTGTGGCGGCTGCCAAAGCCACGACGAAAAAGGTGAGGACCTGGCTTATGGTTCTGAACGGCTGGGGGAGAAGCTCCAACCTTCTGGAAATCGGATCTCCTACCAGAGCCACGGCAAAGCCGATCATGTTCCCGATAACCGAACCTAAGATAGCTGAATTTACGATCAGTTTCCAGGAGAACACTCGGGCGAAGAAGAAGCTTATTATGAAAAAAGCAACAAAACCGGAAAAGGTAGAAACCAGGATAACCGCGGGATAGTTTCTGGTGTTTGATTTCTTCATCATTCTCGATCCTTTGCTTCCTCTGTAAATCAAACCGTAGCCATTAGCCCGGTCGATCATCTGCCCCCCAGGTAGGTTCTCTCGATTCCCAGGATTATCCTCAGGGAAGTGGAAATGGTTCCCAATCCGATTCCGATGTAAATCCCCCGCTTGGCTGCCATGCTGGGGGTACGCAAGATCCAGTTGGCTGCATCCGGAATCCAATGGGAGACCAGGTTGCCCAAGGGGACCCGTCCCAGCATTACCACTATGGCAATCACCAGGAGCAGCCCGGCTTCCCAGCTTCGGGCGCGAAAACCGCGATAGGCAGCGGAGGCCACAAAGAAAGCCAGAAGGGAAAACATAGTGGACTGCATGGGAGCCTGCAGGTTGTTGAAGGTCCACAGAAAGGGGGTTCCTTCCCCGGTGCCCTTCCATAGACCCAAGACGACCATCACCAGCAGGCCGGCCAACCCGACCAGATTGTAGCCCCAGCCGCTCTCTTTTCGCGCCACCTTCTTCGTGTTGAGCTTGGCGTAGCTTATGGCGCCCACGACCAGGGTGAACACGAAGATGATCTGCATCCAGTCCAGCACGGTCTCATAAGCTGAGACAGAGACCTGGTGGGGAACGAAAAACTGAATCAGCATGAAAAGGCCGAAGATGAAGCAGACAATTATGGGAATTCCTCTTTGCATGCTCGCTTTCTTGAGAAAACCAGAACCTAGCTTAAGCTAGGTTCTGGTTACTTAAAGTTCTGGTCAAAACCACAATAATTTATCCAACCGAAAAGAGCCTGATTATCCAATCCCAGCCCAATATTCCGGCGATCCCTCCGACCAGGATCAGAAAGACCACCAGAGCCTTGAGCATATCCTGCCCCTTTATGCTTCCCAGAACCTGCGGATCTTGCGTTAAATAGCCGCTGGCTACGAAAAGCTCCTCTCCTATAAGAGTATAATCGCAGGCCACGATGAAAAAGGACAATTGGATGGTGGAATCCGTTCCGGCGATCTGAAACGCCCCCACGGAATTCCCGGTCTCGGCAAGAATCAGAGCTTCCGCCTCGAAGGTTCCGAAAAACAGATTGGTGGCCGGAAGTTGCCGGGTCATGATTCCGTCCACGGCAGCAGCGTAGCCGAACTGACTCTGGGTTACGAAGAATATGTTGTCCGGATTGAATGCCTCCGGGTGACCGGCTTTGGAATAGGCCTCGAAGACCACCTCCTGGGCCGTGGCCATCACCACCGGATCGTAATTCGGGAAGATCAGGGGGGTATTGTATTCCGCGGTCTTTTCCGCCACACTGGACAATATGTTCATGGAGGCCATGGTTGCCACCCGCTCCATCTTGCCCAAGCCGGAGGAGTAGAGTATGGGTTTTCCCATCTCGGTGGCCCGGCCGATGGCGTTATCCACCGCCTGCAATCCGGCAATGGGTCTGACGAAAAGCTTCCCCCCCCGTTTTCCGTAGATGATGAATCCGATTATAAAAAGAAAGCAGATCAGCGTCCCCAAAAACACGTTGATCCTTTCGGTATTGAACCATTGCGCCTTTGATATGACCGGCCCGGCGACCGCCGAGAAGGATACAGTATCACTCCTGTTTGCCTGAAGCAAATAGAAATACTCGACGCCGTCCTCGACGTCCGTGTCGACGAAAACGGAGTCTGTCGCAGACACTCGGCCGACCACCTGAAAGCTGGTTTCTTCAGTTGTTGATCTGAGAATCTGATATTCCATCACCAGATTACTGGCCGACAGAGCTTCCAACCGAAGGGTGATGCTTTGGCCCTTATCATTGGGGGTATCTTCTGCTTCCAGCTTCACCGGAAGCCCGGCGGCGGAGACATAAGTGGCAAGCAGAAGAACGGCCAACCCGAAAACGGCGAATGTTGATCTCGGCATCTCTGATCTGAAAAAGGGTCGAAGGTTTTCCACAAACTAAAGAATCGCCACTGGTTGTCAAGGCAAAACTTGCTGCACGCGTCGCACACCCTTCAACTGCGTTCAGGGCAGGCGGGGTTGCCGCGCCGGATCTGACACACATCCCGCGTCCCGGGAGGGCCAGATGGATTCACGAAACAGAGCGTAGCGTCCGAGCTTGCCCTGAACCGTATGGTTCGGGGCTTGTCTCGGACGAGATGGCGACATGGGTATCGTCGCACACAGGGTTGCGACGCTACATAAAACGAGTATGGCGCGTACGAAGGCGTCGGGGTCAAGTTCCGGCACCAAAGCTTTTCCGTACAAGACGAGCTGCCGGGCCATGTTTTTTAAAACCGGAACCTAGCTTAAGCTAGGTTCCGGTCATACCATGGCACAACCCTGCTCATGGCGAGTTTTCGAATCCCACCAAGCATTCCGTCCGTATAGAACGAAGAGGGCCGAAAACAAATCGGTTTTTCCCTTGACGGACGAGTGCGAATCTGCTATTTTGGCGTGAATCAGAAACTTACAGGAGGTGTTACATGAAGTTCAAAGCTATTCTTTTTTTAGTTGTGCTTGTGGCGGGAGTATGGTCTTTCTGCTCCGACGCCTGCGCAGAACCCCGGGTGCTGGAGATACTTCAGCAAGCCGACACCTGGATCATCCAGGATACCGCACGCATCCTAAGCTACATCGACAGCTGCGATCAGGTCACCGACGACATGCTGATGAACTCCAAGTACTGGCAGTCCACCTATGACGACCTGAACTTCCTGCTGGGGATCGACCTGGCCACCGATGCCCAGGTGGATAACACCGGGAGGTATTACTTTCTGATGAGGATAACCGGGCAGACCCAGGCGCTTTTCTACATCGACTCGCCCATGGATTTTCCCCACCAATTGACCCCCAACAACTGGCCGGACATGGGCATCAACGTGGGCTACTACCTACCCCATCCTTCCGGCAAGTACCTGTTAGTGGCCATCCATCAATACGGGGACGAGAATTTCGACATCTACAAGTTCGATCGCGACGGGAAATTCAAGCCTCTGCTGGTGGATCCGGCCATTCAATTTCGCAGCGTGGTGATAAAAAACGAGGACGAGTTCTTCTGCATCTCCAATGACCGCAGCACTCAAACCCTCATCAAATACACTATCTCCACCGGCAAGATAGACACCCTCCATACCGAGACCGAGTGGTTCGGCCCGGATGACTACCAGGACGGCAAACTCATCCTGACCCGATGGCTGAGTTTCTCCGAGAGCCAACTTCTTTTGTGGGACGAGAGCACGGGGAAGGTTGAGGAGATCAAGACCCCGAAGGGCAAGTACTATGGAGGACTGTTCACCCTGGACGGGAAGGTGTTGACCTATACCAAGGCTCTGTCCACCGAGGAGGAGTTTGAGAAGTTTGCCCTGATCGATTTGAAGAAGCCCAAGAAGTTGCAGCTGGTGTATGATCCCAAGATGGAGGTTGACCAGTTCTCGTGGATGAAGGAGCTTGGCATCGCAGTGGGTGCGGGCAACAAGGACGGGTATTCGGAACTGGTGGCATTCAACCTCAAAGGTAAGCCGGTGAGTATACCCCAGCCTGACATAGGCGTAGTGATCGACCTCTCCTCCAATGAGTATGGAGACATTGTGTTCAGCTACAGCTCTCCCCGGGTACCGCCCACTTTCTATCATTTTCGTCTGGGATGGGACAAAATCGAGCAGATGGTCCCGGTGGCCACCTTCGGCTTCGACTTCTCCAAGATGGACGTGAAGGTCATCCGCTATCCCTCCAAGGACGGAACCATGATTCCGGCACTGCTGTACGTGCCCAAGGATGCCAAGAAGGACGGGAGCAACCCGGCTGTGGTCAACTACCACGGCGGTCCTCCCGGCCAGAGCCGTCCCTACTTCCAGCGCAATATCTCTTTTGCGCTCAGCCGGGGCTTGATCATGATCTTCCCCAACGTGCGCGGCTCCACCGGATACGGAC
>CAYMNI010000174.1:0-5367 GCA_964391755.1 uncultured Ignavibacteria bacterium
CCTCTCTCAACTGTAAACTGACGTCGTCCAGCGCAGGGATGAATATCCTCTGATCACCTTCCTTGACGGAATCCTCGGTCAGAGGATATCGATATGACACGCAGTCGAGCTTTATCACGTGGTGGAATATAGAACTGCCGAAAACCTTTGTCAAACGAATATCCGGGGAGGAAACAACCAGAACCTGGCTTAAACCAGGTTCTGGTTACTACAATTTGTCCTGATTACCACAATTTGTTCTGGCTGCCACAACTTGTCTTGGTTGCTACAACTTGTCTAGGTTACTACAACTTCTCCAAATAAGAATTGACATATGACTACCGATGTTATATATAGCATAATGCAGTTTTGATTTCGTCCGCAGGGACGTGCGTTTTTCAGTTTAAATAAAAAGACGAGGAGGCAATCCGTTTTAAGTCCCATCGGCTGCTGAAGATTGCCGAAATTCTCTCGTGTGGTTTCCCGAACGGCCGTATACTTATGTTGATGCGGTCCCGGAAAGATAGGATATAAAAACCTTTTTCTTTTCTCGATGCGTTTCAGCCATGAGTGCACAAAGAAGATTCGTCCAGCGAAACAAGATAGTGGTAGTGCCCATGGGGGAGATAGACTATTCCCTGGTGAATAAGCTGTCTTCCCAGTTGGTCTCCTACTTCAACGTAGGCGTGGACATACTGCAGGGAGTGAAGATCCCCCAGGAGGCTCTGAACCCGCAGCGGGGACAATACTACTCCACCGTCATACTGACCAAGCTGGAGTTGATGAAATCCGCACCCGGTGAGAAGATGTTTGGTTTGGTGGACGACGATTTGTACACGCCTTCCCAGAACTTCGTCATCGGCGACGCGGACCCTATCGGTAAAACCGCCGTGATCTCTTCCTTTCGGCTGAAACGCGAGAACTACGAGATGCTGGACGAGCAGACGGTTCTTTTCTCCCGGATACTGAAGGAGGCGGTCCACCAGCTGGGGCACCTGTGGGGATTTGAAGACTGCCGCAATCCCAAGTGCGTGATGTACGTCACCGACAGCATCGCCGAGGTAGACCGCAAGGGAACCAAATTCTGCGACAGTTGTCTCAGAAGAGTAAAGGTTCGGCATAGATAGTCCGAATCTGGATCCTGTGGAAACGTGGCCGGATTCGTCCATACCATCGGAACTTCCACCCGCACCCAAGAAGAATTCACTTCCCTCTGCCAAAGATTCGATCTCCGGGCGGTGGTAGACGTCAGAGGATTTCCCTTCTCGAAGTTCGAGCATTTCAGAAAACTACACTTAGAATCGGAGCTTCAACGAAAGGGGATAGAATATTTCTATCTGGGCGATCTTCTGGGGGGATTCAGGGATGAAGGGTACGAACGTCATATCCAAAGTCCCGAATTCAAAAAGGGAATGCGTAAACTTAAAGAGATTGCTACCGCATACAGAACCGCCTTCTTATGCGTGGAGAAATCTCCTTTGAAATGTCACTGGAGATTCATTGCTGCGAAGCTGAAGCAGGATGGATGGCGGGTAATTCACATATTGGACCAGGAGACGACTTGGGAGCTGAAAGACACCACAGAGGATTTAAGGCTGGATATTTGAAGCTACATGAAGAAGGGAAGCTGTCTGCGAGAATTGAAGCCTTGTGGAGCAGGCTGGAGAAATGCGATATCTGCCCGCATAAGTGCAATGTCAATCGGCTAAGGGGAGAGACGGGCAAATGCAAGACGGCAGAGAAGGCACGGGTTTCCAGCTTCGGGCCACATTTCGGCGAAGAAAGTCCTCTGGTGGGACGGTCCGGCTCCGGAACCATTTTCTTCACCAACTGCAACTTAAGCTGCATCTTCTGTCAGAATTACGACATCAGCCATTTGGCTCAAGGCTATGAAGTCGAAGAGGCGAAGATTGCCGAGATCATGCTCTCTCTTCAGAACATGGGATGTCACAATATCAACTACGTTACCCCCACCCACGTAGTGCCGCAGATCGTCAAAGCTTTGCCCATCGCCATCCAGCAGGGTCTGAACATTCCCTTGGTTTACAATACAGGTGGATACGACTCAGTCGAGGCGCTTGAGCTTCTGGACGGAATTTTCGACATCTACATGCCCGATCTGAAATACTCGGATAATAAAATTGCTCGGCGATACTGCACCGCCAAGGATTACTCGAAGGTGGTCAAGCGTGCGATCAAAAAGATGCACCAACAGGTAGGCAATCTGGAGATGGACGAG
The DNA here is from genome assembly GCA_964391755.1 of uncultured Ignavibacteria bacterium. Classification (GTDB taxonomy): domain Bacteria; phylum Zixibacteria; class MSB-5A5; order MSB-5A5; family SM1-73; genus SM23-73-3. Next base: position 2,219 of record CAYMNI010000174.1, read on the forward strand.
AGAGGCATTGCGTTGCGCGGCCTTCTGATTCGCCATCTGATCCTGCCGGAGGATTTAGCCGGGACAAGAGATGCCATGAAGTTCTTAGCCGAGGAACTATCTAAGAACACTTACGTCAACCTGATGGATCAATACCGTCCTTGTTATAAGGCAAACGAGTATCCTCCGCTGGACAGAAGGATCACTCCGAGAGAATTCGAACAGGCGGTCAGGATTGCCCAGGACTTGGGATTGAAAAGGTTGGACGGTTTGAGATATCCCTGAATTCGCCTCACCCCCTGACCCTCTCTTCACGAAGCGGGCGGACGCCCGCCCGTCTGGGTGGAGAGGGGGAACCAAAGGATGAGAGGTTTTGACCATGAACCACCGAACATCCCCCATTATTCATCCCTGGCTCGTCTCCGTCGAAAAGGCGAAACAGATCCAACATAGGTTCTCCGAGTATGTCATTCTTAAAGACGATTTCGACGTGATCAACACGGTGGCTGGTGTGGGGGTGGTTTATTCCAGAAACCAGGATGAGGTGCTCGTGGGATGTATGCGCTTATCTTTCCCGGAACTGAGGATTCTACAAAAAACATGTTCCAAACGTAAGGCAACTTTCTCCTACGCTCCCGGATTCTTTGCCTTCAGTGCCGGCCCGGCCATCCTATCTGCTTTGAAGAAGATGGAAAGGCCGGATTTGATCATGTTTCCCGGAAGAGGTATCGCCCATCCGAGAGGATTGGGTCTGGCCAGCCATTTGGGAATTCTGCTGGACATTCCAACGATTGCTGTATCCAAAACTCCGCTCTGGAGAGATCATCCCGAACCGCCATCAAGAAAGGGTGCACATGTTCTGATGAAGGGAGAGGGTGGCAAGTTTGTCGGGGCAGTGATGAGAACCAGGGAAGGCACCAGGCCGATCTTCGTAACCCCCGGCCACAAAATCTCGGCTCAAACTGCGGTGAAGATTGTACTGGATTGCTGTCCGAAATACAGGATGCCGGAGCCTTTGAGGTTGGCGCATGCTGTAGCGAAAAACTCGACGGAGTGTATTTAGGCACCCGGCAGGTAAATATCTCGACTTAGGAGAGCTGCCATGAATTTCTTTGGTCTGATTCTCGGTGTTTGCGTTTTGGTGCTCATCGCTCTGTTTCACATCATCGTGGTTAAGTTTGAGTATTATGTGGGAGCCAAATTCTGGCCGATGTTTCTGGCAGCCGGTTTTATTTGCGTTATCCTTTCCCTCATTACAGGAAATGATTTTCTGTCTGGTATCCTGGGCGTAGCCGGAGTCTTCCTCTTTTGGAGCATCCGCGAGCTAATCGAACAAAAAGAGCGTGTGGAGAAGGGATGGTTTCCGAAGAATCCCGCTAGGCAGTAGTTGCTAAACAAATGAGAGTCCTTTCGAACGGGTATTAGAATTGAGTTGACAAGGGGGCTGCTGCAGGTTAGAATTAGACAGAAGAACGATACCTCCCCAGGATGATGACATGCCCAAGGTTCTGATCAATCAGTACAAACGGCAAGACGTTTTTCGATGCTCTCATAAAGCGCACTTCCGCTTCGAGAAGAACGTATCGGTTTATCATGTGCTCAAGGAAAAGAAGTGCTTTCCGCAGGGGTGCATCTATTTCCTCTGGAAATGCCGTCTGTTGAACAAGGGCAACTCCTGCCCCAAGAAGTATAAGCACGTGGGAAGGGACTGCTTCTCCTGCAAAAACTACTTCGACGAGAAGATAAACTATCAACCGGAAACTCTGCTGGATGCGGAGCAGTATAAGAAATTCGAACGGGACCTGGAGGAGTTCGAGGAGTGGCTGGAGACAACCCGGGGCAAGTGGGTAGAATTCTCCGGGACGGTCAATACGGTCAAACCGCACTTCAGGAAGATCAGATTCGGATCAAGCCAGACCATAAGCTTCCCCGGCTTCTTGATCAGCTTCACGGAGGGATACATAGACAGGACATTTTTTCAGGATAACATATTCGTAACGACCAGCAGGAGGACCCAGCAAAACTTGAAATTCGCCCGGGGAGACGAGGTCGAATTTCAAGCCCGGTTCGGAACCGACAGGGGAAGAATCGTGCTGGACCGGATCAGGCATATCGACTTCCTTCACAAGGAGAGTCAAGACGGCCCCACGGTGAGTCAGGCGCTGGTGGCAAGAAGCACAGGAACGGAGTTCGACTGCCAGCCCGAGAAGTGCATGATGTGTGGAAATGGTTGCCTTCTGGATGTGATCGACAAAGGGGACAGGGAATCAAAGGTGAAACGGCATCTTTACTGCCTGGCAGGGGTGCAGAATCCCGAAGAGTGCGTATATCGCCTGGTCAAGAGGATGGAAAGGGAGAAGGAGCTAAGATATTCCACCGAGGATGACGCTTAACGATTAACCGGATTTTTCATCGACCTAAGGGATTCTAATTCTTCTAACCCGCAAACGCGAAGCATAAACTCGACATGCCGACACATTTCTCCGAAGGCCTGCTGGATCAGATTCGCGATGCCAACGACGTCGTCGATCTGATTTCCGAATACGTTCCGCTCAAAAAACGAGGCAAGAATTTCGTGGGACTGTGTCCCTTTCATACGGAGAAAGCCCCCTCGTTCACCGTCACCCCGGACAAGCAGATATTCTATTGTTTCGGATGCGGAGAAGGGGGCAACGTCATCAGCTTTCTCATGAAACACGAGAAACTGAGCTTTCCGGAGGCGGTTAAACTTCTGGCCAAGCGGGCCAACATCTCCCTGCCCAAGGACAGCTTCGATGCCAAGAAAGAAAAGCAGTTGGACAAGCTGTACTACGCCAACCAGCTGGCAAACGAGTACTTTCTCAAGAGCCTTCACCGGGAAGCGCCCGGAAAGCGAGCCAGGCAGTATCTGCATAAGAGGGGATTCGATCCGGAGACTCAGAAGCTCTTCTCGCTGGGATACGCTCCCGGAGAGTGGGAGGGACTTATCGGATACGCCCGGAACAAGGGATTGGAGGCCGAGATCTTAAACCAGGCGGGATTGGCCGCTCCCCGGACCGAGAAACCCGGCTATTACGATCGGTTCAGAAACAGAATCACTTTTCCCATCTTCAATCTGTCCGGCAAGGTAGTGGGATTCGGCAGCCGGGTTGTAGACGACAAGGATGAGCCCAAATACCTCAACTCTCCGG
>CAYMNI010000175.1:0-5355 GCA_964391755.1 uncultured Ignavibacteria bacterium
TTGAGATATCCGCCTCCGGAGACCAGCGGGACGTTTTCCAGGCGACTCACTGAGGCGTAGACGGCTTTGGGGTTTCCAAAGCGCGCGTGATAGCTGAACGACACTTTCTTGACGAACTCGTCTTGGGCGTGATCCCCCGAATTGGAAGAGGGATAATACAGACCGTTGCTGGTGATCACCGGACCGATTCCGAACCCTGTGCCGGCTCCTTCCAGGGACATGTAAGGGTTGAAGATCCAGCTGGTTTTGGACTCCAGATGGACGGTGTTGTAATTGTCCTGATAGTGCCTGATCCGCTGATCCTTCACGAACCCGGTCCTAAATCCCAGCCCGAAGTTCTCGGATGTCCGATGGTCAATGCCGAAGCCGGCATCCTGAAAACTGATTTTCTTTCGATGTTCCACGTCCTGCCAACCTCCCCCTCCACCGCAGCAGCCGGAACCCGGGCTGTAGCTGTAATACCGGGTGTGGTAGCGACCGGCATAGGAGCCAGCTCCACCCCCGAAGGTCAGATCGGTGAAGAGCGAATCCGAGTGGTTGTTCTGCACTCCCACCGCCACGGGAAGGAGTATCAGGATTCCGCAAAGTATTCGCATCATCTTCATCTTGGCTTCCTCCTCTCTAAAAGTTGGCTTTAAACAGGTTGAGTTTGTAACAGCCCGAGTTGAAGGCATCCCCAGCGATATTCACCTCGGGCACGGCCAGAGCCAACTTTCCTTCTTTCAGATTCAGCATGGAGCCTGAGGGCACTTCCACTCTCTGTTTCCTGGTGGCGTTGAAGCACAGAGTCGCCCCACCGGCTTGGGCGGCACTGAGAACGAGCAACGGCAGAGCACCGGATTCATCGTCCGGGTCCCGGGCTATGACAGCAGCGCACAACCCACCGAATACAGTCCCCAGAAGACTACCCCCTAGACCGGCCCAGTAGGATCCCTTCTCCCCGCCGGAGTTCCCTACCAGGTAAACACCGGTGGCGCATCCCACATTCGAGCCGACCACGTAGCCGACCAAAGCCCCTATCATCCCGCCCACGTTACAACATCCGAAGCCGCCGCTGCCCTCACTGCCTATGCCGAAGCCTTTTCGTGCCAGCATCACGCCACCTATGGCGGCTCCGACCCCTCCCAGCAGCAACTCGCCGGTCACCTTCCCGGCGTCGGCCGGCCCGCCCTTGATGTAGGTGAAGTTCTTCTCCGCCCTCTCCTGCAAGGACAGGGTGTCCGAGGAATCGGTTAACTGCGCAGCCCCGGTGAGAATCGAAGCTTTCATTTGGGCCCTGCAATTCTGCCAGCAGCCAGCCAGCAGAAAAACTCCGAACCCTGCCAGAAGAATGATTAGCCTTTTCATCTCTCCTCCTTTGTTTGTAGTTTCCGCGAACCACCAATTGCAAGGCTTGTGCCACCAACGCGCGAGCGGAGTAAAAAAGCTGCGAGACCGTCTAACCTTCTGGTGTTTAAGAGGATCCAGAAAGCGCTTTCTTGGGGCGAATCTTGTTCTGAGGGAATCTCTGGATAGGATTGTTGTGGAAAAGTAGACGGGATGTATGATTATGGATAACAGAGCAAACCCATTGTTGAGTAAATTCACTTTCAGCCAAGAAAAAAGGTCCGGAGGGAATCCGGACCTTAATGCACTTATCAAACTTAGGTCATATGGTGAGGTCAAACCCCCACCTCTCTGCATCTTTTCAAAACCGCATGCTCAGGAGCAATCCTGCTGTTTCATAATTTGCGAAGTAACAGGGTCGTACCTCGATCTGGGAAAAACCGTGTTGCTGGTTGTACTGCTCGACCGATTTGGTACTCGTACGAATGTCATGGATGGCGCTTCCCACGACGGTGGCGGCTCCCAACAAGATACCCAGCGCCGGAAGAGCGTTGTCGTCATCGCTGTTGCCAAAAATGTTAATCTCGAATTTCGATATGCTGTAGACGAGCAGTGCACCCCCGACTCCTCGAATGAACACCCCTTTCGCGAAGGCGTCCCCGTTCTTCGCGTAAAGGTGCCCTACTCCGGGGCCGCACAGAAATCCCAGCGAGCCAAGCCCCACGCCCGCTGCGGTGCATGCTGAACCGTCAACATCACCATTGCTCAGCAGCACGATGCTCCCCACAACCGGCATTACGGTACAGACCAGAGACGACTGCCAAGCTGTAGTCTTCGACTTGGCACCGTCAGCCACTGCATGCGGGGCGATCATCAATAGAATACAAACGACCGTCAAACACAGAATGAATGACCTGATTACCGGCATTTTAGACCTCCTGCAAAAGTGTTCGCTGACTACTTCAGCAAAAGTGTTGCCATTGTCGGGAGTGAGGCCGAATGGAACAAAAGAATTAATCTAATCGTGTGACAGCAGGAGAGTTGGAAGCAGTTCAATCTGATGCTTATTAAGCACCCAGGGATTTTGATCCGCTGAATGTTATGCAAAAGTGGACTGCCTGTATAGTCTTGTAGAACAAAGAAACGATGTCGGGGAAGATATCAGTAAGCACCTGCTGAGTGATTATCTGCTTGAGTGCCTACCTTCTGTGGTTGGTCGGGATTGTTAATCCTGATGGAACCGAAGGAACTTTTGATTTATGATTCTTCCGATCTTAAATCGATTCTCAACTCCTTGATGAGTTTGTTCAGATAAGTCTTCTGTATCTTGAGAATCTTGGCGGCCTCTGACTGGTTGTTGCCGGTCAAGGACAATGTTCGGAAGATAAACTCATTCTTGAATTTCTTGGTTGCCTCTTCCAGCAAGAGTCCAGGCGATCATACATTCTCCCAATCTCCTAGACCATGTTGGTTTAAGACCTGAGGTTTCATTTGAAGAGGAGGTTTCGAAACATGATTTTCTTACTCGTCTTAGAGAGCGTTCCATCTCTTTCTGGTTGAGTGCATCACTATCGTTAATCCCAAGCAGGAGACGTTGTTGGAGAAGAGCTTGCTACGAACAGTATCCTTATCCAACGTCTCCTGCCCATTTCATCCGATAAGTTAATATTCCGGTGGCTGATTCTCTTGATCAGAGGCGCAAGCCCATCCGACCGATGCCACGAATCTCCTCAGAATAGATGTCTATTCGCCATCGTACTCGGACTGATTTGTTCTTGCCCTCGGGAGCTCCACCACCAGCAGCATTTCCTTCTATTACGCATAGCGACAGATTGTGTGGCTTTCTTGGATCATTATCCCCAATCAGCTTAGTGCCCAGGATAAGCTGAGAATGACTCTTTTCTTTCAGATAGTCACCGAGTTGGGGATCTTCAGCTGGATTTCCCCGTACATCCTGAATCTTCCTATACCTGCCTCTGTTCCTGAAGTATTCCTCGAAGTGTTTAACGTCTCTGACACACCAACCTGGTTTTCTCCGAACACTGGAACCATTGCACCAGAAACAGTAGTCTTTACCGCCATCAACCGGCACACCGGCTCTCCTATAGACGTAAGACACGAACTCACTACACCAACCATGGTAAATCCACTTCCATTTCCCATCCTTTTTTGGTTTCTTTCTCTTTTTGAAGCACCCTTTGCAGTATTTCGTGATCTGGCTAGTCCTGGCCTTGTCATGATTCTTCAGGTCCCTCAAGTGCCACTGCATCAGGAGGATTTGGGCAACGGTAATTATCAAACGCTCTCCCGGAGAGAGTTGGTAGCCGTTCAATCTTAAGTTGCCGTCCCAGAAGTCGGCAACCTGCCACCCCACATATTTCCTCTCATTGGTTATAGTGTTAACGTTGCGCTTCAGATCGATTTTGTGGTCTTCTTTGACGATTTCATAGAACTCCCTGAAGTTACCATAATGCGTATTAAGTGGCTCCAGATCTTTGTATTGTGGTGCATCTGCCAGTTTTTCGAAATCCACCAGGGGATCCAAATTTACCCCGTCTTCACCAATACCATGCGCACCCATCTCCGGCGTCCAGACGATCAAGCCTTTTTGAAAACGGTTATAACGCCCGCCATCAGGCGTATCCATCTCGTCACTTACCGGATAACCGAGGGCACCTCTTTCCCAATGCCAGCTGGCCCACTTTTCCCTGATAGCACCGTGAACCTCCCAAGCACCTGTCTCTGGCGTCCAGTATATGGAACCGTTCTGAAAATGATTGTAACGGCCCACGCCGTCAGGAGCGATCATCTGATCTGTTATGGGGAAACCAAGAAAACCGTGGTATTCACCGAGTGTTTTCCATTTCTCCCTGATCGTACCGCGGACCTCGTGTGCTCCTGTATCCAGGCGCCAGAAGATGGCACCCCCTTCGAAGTACCGAAAGAAACCTTTGGTATGATGCTCACAGCGGCGCTCTCTGCCCAGCGGCCTTCCGAGAAAACCAGATGGTCCTCCCAGCTCCCGGTATTTTTCGTCAATTGCGGACATTTGATCCTCCTTTTTTTAAAGGTTCCTGTTTGAGGAGGATCGCAGGAAACGTGCCAAAAGAGAAGAGTATCAAAGAAAAGTGATTGGATCAATCAATCGCCTGACCACAAAGGAGATAGAAATGTGCAGTCGCGGAGCGTATGTCCGATCTAATGGTCTACTTGAGAACTCTATTATAGAAGAGTAGACACGTGTGTTAGATTATGAATAACTTAATCTGTTGTTTAGTTTCTTAGACGTACCCCTTCGAATCACAATCGAGTGGTCAGCAGGATGATTGAGGAAGAAAACCGGAGCACGGTTGAAGGCTCGCTTAAGATCCCGCCATCAGCCGGGTGGCTCGAAGTTCTACTGTACAATAGTTGTTTGGAGAGTTCATACCATGCGATATAGATGAATAGTCGGGCAGGAGTTACGTTCTGAACCGTAGAAAAAGGGAAAGGGTATAATCCTATACTAACAAAGAAGGGTTTAACTCTTGACTAGCGAACTCTCATTGTTCAGAGGAATCCAAGCCTATTTCCAAATCCTTGATGAGCCTGTTCAGATAGGTCCTCTGAATTCCCAAAAGCTTGGCAGCCTGGGATTGATTGTTGCTGGTCAGAGACAGAGTCTGAGCGATGAAATCCCGCTTGAACTTCTTGGTTGCCTCTTCCAAGGAAATCCCTGGCGAGATTTCCTCCTTCCCCTTCTGGCTCAACTGAGGCGGCAGAAGGTCGTCTGTAATCGTCTCGCCGGGAGCCAGGACTACTGCTCTCTCCAGCACGTTCTGCAATTCTCTGATATTCCCCGGCCAGGAGTAGCTCGAAAGTATATCCAGAGCAGCGGCATCTATGGAGCTTATCCTCCTATTCATCTCCTGGTTAAACTTCTGCAGGAAGTGACTGGCTAAGGTCGGGATGTCTTCTTTTCTCTTGGACAGAGAAGGAAGCGTTATGGAGATGACGTTTAAACGGAAGAAGAGGTCCTCTCTGAATTTC
>CAYMNI010000176.1:0-2533 GCA_964391755.1 uncultured Ignavibacteria bacterium
TTTTAGATTTCAATCCTCACAAGTTTGTCTGTTTTTCCCTCAGGTCAACCTGGGTTCCCCGATGAGTTCCTTGGCCACTGTTTTAAGATCCGTAAGCAGCTTTTGTTTTTTCGATTCGTTTAAGTAGCTCTGTTTCAATCCCTGGTCCGCAATCCCCTCACTCAACTGTCTTAAGATATCTGCTGCACATTTTAGTTCACGGTAGGCCCCCTCGACGTCACGAAAAGACAGAAGAAGTTGGCCCAGATGGTGATGCATACTCCACAGAATCTCCCGGCTATTGACTTCCTGAGCCTTTTTGATGCCGGCTTCGAATGATCGGCGTGCCGACGATGGCTGGCCCTTAGTCCATTCTGTCTTTCCCCTAATCAAATGGAATATGCATTCCAGCGAGGCGTAGCGCTCCAAACCCGATCGGCCGATCCGGTCAAGCAATTCCTCAGCTTTGTCCAGGTCCCCCCGGCCCAGGTACATCTGAGCACAATCCAAGCTCAGCGAGAAGGTTTCCTCTCCCAGGTTCAGTTTCTCCGCCAGGACCAGGGCCTCTTTTAGAAGCTGCAATGCTTGCTCCGGCTGCCCCTTTTCTCTCTCCAGGTGGCTCTTGATCTGATAGAGGGTAATCAGAGACTTCTGGTCATCTAAGGAGCGTATGATACTCCCCGCCTCTTCCAAACACCGGGATGCCGTTTTGGAATCATTGAGAATCACCGCAAGCTTGCTTCTGTCGAGCAAGATCGAAATCTTAAGCTCTTTGTCCCCTATGTCGTCGGCTACCTTCGTGGCCTGCTGGAGATAGTCCCCGGCTTGGCGGTACTCACCCAGCTCCAAGTGGATTATCCCCAAACCTTTCAATATGCGCCCCACCCTGTCGGTGAAGTCGATTTCCGTGGCCAACTTCAGTCCCCTTCGACCATAGTCCAGTGCGGCCGAGTGATGTCCCATCTTCCGATAGGCTTCACTTAGGTTTTCCAGGTTGAAGGCCATCTCTCTTTCGTTTTTCGTCTGTCCGTTGATTCTGTACGATTCCAAGAAGTGGTCCACGCATTTCTCGAAGTCCCCCATTTCGAAAAGAGTGGCGCCGATGTTGTTCTGAGTGCGCGCCAGCCATTCCTTGTTGTCCAGATCGCGATAGAAGGTCAGAGCGTCGGTGAAGTGCTTCAACGCCCGGGAGTACTGCCGCTTCGACCAATAGACCAAGCCCATGTTGTTTAAGGTATTGGCCTCGTAGAATCGGTTGCCCAGGCTCCGGTCTATCTCCAAGGCTTGGTGGAAGTACTCCAGCGCCGTGTCGTACTGGCTGTCTATCCAATACAGCAGCCCCATGAAGCTCAGAGTATGCGCCAGCTCGAATGGATCGTTAAGCTTCTGGTGTACCGTCATGGCCTGCTTAAGATAAGAGATGCCCTTCTCATGATCGTGCTTGAGTCGACATACTTCTCCCAGCCCGTTGTAGGCCGAGACCAAGATTTTCAGATCCGGCCGATTCTCCATCTGCCGTACTACGGTCAGATAGTCCTTTTCCGCCTGATTGAGTTCCCCCACCTTCACACAGAAACCGGCTCTCTTCATCAGAGCCTCTGTTCTCTTTCTTTGGGCTTCCTGCCGGTCCGGAATTGCCGAGGAGACCTGTATGGCGTTTTCCAGATAGGTCAATACCTCGTCGTTGGCGAACCTCTGCTGCATCCTGTCTGCGGACAGTAAGGCAAAGTGATAAGCCTTCTGTGGCATTTCTCCCTTGAGATAATGATGGGCTATCTCGAAAATCGCTTGGGGATCTTCCCCCGAGCTTTCTATCTCCAGAGTATCCGCGACTCTTCGGTGCCAATCGATTCGTTTCTTCCGATCCAACCCCTGATAGAGGAGGCTCTGCAGGCTCTGGTTGGCGAATTCGTACCAGACTCCCTGCTCCCCCGCCTCCTCCTTTCTGTCGAGCAGTCGATCCTGCGTTAAGGAAGACAGAGTTTCAGAAAGTTCATCCTCAGAAAGCAGCGCCAATCCGTTCAACAGTCGAAGGGTAAATCTCTTACCCATCACCGCCAGAATGCTCAAGAGATCCACAATTCTCTGGTGATAACGTTTGAGGTTGGTCATCAGTGCGGCTTCGATGGTAGCGGGAACCTCGGACTTATCCAGGCCCTTGAAATCCACGACCCAGGCCGAATCCTGTGGAGAGATCAAACCCTCTTCCAGCAGGTACTTCAGCAGTTCAAGCACGAAGAAAGGATTGCCGGAGGTTCTTTGGTGAACCCAGGCGAAGAACTCAGGCTTAAACCGATTCCGGGGGAACTTGGATGTTATCAACGACTCGGTTTCGGGGGAGTCGAATCTCTCCAGTATCAGATGTCCGTTTTCTTTGTTCGCCAGACAATGGTTGATGGAATCTGCCGTAGGGGCGTTTTTCGACAGTTTCTCCCGGCATACGGTGCAACATAGGAAAACCTTGCTCCTGTCGATTTCTTGTTGAAAACGCTGAAGGAACTGGAGGGTGGATGGATCCACCCATTGCAGGTTCTCCACGATCATGACAAAAGGA
>CAYMNI010000176.1:2633-5346 GCA_964391755.1 uncultured Ignavibacteria bacterium
CCTTTTGGTTATCTTGATATTTTCCGGCTTCAGATCGCAGTGCACTATCTCTCTTAGGTGGAGAAATTCCAGGATATCGCAGATCTGCCAGATCAGACGACTCAGCTTCCGGAAGTTGGCCCGCGCCGGCTGTGGGTCATGCAGGTCGGCACACACCTCTGCCAAGCCGGTTCCCTCCACGAATTCCATGGTGAAATAGGGAATCGATTCGCCCGACCGAGCCTTAATCTCGGAATGGCCGAAATCGAAAACCTCCACCACCCCCGGATGTCTGAGTCCGGACACCAGCAGAAACTCGTTTTTGAAATCCGACAACTGTGAAGGAGAAATCGTGTGGGAGCAGAGCGTTTTGAGAGCTACATCCTTGCGGATCCACTTATCGTGTGCCCGATATACCTTCCCGATGCCGCCTTCACCCAATTCGCTCAGTATCTGGTAGCGGCCGGAAAAGACTTGTGAAACATTTTGCTGGGGCATTTTAATCGATACGGGGATAGGAGGCAGAACCAGTCCCGGTCAACATCCATGTCTGGTCTTGCCGATAAAGGATCATCCCGATCCGATTGCGGACGTTTCAGGCTTCTTGACCGGAAGGGTGATGATGAATGTGGTCCCCTCCGGGGAACTCTCCACTGATATCTCGCCCTTGTGGTTTTTTATGATTCTCTCACATATCACCAGCCCGAATCCGTGTCCATCCTTCTTGGTGGTAAAGTGAGGTTCAAAGACCTTGGGGAGAAGCTCCGCCGGGATTCCCGGACCGGTGTCCGATATCCTGACCTCCACCAGCTTTTCTCTCTTGGAATGGGAGGCGGTGATGGTGATATTTCCCTGCGGCTGAGGGAGTCCGGCCATGGCCTCGGCCGAGTTGTTCAGCACGTTTAAAAACACCTGTTGAATCTGACCTACGTCCATGTGCAGGGTGGGCAAGTCGGGGTCGAACTGCGTCTCAAAAGTGATGGCGGAGAACTGCCTCTGCGGCTTTAAGGAGAAGATGAGGTCCTCGATCAGCGTGCGCAGATTGTATTCGGTAATCCTGGTCTCCAACTTGGAGAAATCCATCAGCCCGTCGGTGAACCGCTTCATGGTTTGCACGCTCTCCTGGATGGCTTTGGTGTTGTTGGCCACCCGGCCGCGATCCCCCTTCTCCAGGTTAAGCGGCAGAAGTTCGGCGTTATTGAGGATGAGGGTTAAATAGTTGTTCAGCTCGTGGGCTATGGTGGCTGCCATCTCTCCCTTGGCCACCAGGTTCTGTGAATAGATCAGATACTTCTCTGCAATCACCTTCTCGGTTATGTCCTCGATCACCAGGATCAGCCCCAGAATGCGGTTGTCGTGACCATTTAAGGGGCTTGCCTTCAGAGACAAAGCCACCTCCTCCGATCCGAATCGGTGGTAGGATTTGGCCTCCTCAAAAGGCTCTCCCGTGTAAAGCACTTGGTAACAGATCTTCTTCCACCGGGTCTTCTCCTCCGGAGGCACCAAATCAAAAAGGGGCAAATTCTTCAGGGATTGACGGTCGGAGTCATCCTTCCACCCCGCCTTTTCGAATATTTCCTGAGAGGTTCTGTTGGCGATGGTTATTCTCAGGCCATTGTCTACCACCACTATTCCCACCGGCGTCTTGTTGACCACGTTTTCGGTGTAGATCTTCATCGCCAGCAGGTTCTCATAGAGCTTGGCGTTCTCAATGGCGATGGCCGCCTGTCCGGCGAAAAGCTCGAACAGGTAAAGGTCGCTCTGGAGAAAGATGTTGCTCTTGGAGCTGTTGTCCAGATAGAGAATTCCTATGATCTTCTCCTTGCTCTTGAGCGGGACGCACATGATGGACTTCAAATCAAGTTCGACCACGCTCTTCTGCTTGGAGTATCTTTCGTCGTGCTGGGCATCGGAGGTGTAGACCGATTTGCCGGTTTTGGCCACGCTGGAGGCTATGGACATGGAGATGCGGAAATCCTCTTTGGAGAGGGACTCCTTGCAGATGTTGTGAGCGGTTTTGAACTGAAGGTTGCCCTCCTCATCCAGCAGCATTAGAAATCCGCGCTCGGCACGCAGAAGCTTGATAGCCCGTCGCATCACCATCTGCAGGATGTCGTCTAAAACCAAAGTCGAGTTGATGGCCTTGCTGATGTCCAACAAAGCCTCCAAATCGTCCCTTCTCACCCGGGTGGACTCGGATGCACCGGATTTCTCCTGGTCCAATCTGGGCTGAGCGGATGCCACCTGTTCGAAGATGGATTCCATCTGGGCTAAGGTGTCGTCCAGGTCGATCTCCGGCTTGGTCTGCTGCGGGCGACGCTTGTCGGTTTCATGAGGAATTTCACTCGGAGTGGGACTTGCGTCTTTCCCGGCTTCAACTTCCTTCTGGGGGTGTGCACCTGACATACTTATTCCCTTTCGGGGCGGGTTTCCGGTAAGGGTTTCAGTTCCTTTTTATTATCGGTTAGTAGAATGTATAGCTTAAGTCCAAAAAGGTCGCCAGGCGATAATTCCGGGGGTGAAAACTCGATTTTTCAAAACGGAACCGGACGGGTGCATTTTTGAGCTGTGCTTGCGCCAAGAACCAATTTGGCTATGATTAGCAGTTTACATTAGTCACATCTCTCAGGAGAAGACATTGGAGTGACGGGGCCGAAGGGGATTCTGCTGATGGGATTAAGTATTGTGTAAATTCTTTTGTGTAAATTTCTATTTGGAGGGATAAGCAGATAAG
>CAYMNI010000177.1:0-5343 GCA_964391755.1 uncultured Ignavibacteria bacterium
GCCAACTGCTCGCAGAGAACCGGCGAAATCCCGATGGTGAGCTTGGGCGAATAGCCCTCCTGCAACAACTCGTTAAGCCCATTCAGAACGGGTATGTAAGTCTCCGCGGAAGCCTCGTTCAGCCAGTCCATGCCGTGAGGCCATTTCCCATGCGCAATCACATAGGGAAGATGAGAATGCAATACGAAGGTGAAGCTGCCCAAAGTATTCTTATTCACTTGTATTCTCCTCCAGATTCGAAAATGCGGGTCGTGTCAGGCCTGAACGGACGAGATCTCACGCGGAGCCCAACGGCCCGGACTTCCGTGGTCGAAAGTGCCGAAAGCTGCGCATATTTACCGGTTCGTCAATCCTCCTTTTGGGGCTGGAAGCCGATTCCTTTTTCCCTTTCCTCTTTTCCGAAGACCTTGATGTTTCCGAACTGACCTTCGAATTTCTTGATGTTGGCTCCCAGGGCATCATGAAGCATCCTGGCGTGAGCGGGGGTCATGACGATGCGGGCATAAACTTTGGTCTTCTGCACGCCAGGCATGACTCTGGCAAAATCGACTATGAACTCGGAAGGGGAATGAGAGATCAAGGCCAGATTGGAGTAGATGCCCTCCGATTCTTTCTCGCCAAGCTCGACGTTGAGTTTATGAGGTTTCGCCTCCACCATTGGTTCCTCCGGTTATGATACATTGTGCTTGCATTTGGCACTCATTCTAATATATTAGGTCGTTATGTCAAGGGAAAACTTGACCTTGCGGAAAAGTCGCAGAGAACGGATGGTCAGATCAAGCTGGCGGTTTCCCAATAGCAAGGGCTCAGCGGGAACCGGATTCTGAAATGACCCGCAGGTTCAATGGGAGGTGGCTTGGATAGAATACCGAAGCACAGATACCAACGAATCTTCTCGGACTGGGGCGGGCATCGCATCTTGATAATCGGGGACGTGATGCTGGATGAATATCTCTGGGGTAGCGTATCGCGTATCTCCCCCGAGGCGCCGGTGCCGGTGGTAGAGGTGTCCAAAGAATCGGTGAAACTGGGCGGCGCCGCCAACGTGGCTTTGAACGTCAAGATGTTGGGAGACGAGCCCATCCTGGTGGGGATCGTAGGGGATGACGGCAACCGCGAGAAGATGATCTCCGCATTGCATGAATCGGGCATAAGAAGCGACGGAATCTTAACGGACGGCTCCCGAATGACCACCATAAAAACCCGGGTAATCGCCAATCACCAGCAGGTGGTGCGGGCAGACAGAGAAAACACGGAAGAAATCTCCGCATCGGTAACGGGTGAGGTCCTACGCCTGGTGGAAGAGAAAGTAGAAGGCATCGACGGCATAATCATTTCGGACTACGGCAAGGGAGTGGTCACCCTTCCTCTCCTGACCCAACTGATAGATCTGTGCGGGCAAAAGGGCATCTTCATCGCGGTGGATCCCAAGGATACCCATTTCATGAACTACCGGCGGGTGTCGCTGATCACTCCCAATCACCATGAGGCGGGATTCGTCTACGGCAAGAGAATAAGAAACGATGCCATCTTGGAGGAGGTCGGTTGGGGACTGCTGGAAAGACTAAAGGCTAAAGCTCTGCTCATCACCCGGGGTGAGAAAGGCATGTCTTTGTTCGAGGAAAACCGGACATTGACCCATCTTCCCACCAGAGCCAAAAAGGTGTACGACGTGACCGGCGCCGGAGACACGGTGATCTCCGCATTTACCTGCGCCATCGCCGCCAAAGCCGATTACCGGGAGGCGGCTTTAATCTCCAATCATGCCGCCGGTCTGGTGGTGGCGGAAGTGGGCACGGCACAAGTGAGCCAAAAAGATTTAATGGACGACCTCGACGACTTCATCAATTCCGCGCAGAATGGAAATTGAAATCCGAATGCGTGTTCAGCGCATCCAGAGGCACATGGTCACATCACCCAAGACTATAAACTTAAGTCGACTGGTCAAGATAAAAAGCCGGCTGAAGAGACAAAAAAAGAAGGTGGTCTTCACCAACGGGTGTTTCGACATCCTTCACAGAGGCCACGTCCATTGTCTGAGGAAGGCCAAATCTCTCGGGGACGTGCTGGTCGTGGGGCTAAACAGCGATTCGTCGGTTCGAAGGATCAAAGGCAAAAAAAGGCCGATTTTACCTCAGAACGATCGCGCGGAGATTTTAGCGGCGCTGGAGAGGATACGCCGCAGAAAGTCATATCCGCTCTGGTGCCCGACATCCTGGTGAAGGGTGGAGATTACGGCAAAGACCAGATCGTGGGAAAGGAAGTGGTGGAGTCGAACGGTGGCCGGGTGGTTAGGGTGAAGCAGTTGCCCGGAAGATCGACTAAAAAAATCATCAGGAAGATAACCTCCCGCCGTGGGGACGTGCAGTAATCCTCTTCGATTCTTCCGCAGGTCGACTAAGTCTTTGTGCGAACCATTACTTTGGTAAGTGCCACCTGCAAGTCCTTCATTATTCGCCCGGAGGGCTGCAGTCGGGCACCGGGCATCGATAATCTATCTGCTTTGCTGTTGCCGTCAGCCCGTTACCGGCAAATTTCCCTTGACAGGCAGGACGGGAGATATTATCGTTTTCAAGATCAGGGGGTGTCGGGAGGGAGGATGTCTTTGGAATCAATGCCAGTCGAAGACAATATAGTGCATGAGGTGGATCAAAGCACCCGAGAAGATGCCCCTGCCACCAATGTCTCCGGGAAAGACAAGAAGATCTTTTTCGAAACAAAGAGCTTGGCAGAAGTTTACGCGCAGCAGGGACACGTGGGGATGGCTTTGGAGATATACCGAAGGATACGAAAACGTGATACCTCCAGCCAGGTAATAACAGATCGCATTGCCGAGTTGGAGGCACGTCTTGGTTCAAGAAGGTTTATCAAACCCAAATTGGATATGCCCAACCAGGGAGATTCGTCAACATGAAAAATCGAGTCAGACGGCTGCAGAAGATAATGGTGAAAGAGAACCTGGATTTGCTGCTGGTGAGCTTCCTTCCGCATGTCAGGTATCTTTCGGGCTACAGCGGTACCAACGGGCTGATTTTGGCTTCGCCCGAAGCTTGTCTCTTTTTGACCGACTTCCGGTACAAAGATCAGGCCGGGCAGCAGGTCAAGAACATGAAGGTGACCGTGGTGCAGAGGGAGCTTTTTTCCTCACTGGCCGATCTGCCACAGGTGGGGGGGAAGAGAATCAAGCTGGGCTTCCAGGCGGATTATTTAAGCTGCAAGGTGTACCGCATGCTGCGGTCGCTTCTGCCCCAATGCTTGCTGGTTTCCACGGAAAAACTGGTGGAATCGCTCACCGTGGTCAAGGACGACGGAGAAGTGGCCAAGATAAAAAAGGCGGTCCGGATAACCGACCGTGCCTTTTCCGAGATTCTCGATTTCATAAGGCCCGGTTTGAGCGAGTTGGACATCGCTGCGGAGCTGGAGTACAGGATGAAAAAAGGGGGCTCATCCACGCCCTATTACCAGACCATCGTGGCCTCCGGAAAAAGATCAGCCCTACCGCATGGTGTGGCCACGAGCAAGAAGATCCGGGGAGGCGAGTTGGTTACCATGGACTTCGGCGCGGTCTATGACGGATACACGGCTGATTTGACCAGAACCGTAATGGTGGGGAGGGCTAATCCCAGACAGAAGAAAATCTACAACACGGTACTCAGGGCTCAGAAGCTGGCCATAAGCAGAGCCCGATCCGGAATGAAGGCCTGCGATCTGGACAAGACGGCGCGGAGCCTTATCAAGCGGGCAGGTTACGGCAAGTACTTCGGACACGGGCTGGGACACGGAATCGGGCTTCTGATACACGACAATCCGGCAGTCAATCCTACCAACCAACAGTTTTTGAAGCCGGGGATGGTGATCACCATCGAGCCGGGGATATACATACCCGACTGGGGTGGAGTGAGAATAGAAGACGACATTCTGATAACGGCCAGAGGGAACCAAGTCCTCAACAGCTCACCCAAGGAGATGATCGAACTGTAGAACCTGGCGGGGTAATTCGGTGGCTGAGGTTTGAACCTGGCCACAGCTCTTGAGTTTTACGTTTTTGCTTCACATAGTCAAACCCTCAATCGGGAGGGGGTACTTATGTGGGTATCAAAGATAAGAAAACTAATGAAGCTGGTGGAAGAATCAGATATCGGAGAACTGGAAGTGTGGGGTTGGGGACAGAAGGTGCGGATATCAAAGAAACCCAGAGAGTCGAATCCCGCCGGTTCGGAGAATCCGACCACCAACGTCGTTCTGGAGCCTAAGCCTGAACCGGCTAAGGCTGCGCCGGCTTCCTCTCCATCCACCGTCGAGTCTCCGGCCCATCCACCGGCGAAATCCGAGGCGGAGGGCACCGATCATCACGTGCCCGTAAAATCCCCCATGGTGGGAACCTTCTACCGGGCGCCGGCTCCTGATGCCAAGCCATACGTGGAACTGAATCAGCAGATATCGGTGGGGCAAGTGGTCTGCATAATCGAGGCCATGAAGCTGATGAACGAGATAGAATGTGAGGTAGCAGGCCGGGTGGCCAAGATTTTGGTGGATAACGGCAAGCCGGTGGAGTTCGGACAGACTCTCTTTTTAATCGAGCCGGCATAACTTAAGTCTTCTGATTCCACAGAAGTCCGCGGGCTTGCTTTCGAATTACGGGTTAATCCAGAAAAGTGAGTTTGGCAAAGCCCAGTGTTAATATCCTGGCCGACAGTAAATAACCGATAGAATTAAGCCGAAGTTATGGTTAGAAAGCCTTCAAATGAATGGACAGGTGAAACGGATAGCTCCGCACATTCGGCAATGGCTTATGCCGAAAATCAGGGCTTGATAAAAGGAGGGGTAACCATGACGCTGAAACAGATGTTGGAGCAGGTGCTTTCCACCAGGGCTTCGGATTTGCATCTCAGGATCGGCGTAAAGCCGACGTTGAGGATCGACGGCGCGCTTCGTACCATCAGCGATGAGCCCATAGCGCCGCAGGAGATGGAAGAGATAATGAATCAGATTCTCAGCGAGGAGCAGAAGAAGAGGTTCCTGCAGAGAAACGAGTTGGACCTGGCCTTAAGCGTCTCCAAAATGGGACGGTTCAGAATAAACTTCTACCGGCAGAGAGGCACGGTGGGCATTGCCCTGCGCGCGGTGAATACGGTGATACCGTCCTTCCAGGAGCTCAATCTTCCCCCGGTGTTGAAGAAGCTGGCCAACGATAGGCGGGGCTTGATCGTCGTCACCGGAACCACCGGAAGCGGCAAGTCGACCACCCTGGCGGCGATGGTAGATCATATCAATTCAAACCGCGCCGAGAACATCCTGACCATTGAGGACCCCATAGAATATATCCATCGGAACAAGAAGAGC
>CAYMNI010000178.1:0-5341 GCA_964391755.1 uncultured Ignavibacteria bacterium
AGCATCGGCTCTGCCTGTTTGTCTTCCAGCTGGATGTTGGTCGGGGGACTCATGGTCAGCTCGGCTTGGGCGATGGGTATGCTCTTTTGACTTAAAGCCTTTCTGACCGCATCGAATTTCTCAAAAGGCGTTACGATCTCGAAATAGTCTTCTTCGGAGGACATATCTAAGGCCCCGGCTTCTAATGCCACCTCCATCAGTTGATCTTCGTCCGATCTGGCCTTCTCCACCTGAATGATGCCCCTTCTTTCGAACATCCATCCCACGCAGCCCACTTCGCCCAAGTTTCCTCCGTGACGGGTGAAAATGTGCCTGATTTCGGAGACGGCGCGGTTTTTGTTATCAGTCAGCGTCTCCACCAGCACCGCCACTCCACCCGGGCCGTATCCCTCGTAGCTGACCTGCTCATACGAGACGCCCGGAAGCTCGCCGGTGCCTTTCTTTATGGCCTTGTCGATGTTGGCCGCAGGCATGTTTGCCGCTTTGGCGGCCTGCACTGCGCTTCTTAAGCGTGGATTGCCCTCACGATCTCCCCCTCCTTCTCTTGCGGCCACGGTGATCTCTTTGATCAGTTTGGTGAACGCCTTTCCCCGTGCCGCATCTGCCTTGCCTTTTTTGCGCTTAATCGTGCTCCACTTAGAGTGTCCGGACATACCCACCTCCTGATTTCATTCTGTTTTTCTTCCCTCTCGCTTAAAGCGATTCCCCACAAAGTCAGCTTTCCAGGATGCTTGGATCGAAAAAGCGAAGCTGGCTTCTGTGGCTAAATTAACACCCCCTCCGGCAAAACGCAACACAAATCTAATCATCTACCAAACCACAAAGCAGAGATTCGGGATTCCCTCTCCCTGAATGGGAGGGGATGATAAGGCTGTTGTGAAACAACTATGTTTCACCTCCTATTGCACTCCCCTCCGACAGAGAGGGGCAAAATCACAGACCGAGATGTCTGAGGAGCCGGGCTGGTGCCGGTCCAGCACAAAAAGATTTGATGCAGAAAGTCCTTGCATAGAACGAAGAAACGACGTTATTTCGAATCGTACAAGGCCGCAACGGAAATGCGCTGTCACCTAGAAGGGAGGGTAGGATGAAAATCTTCGTCACCGGGGGTACGGGATTCATAGGAACACATGTGGTCAAAAGGCTGGCACAGACCGAGCACAAACTTGTCTGCCTGGCTAGGGAAAGCAGCAACACCCTTCATTTGGAGGAGCAAGGGGCTACGATCGTCCGGGGCGACGTTACCCACAAGAATTCCGTGTTGGAGGGCATGAAAGATTGCCAGTGGGTGATCAATCTGGCTAACATCTACTCTTTCTGGGAGCCGAGGAAACAGGTCTATACGGAAGTCAATGTGGAAGGCACGCGAAATGTCATGGAAGCCGCTTTGGAGACCGGCGTGTCGAAAGTGGTGCACGTGAGTACCGCCGGCGTGTACGGCAAGCCTGCGGAATGCCCTTTTTGTGAAGATGATACGGTGGGGCCGGTCCGGTTCAGCGAATACTTTCGAACCAAGCATGAGGGGGATTTGATCGCGTGGGAGCTTTACGAGAAAAAAGGGTTGCCGCTGGTGATGATATATCCCGTTGCCGTCCTGGGCGCCGGCGATCCCAAGGCCACCGGCAAGTATATCCAGAATCTGGTCAATCGCCGTCTGCCGGCCACGATATTCGACCACAGCTACTTCAGCTTCGTGCACGTGAGAGACGTGGCCGAGATCATCGTCAGGGCGGTAGAGAAAGAGAACAACCTCGGTGAGAGGTATATTGCAGGTAAGCACCAACTGACCTTCGGAGAGATAAACCAGATGGTCCGCGATATTTCCGGAGTTCGGCTGCCAATGATGAGCCTTCCCAACTGGCTGGCTATGTTCAACGCCCGGCTTTTAACCTGGCTGGCCGACATGATAAAGAAACCGCCTCTGTGGGGTCTGGCTATGGATCAGGCTAGGACCATGAAAGAGGGCGTGAGGGCCGACGGGAGCAAGGCGGAGAGGGAATTGGGCATCACCTACACGCCTATCCGCCAAGCCGTGGAGGAAGCTATCGCTTCGTATCAATAGTTGACTAGAATCTCCAACGAGAGAGAATGTCTATCAGGGGAGGCTAAATTGAAACAGTTCACAGACCTCAAATCTCTTCATGACCACCTAGAGGAATGCGCTACCGACTACAAGTATGACCACGAGATCGGGAGCTTGTTCCAGAAGTTGAGAGACCGCAAGCATGAAGAAAATGACTCTGACCAGACTGAGAAAGCTCAATGGGAGGTGGATTTCTTCAATTTCGTGCTGATTGACGGAGGCGTGAAGTCCACATTTGCTTCGACCGATGAACAGGGCAAAATCGTTGAGTATCCAACCCTACGGCAATTCCACCAAAGGAAATACGAATATCTGATTGCCAGGTTTTGTGCTACGTCTAATCCCTTGCTCAAGGCACGCTACGCACAGATAATCTGGTGCAGCCCGGCAAAGCACAGGAAGTACGCAAGCATGGCTGTAGAGTCGCACCTCAAGCTTGTACAGGTGTATGAGCGAAAGGGCAGGAGGGACCCTGAAGGACATTACGGCTTGGACATTCGCAGCGCCGTTCGGAACGCTTACTTCATATCTCAGAAGGCAAAATGCAAACTCGCCAAGGTAAAATCAGAGGTAAGAAGACTGGTGCTCGGATTCAATTTCAGAAGTGGCTCTTCATTTGCCCTTCGAGCTAATCTCATCAGCTTGATGTTGGAAAACAGAAAGGACTTCAGCGAAAAGAGCCTCATTGGATTCGAGAAAATCTGCTGGCGAGTAGCAAATTCCTTGAGTAAATCCGGAAATCACCATGCCGCAATAAATATGCTTGAACTTGGCGAGAGAGTCGACGGTAGAACCGGCAAAACAACGCACAATTGGCGACAGCGGATTGCTGAATTGTGGGAGACTTTGGTCAACGATGCGGAGAAAAACCCAGCTCTAGCCGCCACCACTTACCTGGAGCGCGCGATAGAAAGCTACAAGTTGCTCGGCCACAAGCACAAAGTTGCCCTTCTGGAGAAGAAATATAGAGAGCTGAAGGCTTCCATGCAATTGACTCAAATAAGGACACCTGTGGATCTGACAGAACACGTGAAAAGATGCAGAGACATAGCTGCCAAAATTGTAAAGAAGGAATCTACGCAGAATCTCATAAAGATCTTGATGCTAGACAAATCACTCTTGCCCGACTACAGGACAATGCAAAAGCGGAACGAGGAAAGTAGGAAGTACTCCGTGATTCCACACCTTTTCCATACTGAGCTCCTTGACCAATCCGGGCATACTGCCCAGCATTTCACAGATGCGAAGGAAAAGGAGTATTATGGAATTCTTTGTGAATATGATTGGGAACTCAGGTTAAACAAGATGTACTTGATAAACGAGATATTTCTAACCGCCATTCGTCAAAACAAGCTGTCATTTCGAAGTCTCCTCACCTTCCTCAAAAGGTTTTCTTGGTTTGGCAAGAAGATTAGCAAGAAGGTGGCGAATAGAGAAGTAGAATACTCCTGGCTGAGCGTGATTGCACCCGCCCTCCAGGAATACTTTTTGCAAGTGGAGTATCATCTCGCCTATCAGGACTACTTGCCCAATCTGGTGCTATGCGTCGACTCTCTCACCCTGAAGTTTGAGGGTTTGTTCAGAGATATTTGCGAGTTTTCGAACACACCAACCTCCTACGTCACCAAGGACAAGAAGGGTAGACCCGTGAGAAGAGAGAAACCTATCCATGCGCTTCTTTACGAGGAAGCAATCGAGTCGCTCTTCGACGCGGATGATCTGTTGTTCTTTCGCTTCCTATTGGTGGAGAAAGCAGGCTATAATCTGAGACACAGAGTCGCTCACTCTCTGATGTTCTTCCACGACTATACGGTCCCATATGTACACTTGTTGATATTGGCACTTCTTAAGGTTGGCAAATATGATTTCGTACAAAGACCGAACGGTAATCATACCGAGGCCAGATAAACATTACCCCTGCGGCATCTTTTCTATTTAAATAAGGTTGTTTCGCTTCTAGGTGAAAGATTTCACAAAATCCTCTTGCGAAGGTGGTTGGGTTTTGGTATATTCTTGAAGTCGCAAAACCTTCTAAAGAGGTGTTTTCATTATGCAAATTGATCTGAAGTACGGGACATCGCACACGCAACTGGAACTGGACGATAAGAACCTAATCGGCATTCTGGAGTTGAAAAAATCCTCCGGTTTGCCGGACGTCATCCGGGCGGAAAAGGAAGCTTTGGCCAATCCCATCGGATCAAAGAGACTCTCCGAAATCGCCAAGGGCAAGAAGACCGCCTGCATAGTCGTCTCTGACTACACCCGGGGCTGCCCCTACAGCAGGCCGAACTTCAATCTGCTCATTCCCATAATCGACGAACTTCATGCTGCAGGGATCAAAGACCAGGACATAAAGTTTCTGGTGGGAACCGGAGCACACAGGGCGCACACCAAACAGGAGGACGTCGACAATTACGGCCAGGAGATCGTGGACAAATACGAAGTCATCAGCCACGATTGCGATAAGAATAACGTGTCGTTGGGAATGCTCTCTACCGGAAACGAGCTTCTGATAGACCAAGTCTGGGTGGATGCCGACGTCCGGGTGATGACCGGCTTGATCACCACCCACTACTTCGGCGGCTTCTCCGGCGGAAGAAAGGGAATCCTGCCGGGAATAGTCGCGCGGGAGACCATCAGGAAGAACCACGCCATGATTGTCGATCCCCAGGTGGACATAGCCAAGACCAAAGGCAATCCCATCTCGGATGAAATGGACCAGGCCGCGAAAAAAGCCCGGGTCGATTTTCTCCTGAACGTGGTGATAAACGACAAAAAGGAGATCGTCAAAATCGTAGCCGGCGATCTGGACAAGGCGTACGATGAAGGCTGGAAAGCTTGCCGCGATTTGTATATGGTTCCGTTCAAGGAGAAAGCCGACGTGGTGTTCGCCTGCGCCGGTGGCTATCCCAAAGACGTCAGCCTGTATCAGTCGCAGAAAACCATCAACAATGCCAAGCTGGTGCTCAAGGAAGGCGGCACCATCGTTTTGATCTCCGAATGCAGCGAGGGCATCGGATCGGATACCTTCGCCAAGTGGCTCAAAGAGGCTTCGTCTTTGGATGAGCTGCTGAATACCGACCCCGCCAAGATCGTGGTGGGCGGACACACCGCCGTGGGCAACGCCAAGGTGCTCAAGCGATTCGACATTCTGGTGGTGTCCAAGATTCCCAAAGAAGAACTGGAAACCAGATTCTACGAGCACGCGGATGGAGTCGAGCAGGCCATGAATTGGGTCAAGGAGAAGCACGGGGAGAA
>CAYMNI010000179.1:0-5338 GCA_964391755.1 uncultured Ignavibacteria bacterium
GCCAGGACGAACTCAAGCTGGGTTTGCTGCTGAACGTGGTCAACCCGCGAATCGGGGGGCTTCTCATTCGGGGCGCCAAGGGCACAGGCAAGAGCACAGCGGTGCACGCGCTGGCGGAGGTTCTGCCGCCGGTGGAGATCGTGGCCGACTGCCCCTACGGATGCTCGGTTGGGGATCAGGCGTATCTGTGCGAATCCTGCAAGCGTCGCTTCGAAGCCGGCGAGGAGGTTCCCAAAAAGTCTATCGGGATGAAGGTGATAACTCTGCCTCTGAGCATCACCGAAGACAGGCTCATCGGCTCCATCGACGTCGAGAGAATCTTAAAGGACGGAGAGAAGGCGCTGCAGCCGGGTCTTTTGGCCCAGGCCAATCAGAATATCCTGTACGTGGATGAAGTCAATCTGCTTCCCGATCACGTGACCGACGATCTTCTGGACGTGACGGCCCTGGGATGGAACACCGTGGAGCGGGAGGGATTCTCCATAACCCATCCCAGCCGCTTCGTGTTTGTGGGAAGTATGAATCCCGAGGAGGGGGAGCTGCGGCCGCAGATATTGGATCGTTTCCCCCTCTCCACCCTGATCCAGACGGTGAGCGACGAAGAACAGAGAGTTCAGATAATCAAAAACAACCTGCTTTTCGAAAAAGACCCCACCGGCTTCGGAAAACGGTTCAAAGACTCGGCGGAAAAGTTGAAAAGGCAGATATCGGAGGCGCGTGCGCTTTTTCCAAAGGTGCGGGTAACGGAGCCGGTTTATCGCGTAGCCGCCTCGATTTGCGCCAAACTGAAGGTGGACGGCCAACGGCCCGACATAGTGATCTGCAAGAGCGCCTGCGCATCCGCCGCTCTGGATGCCCGAACCATGATCGACCAGCAAGACGTTCTTAAAGCATCCTTCTTGACGCTTTCCCATCGAACCCGGGAAGGCGGGTTCGAGCCTCCCGCAACCCCCGACGAGATCAAAGAGGTCTTTGAGGAGAGCCTCCGGAAATGGGGACAGCTGTGGAAGGAAGAAAGCGATATTCAAGCATCGACACCCGCGGGAGAAGACTCTGCTGAAGTCCGGGAAGAAAGGGACGTAAAAAAAAAGCCCTGACCTTAGGGGATGAACGGCCGGAGTCCAAACCTCAGGTCAAGCAGTATACTTCCAATATCCCCTTAGTCGATCCCAAAGAAGCGCTGCGGTCACTGGTATCCTACTTCGATCGCTGGAGGATCAAACTCTCCAAGAAACCCCGACCTCAAAGGGTAAGGCAGTTCGTCGGCAGGAGGGCGGCCAGCATCACTACCTCGACCCGAGGCCGACCCATAGGTCACCGCAAACCCAAGACCCTTCCCCGAAGGAACATCGCCATACTTCCCAGCATAATCTCGGCATTGGTGCGCGTGGGGAAGAACCGAACCGGGCCGCGACTCAGACTTAGAGGCTCCGATCTCAGAGTGTGGGTCAGGCACGGAAGGAGCGCGGTCACTTTGGTTTTGATAACCGACGCCAGCTTCTCCACCTATCACTTTCTTCCCGCCATCTCCAAGGCTCTGTCCATCGTGTACCGGGATGCTTACAGAAACCGGGATCGCCTGGGATTGATAGCCTTCCAGAAGAATTCGGCCCGGATCATGAACCATCCCACCAATAATCTCAGAGTCGTCCTGGGGAACCTGTCCCGTCTGGTCCCTTCCGGCTTCACCCCCTTATCGGACGGTCTGAAAAAGGCTCTGGACGTGTTCAAGCAGGAGAGAAGAAGGGCAACTAATTTCATCCCCTATGCCGTGCTGATCAGCGACTGTTTCCCCGAGCCTCTGACCCACCAGTACGAGGATTTGCTGGAGGAACCTGCCTACCTGGAGACTCTGAAAATCTCCAAGGACTACAGGAGAGAGAAAATCCCCATAGTGGTGATAAACCCCGCCCACGGAAAAGCAAAAACCGGCGCCCTTTTCGGAGGAAGCAAGTTGGGCATGCGAATCGCTGACCTTTCCCAAGGCACCTACTATGGCATCTCCGAGAAGGAAGCGCCGTCCGACTCCGACTTCTTCGCCAAGCACTTCCGGAAGCGCTATACCGACAGACAGGCCGAGGCCATGTCACGCTTTCTGGACGATTTCAGAATCGATCTTTTGACCACTCACAAGCGGGGATGACAGGCTCTTAAGGATAAGTCTCTTCTCTTCGGCCTGCGGCTTTTTCACTTGACAAGCAGGTGGCGTTTTCTTAAGATTAGACGAACGAATCGACCACAATCTGCGATTGAGGCTATGGAAGAATCCCGGCAGACAAATCTCCATCAAATAACAGAATCTGAATCCAGAGGCAAAATGGACCTATTCCGAAAGTGCGTGGAATTCACCGAGGCGGAAAAGGTTAAGAGTCTGGGAGTCTATCCCTATTTTCGCGCCATCTCCTCCGGCCAGGATACGGAGGTGACCATCGAAGGAAAGAATATGATCATGATAGGCTCCAACAACTATCTGGGACTGACCTCCCATCCCAAGGTGAAAGAAGCCGCCATAAAGGCGGTGGAGAAGTTCGGATCCGGCTGCACAGGCTCCCGGTTTTTAAACGGCACGCTGGAGCTTCATGAACAACTGGAGGACCGGCTGGCCAAGTTCATGAGAATGGAGGCAGCCCTGATTTTCTCCACCGGCTTCCAGACCAATTTAGGTACCATCGCCACCCTGGTCGGCAGGAAGGATTACGTGATCATCGACCGGTCGGTCCACGCCAGCGTGGTGGACGCCTGCCGGCTCTCTTACGGCGAGATAGTACGGTTTAAGCACAACGACATGGCCGACTTGGCCCGCGTTCTGATCAACTGCGGGAATGACTCCGGAAAACTGATAGCCGTAGATGGGGTCTTCAGCATGGAGGGGGACATCGCCGACCTGCCCCGGATCGTCGATCTGGCCAAAAAACACAACGCCCGGGTGATGGTGGACGATGCTCACTCCATCGGAGTCCTGGGAGAGGGCGGTCGGGGCACGGCCGAACACTTCCATCTGGAAGATCAGGTGGACCTGGTGATGGGCACGTTCTCCAAGTCATTCGCTTCGCTGGGAGGATTCATCGCCGGAAACGAAAGGGTCATAAACTACATAAAACACTTCTCCCGGCCATTGATCTTCTCCGCCAGTCCGCCGCCTTCCGCAGTAGCCACCTGCCTGGCGGCATTGGACATCATGGAAAGTGAGCCGGAGAGAAGAGAGAGATTGTGGCAGATCACTCGAAGGATGCATAAGGAATATCAGACCTTGGGGTTCGACATCGGAACTACCCAAACGCCCATTATTCCCATTTACATCGGCGACGACATGAAGACCTTCCAGTTCTGGAAGATGTTATCCGACGAAGGCATATTCGTGAATCCCATTATCAGCCCAGCTGTCGCTCCCGGTTTCCAGCTTTTGCGCACCAGCTATACCGCCACCCATACAGACGAGCAGATGGACAGGGTTTTGGAGGTTTTCAAAAGGGTGGGCAAAAAGATGGGGGTGATCTAAGCTCAAAATTCCCATCGTCATATTGTCCTCGAGATCCCTCAATTACATTATTATGTGCAGGAGGCGTAGAATCACCATCCCGGAGCAGCATATTTGCCCATTACCATTCTCCGAGATAAAACCACCAGGTTAGATGCTCGATTCTGTTCCTCCGACCATTCCCCGCCCATGTCAGACGCAGCCATCAACATAACGCCAGTACAGACAAAGGGCGAGTTGATAAAATTCATCAAACTCCCCTGGCAAATCTACGCTCACGACTCGCGTTGGGTTCCTCCTCTGATCGGTGAGAGAAAGGAATTCCTGAGCCGAAATAAAAATCCCTTCTTCAGACACTCAGACGTGGTTCTCTACCTGGCAAAGAGAGGTGGGGAGACTTTGGGCAGAGTAGCCGCCATAGTCAATCACAACCATATAAAGACGCATAACGAGAAAGTAGGGTTCTTCGGGCTTTTCGAGTGTGTGAACGAACAGGACATTGCCACAGCTCTAATGGATTCTGTGCGGAATTGGCTCAAATCCAAGGGGATGGAGATCATGCGCGGCCCGGCGAATTTCTCGTCCAACGAGGATTGGGGATTCCTGTTGGAGGGATTCGATTCGCCACCGGTGATAATGATGCCTTACAATCCTCCCTACTATTTGGAGCTTGTGGAGAGCTATGGCATGAACAAAGCCAAAGATCTTTACGCTTACTTCATAGATGAAACCCTGCCCACGCCGCCCAGGGTGGTAAGGATGGCGGAGAACATCAGAAAGAAGGAAGGGATAACCATCCGGAGTCTCAACTTGAAGCAGTTCGATGAGGAGGTTCTGGAGATAAAACAGATATACAACTCTGCCTGGAGCAAGAATTGGGGATTCGTGCCCATGACCGATGAGGAGTTCGATCATCTGGCCAAGAACTTGAGGCAGATCGTGGACCCGCACATGGTGTTCATCGCGGAAGTGGACGGAAAGCCGGCCGGCTTCTCTTTGGCTCTGCCTGACTTCAACCAAGTGCTGGCTAAGCTGAACGGACGGCTCTTGCCCTTCGGAATCTTCAAGCTTCTCTGGCATACCAAGATAAAAAACAAGATCAACGGCGTTCGCATCATCACCATGGGAGTCGTGCCCGAATATCAGAAAAGAGGAATCGACACGGTCTTCTATGTGGAGACCTACAATGTGGGAGTGAAAAGAGGATACCAGTGGGCGGAGATGTCGTGGGTACTGGAGGATAACACCCTGATGAATCGAGTACTGGGACTTCTGGGAGCCAAGCTTTACAAGAAATACAGAATCTACGAGACCAAGATTTAACTGTCCATAAGTCGACTTCTCTCTCATCACCGTCACCACAACCTTAGATTTTGTCTCATCTTCGGGGGAAAAACCAAAATCGCAAACTGATTGAACGGATAGGACAACAAGTCTTTTCGCAACAGTTTGATCTGTCCAAGCGGAAGCTTCTACCCCGACCAGCTTAGGCGTCTGGGTGTTCTACACGTAAACTGGCTTGACTTCCTACTGCTCGTTAGATGCAGGTGTCTTTGTCATCCTTGATTTCCCACGAAACCTGTTCAATTCCAGTCTCGTAGAAGAAGTTCAGACATACATCGTAGTCAGGCATAATCAGAAAGGAGGTTTTTAGCATGGTCATAACCACTACCCCCAGCATCCAGGGTAAGGAGATAAAAGAGTACCTGGGGATTGTTACCGGCGAAGCAATAATGGGAGCGAATATCGTCAAGGATCTCTTCGCTTCGATAACCGACATTGTCGGAGGCAGGTCAGCCGCTTACGAGAGCGAGTTGACCAGAGCCAGAGAAATCGCCCTGCGTGAGATGCAGGAGATCG
>CAYMNI010000180.1:0-5253 GCA_964391755.1 uncultured Ignavibacteria bacterium
AATCCTGTATCCTAATGCCGGAATCGGGTCAAGCATCCCCAGTTCGTCGATGCTCCCGCAATGAACCATGGGATAGGCTTCGATCGTCAAATCACCGATCCGAAAGCGTTCATTCGGTTGAATCTCTTTAAGAGATATTTTGAAGGGCAGGGTGTCGGAATAGCACTTTGCGAAATTTTCTGCCATGCCGAACACCTCCAAACACCCTTTCGGAGCACAGATGGGAAGCGGCTCCTTTCTGCCGATCATCCTTAAATAACCGAGAAGGGAATGCAAACCTCCCATATGATCGAAATGGCCGTGAGTGAAAAGCATCCCATCAAGCTTAAGGGGATCAAACTCGTGGGAGAGAAGGTCTCTGATTATCCCATCCCCGGCATCGACTAGAATTCGGCTGTTGTCAGTCTCGAGCCAGACGTGCTGAGCCACCCCCGCCCTGCTGTAAAGGATATTTACTTCGATGATTTTCCCTCGCCACCTTCTATCCTGCTCTTTTCTGTCTCTCATTCACTCCTCGCTCGACCGTAACAGGGGCAGTCTCCCAAGAGAAGAAAATCACAACTTCCTGCATACCAACTCACCGCTCTTGAAGGGCACCACCAGAGCATCCATCCTTCGGTCGGTCAGTGCTCGATCAACCATAGTCTTCAACTGGTCCTGATGGCTTATGACGTTATCGGCGACCAAGAGTCCTCCGGGCACCATGTTGGGAACCACTTTTTCATAACAGTCAAGGTAGTACTCTTTCTCCGCATCCAGAAAGCAGAAGGAGACGTTCCGATATTTCTCCAAATGTTCCCTGGCGTCTCCCGGCACAAGCTCCACCACATCTTCAATTCCGGCCACCTTGATCGTTTCCCTTGCCAGGCGGACTTTCTCCTCCAGCACTTCGAAGGTCACCAGCTTCCTTCCCATCTGCCGACACGCCAGCGCCAGCCAGAGTGTGGAATAGCCTCCGCTGGTGCCGATTTCCAGCCAGATTCCTTTCGGGGAGGAAGCCGCCAGCAAAGCCAGGAACTTCCCTGTATCGGGAGGCACCTGCCTTAGCCTTTCCAGCATTGGTCTTCCCTCTGCTTTCTCCTGCTTGCTGCGAGCCTCCAGGTAATGCATTCTTTCTTCGATCTCTTTTGGTATGTCATGGAACATCCGGTCATCTCCTTGAAATCCGAAAAGTTCACGCCCCGCTGCCGGTGAGACGTTCGAGTTCGTCCAATGTGAACACCGAAGCTAAGGAACATCCGATTTCTTTTAAGTTTTCGCGTCCCCCTTGTTGACGATCGATTACGCAGACAACGTTCTCAACCTTCAGCCCCAGTCCCCGCATCTGTTTCACCGAGGAACATACCTGCCCGGCGACGGTGATCACGTCTTCGATCACCACTGCCGTTTCTCCCGGTCTAAATCCACCCTCCACCAAGTTACAGGTGCCATAGGTCTTGGCGGTCTTGCGGACGAAAAGACTTGGCTTTCCGATCTTCCGGGAAAGCGCCGTGGCCAGCGGGATTCCTCCCATTTCCAGTCCCGCCAGCTTATCAAAGGAAGAAGGCAAGAGCTTGCGCATCTCGTCCGCCACCGCGTCCAGCAAGATAGGATCGCTCTCGAAACGGTACTTGTCCCAATAGAACGAACTTGTCTTGCCCGACCGCAGGGTGAATTGTCCGGTCAAATACGAGACTTCCTTAATGCGTTTCGCTAAATCAGCTTTATTCATTTGAGCCTCCACGAAAGGAGACAGATTACGTTACCCGCCTAAAAGCGTAGTCTACCCTTGCGCCTTGAAGACAAGATAGCCAACCGGTGGGGGCAAATCAAGAACAAGTGAAAGGATCAGGAGTCACGCTTTATGTGCCGGATGCGCTTTCAATGTACTTCCTTGTCCAGGGGCAAGCGGCGATGCAGATTCCGCAAATGGTATCGTCGATTCCAATCTTGGCGGTCGCGCGATCTCTGGCAGCCTTCGCACAGGCGAAGGCGTCGTAGAAAACCTCCCGCTGCAGACCTGCACTCCAATTTCTGCCGGAAGGCGCCCCTCCCGGGCAGAGGTTTACGCACTGCGTGCAATCACCGCATCGCGATTCCACCACAGGCTCGGCCACGTCCAGTTCGGCATCCGTCAATACCGTTCCCAGTCGAATGGCTGAACCGAACTTTTCGGTCACCAGGAGCGCGCACTTGCCGATCCACCCCAAACCGGCCCGGGTGGCAACGGTCTTATGCGGAAGGATCGTGCTCTGCGTCTCGGGATCGGTCCCGGAGTGGGTGGGCCGTTTGGGGATCGCCCGGCATCCTAAGTCTTCTATCAGGCGCGCGGCAAACTTGGACAACTCCCACAGAAGGGCATTGGCCTGCCGGTACTCGGCATGATACTCTTTGGTGGGGCCGTCCTGGATGCTTGCGATCACCGATGGATCCAGCGCAACTGCCATTGACACCGCCGACCTCATGAAATGGCGCACCTCCTCCGGCAGCTCGCTCAGATCGGCAAAGCCTACCAGCGAAGCTCCTTTTTCGAGCAATTCCTGCCTTATCTCAGGACTAATGCTGTTCATGGTTCTCTTCCGTCGAGCGGTATTTGGGACATGCCTCACCTACACGACCTCACTAGTCGGCAAAGCGCATCCACGCTGAGCCATGCCAACCCAATGCGCAAAAGGAGAGCATCCACTGCAAGTCGATCGGCGACACTCTCCCGAATACCAACGATTTGCGGATCTGCAGAGGCTAAGGATTACTTCTTTACCATGTCCTGGCCGCAGCAATTGAAAGTGCACGGCCCAGCGGTGGTGTGACAGCCGCACTCAGCGGCCGGTTTGCCTACGTCCTTGCACTCCTTGACCACCTGAAGCTCCAACCCGCAATCCTGGCAGACGTAGATCTCGCCCTTTTTCATCTCATGACAATTCGGCATGGCACTTCCTCCTTTCACCTTGGATAGCAAAAATTAAATTACGTTACTTATTATAATGTGTTCACTGAAAACCATTGTCAAGACCAAACCTCCCGTCATTTTACTACCGGTGATGCCTCCCGATCAAATGGATTGGTCCGGATGGCAAGAGAAAACAGATAGGGGTAGTTATCCTTCAGATGCTTCATGTAGTCCAGCCATTGACCAACCAGTTGAACGTAGGCTCTCTTGATGTCGCTGCTGAGATGCTTCAGATCGGAATCGGGAAGCCCGGCCACATCCTCTCTATTTCCCAGCTCCTCGGTAAGATGAAACACAGCCCGGAGCAGATCGGTAAAAGACTCGTGCTCCAGCAGATTCGGATTCTCCAGAAGCCTGAGCAAAAAATTCCTCTTGTCCATCAAAAAGGCTTGTAGGCTGGCTAAATCTAACCGGTGGATGTCTATTCCGTAATCGTAAACCTTAAGACGCTTGCTTACGGCGGAGAATTCCTTGTCGGTCCAGCCCTGGGTAACCACCAACTCCGCTCTGATCTGATCCAACTTGGGGTCGAAATCGGAAAAGTAAGTCAAAAGATGCATTCCCACTTCGCTGAAAAACGCTCCTATCACCATGTTCAGCTTCTCCAGCCGGCTCCGCCTCTCTCTGTCGGTGAGCAGTTTGTGGATTATCAGGGTGACCAGAAGAACCTCAAGGAACACGAAGGCGACATCGCCGATCAAGTAGATGAATATGTGGTGGGCGTCTCTGAAGATCAGATAGTGAGTCACATACACAACGGCCGACAACGCCACCAAAACGATGCCCAGCACCACCTGCCAGTGCAAACGTCTCATATTCTCCAACTCCTCTTAAAATATGGTTGGCTGCTTGATGACGATTCGGTAGGTATCCGACCTAAGGCCTCGGCCCAATTGAGGTACTGTCGACACGTTCTGTTCATTCTTCCCTTTCCGGTTCCAAAGGGCCCTGTGGAGAGACTCTACCTGACTTTCTTTCTGAACTCAAACGCCCGCTTGGGATATCCAAGCTTTTCCCAAAATGCATGAGTTGATTTCCTGCGCAGATCGGAGCTCAGTTCGATGCCTTTGGCTTTGCCTGGTTTGACGATTTTCTCCTCGACGAACTTCACCAGTTTGGTTCCGATCCCTTTACCTTGATGTTTTTGGTCGATGACCAGTTCCTCAATGGTGGCCACTTTTCCCTCGTAGAACATAGCCCATCGAAAAGACACCGTAGCCAACCCCACGAGGATTCCCTGGTCTTCATATCCATAGATGTGATAGTTCGAATCCTTGATGTACTTTTTCACCACCTTCCTCATCTCCTCATAATCCATCTGTTTGTCCGACCACAGTTGATGAAGAAGCTCGGCCACCCGGCTGAAATCTTTCTCCGTTACCGGCCTGATCATCTGATCCACTCCGATCTTACCGGGAGATCGTCATTTTTTCTTCCATTTCTCGAAAAACACCACGTCCGACAGAGGACGGCGCACCGGCGGTGAAGATTGGCTGGTGGGATAGCCCACCGCAATCATGGTCATAAATCGGACACCCTCTCTGGTTTTTCCCAAGAGCTGCCCACTCTGCGTCGGAAGGGAGACATTATCCCTTGGTGTTTTGCCTATCTGTTGGGATTTGATCAACTCTACCAACTGAATATACAGAATCCGAAGGAAAATCAAAAGCAAAATTGCAGCTTCTGAAGGGAGGTTGCTTCGTGTTTGTTGGACAACGGGACAGTGGTAGCGGAAACCTTTCCTGTCCCGAGCTTTTGGTTCGACAGGCTCACCACCCCGAGTGAAACCGAGGGGCCGAAGGAAGGTTTCCACTGAATAAGGTCGAGACCTTCCGCTATGTCTTAAGAGAAGATCGATCCCGTTTCCGGCCGATCATCGATACCATCTTGGAATAATGCCCCAGACCGTGCTCTTCGATCCGCTGTCCGAACTTGGCCCAGACTTCTTCAAAGGACGGCGTGGTGATCTTGTATATCTTCGGATCGTTTTTTATCGCAAACTGAACCTCTCTCTTGGCCTGTTCTAAGGTCAGCTTCTTGCCGGTGTAGTAGTTTTGTCTTCCCATCAGTGCGAATCCCGCGTTCTCAAGCATTCTCTCATACTCTGCCGAACTCAGCCAGGTGGCGTCGCATATATAGGAAAACAAAGCCACTTCGATCTTTTGGGCCTCGGTCTCCATCTCATCGGGAGGCATGACAGCAAAGCAGAAGAGGCCGGAAGGCTTCAGCACCCTGCCTACCTCGTGGAAAGTTCCTCCCACGCCCGCCTTGCCTCTGGTCATGTGAATATCCTCCAGCCCGGCGAAGTTGACCGCCATGTCGAA
>CAYMNI010000181.1:0-5252 GCA_964391755.1 uncultured Ignavibacteria bacterium
TTCTTGCTGGGGAAAAAGGAGAAACAGCCGAATTGGCCTATGGCTCCGGCCTTCTTCCCTTTGTACTTTGCTCCTATGGCCTGAGCCGCATCCTCCACCACCATCAGGCTGTGCTTATTGGCAACCTCCATTATGGAGTCCATGTCCGCGCACTGTCCGTAGAGATGGACCGGCATTATGGCTTTGGTCTTGGGGGTGATCTTCTTCTCGATCTGGCCGGGATCGATATTGTAGGTACGAGGATCGACGTCCACGTACACCGGAATCGCTCCCAACCGGCTGATGACTCCGGCCGTGGCGAAGAAGGTGAATGCGCTGGTTATAACCTCGTCGTCCGGGCCCACTCCGCATGCCCGTAAGGAAAGAAGCAAAGCGTCCGTTCCGGAAGCGACTCCCACTGCGGATTTGGCTCCGCAGTACTGGGCCACCTGCTCCTCAAAGGCCTTCACCTCCGGCCCCATGATGAACTTGGCGTGAGACAAAACGCCGGAGACCGCCTGATCTACCTCCTCCTTTATGGAAGCATATTGTCTTTTCAGATCCAGGAATGCAACGTTCATCGAATCCTCCTGCGGGTTTGCTCGTCGGTTTCAAGTAAAACAGCAGACTGTTTTTGTGGACTGCCGTGGCTGGTTTTGGTGTCCTCTACTGGTTCTCCAGAAGCTGATCCTCCGGCACGTCTCTGAAGGGTTTCGCCGGCACGCCCAGCACGATCTTCTTGGACGGAGTGTCCCTGGTTACCACCGCTCCCGCGGCCACCTGGGAATCCTCGCCGATCACCTTTCCCGGCAGGATGGTGGCGTTCAACCCGATCCTGCCTCCCTTCTTGACGGTGACCCCTTTGAAGTGCTTGAACCTCTCCGCACTCCGAGCCATGTAGTTGTCGTTGCTGGTGGCCACACAGGGCGCAATGAAACAATAATCCCCCAACTCGGAGTAGGCGGTGATGTAAACGTTGGTCTCCAGCTTGCAGTACGCGCCCACCTTGCACACGTTCTCGATGGCCACGCCTCTTCCCACGATGGTGAAGTCTCCCACGGTCACGTTCTCCCTGACCGTGGCCAGATCCGCCACCAGAACCTTCTGTCCCAGGGTGGCTCCGGCATATATCACCACGGAGGTGCCGATCAGGCAGTTGTCTCCGATCATCGCCGGCGGCAGCGTCTGCTCCTTGGTAGTCGCCGATCGGGGAGACTTCATCAGCTGTTTGCCGATCACCGTGTTGTCGTCTATCCTGACCGAATCCCCTATTTGAGTGCCCGGATGGATGGTAACGTTGTTTCCGACGACACATCCCTTTCCTATCCTGACCTCCTTCTCGATAACAGAATACCTGCCTACTTTAGTCCCCTCTCCGATCTTGGCAGACTTATCAATGAAGTTCTCCATGCCCAGACTCCTCTTAGGTTTGTTGGTGCGGTGACCAAGGACAATAGCTAGTTGATCTTGACCGGAGCCCCTCCCATCTTCAGCGATCTCTGGGCGGCATCCAGCACCTGGGATACTCTGAGACCATCACGGCCGTCGCTGCGCGGCGTGGCGCGACTTTTGACGCAGTCGATGAAATGCTGGCATTCCGTTTTCAAAGGTTCGGTACCCGGTATCTGCGGAATCAAGACGTCACCGAACCTTAAGCTGAGATACTCTCCGTAGGTATTGTAATCCTGCTTGGAATCCACTCCCTTGTCGTAGATCCAAATCTTCTCTGCCGAGCGGGCATCGTCGAACACGGCCATCTTCTTGTCCCCCACCACGGTCAGTCTTCTCTCCTTGTGCGGATCGAGCCAGCTGACGTGAACGTGGGCCATGGTCCCGTCCCCAAAGTGCATGTTCATGAACACCACGTCTTCGACCCCTTTGTCCTTCTGCAGGTAACACTGCCCGGTGGCGGTGACCGAATCCGGACCTCTGCCCAATAGGAACAAAATCATGGAGATATCGTGGGGGGCGAAGCTCCACAGGGCGTTCTCGATATCCCGGACCTTCCCCAGATTCACCCGGGTAGAATAAAGATAGTATATCCTGCCCAGTTCACCGTCGTCAACATACTGTTTTAATTTCAAGGTTGCCGGATGGTACTCCATGATGTGCCCCACCATCAGTATCCTTTTCTTCTTCTCCGCCAGTTCCACCAACTCCCGACCCTGATCCGTTTCCAGAACCAGAGGCTTCTCCACAAACACGTCCTTGCCCGCAAGCATGGCTGCCTTGCATAATCCGAAATGCGAGGCCGGAGGGGTGGCTATCACCACCGCATCCAGATTGGGATTGTCAATGATCTCCTGCGGATTCGGCGTGAACTTGATTTCCGGGTAACTGGGACAGAGTTTCTCTATCTGCTTCGGATTCTCGTCACAACAAGAGACCAGCACGCATCCGGGAAGATTGAAAAAATTCCTCAGAAGATTCTTCCCCCAGGCCCCGCAACCTATCAAACCGATCTTGATCATATCTCGCCTTTCGTTCGTTCGTATTGGGCAATCCGGTCTATTCCGACCTTACCCGGTCCTGCGTCTGAAAGAGATCTTCTTCCGCAAGTCGCTTACGTCTTTTCTCCAGGCGCCCAGCAGCACTTCCAGCCTCTCGATCGACTCCGGGTTTCGCTGCTTTGATCTTTTAAAGTACTCCAAGCCAAAGACGAAGACCAAAGAGGCAAAGATACTGAGCATGCCCGACATTCCCACCAGAAGCCCCCTTCTGGGCTTGGATCTTTTTTCCGGCGGAACCGCCTTGTCCAGAACCTGGATGGTAGGAGTATCCTTGGTTTCCTGAATCTTATATTGCTCGTACTGCTGGGTCAAAAGTTCGAAAATGCTCTCCTGGATTTTCACATCCCTAATCAGGCGGGCCAGCCTGAGGCTTAAGTCCGGAACTTGAGCGAAGGGGACGTCCAGCACGGTTTTGTCCTGGGGGTTTTCGTTTGGATTCCCCGACTCCAGAATCTCCAGCTGTCTTTTTATCTCGTTCACTTCGCTTCTCAGCGATCTTATTTGGGGATGGGAAGGAGAGAGGGTCTGGCTCAGGACGTTGAGCTTGATCTCGGAAGAGACCATCTGAGCCTTAAGCTCCGCCGCCTTGTCTATGGCCGACCTCATCTGATCGTTCAGAAGGATGGTCTTGTTCTGCTCCTGGAAATCCTTTAGATTCAGCTCCGCCTGGCTCAGCTCCTTCTGAGTCTGGCCCAATCTCTCCTCTATGAATATCCTGGCACTCTTGGCCTGCGAAATGCTGCTCTGCCGGTTGATCCGATCCGCTTCCTGCACCCAGCGATTCGCCACTCGAGCCGCCCTGACCCTGTCTTTGTCCTCATAGGAGAGCGAGATCAAGCCCTCCGGGGTTACGTTGACCGAGGTATGGGAGAAGAGCTGTCTGACTGCATCCTCCATGGAGGTGGTGTGGAAGGCCTCCAATAGGTTTTCTTTTTCAACCACCGCCTCTGCCACTGCCCTTGACCTCAATATGGCCGCCACCAGATCCGAGGGGGTGGCCATGAACGGTAAGGATAGGGAGGTGGCCAGTCCCGTAGCTGAGCCCATCAGCGAAGAGGCCAGCCCCATGCTCAGGGCGTCTCCCCCGGGGGGAAGAATGGTGGTGCCGGCATTATACCAACTGGGTAGGACAAAGGAGACGGCCGCCACGATCAGGCAGACTACTATGAGATTCAGGAAGATGAACCTGCGGTAGCTAACCAGCACGGTCAGGTAGCTGTAAATGTTTATCTTATCCGATTCGGGTTCTCTCTCCTGCATCTGCCGTCCTCGACTTGGGGATCGAATGGGTTCCTCACTGGGTGGCCTGGTCAATTACCAAATATACGGTGGCGATGTTTCCCAACACCAGCATGGTATCCTTGAAGAACTTCCAGTAGTCCCGTTCCGGCTTCTCCGGTATCAGGATGGTATCTCCGGGATCGATCCTGCGTTTTTTGGATGGCCGGGCTCTTTCCCCGGTCTGCCCTTTTACTATCAGAATCTTGTTCTTGCGCGCCTTCCACGAGAACCCCCCGGCCCTGTCGATGTAGTATCTGTAATCCCTGTCCGGCTCGTAGGGAACCAATCCCGGATTGATGACGCTTCCCGAGACGTTGATCACCAGACTCCGGGCGGGGATGTTTATAACGTCTCCGTTCTTTAAGGGCACGTCATGTGCTTTTAATCCCTGGTCAAAGAGCCTCTCAAAGTCGCAGGCCACTCTTCCCTCCTTCTCCCGGGATCTGAGCCTGAAGTAATCGTATTCCGATTCGGTCATGTCGGCCACGGGAATGTTCTTCAGCCTCTCGAACTCGGGATCCA
This sequence comes from uncultured Ignavibacteria bacterium, assembly GCA_964391755.1. GTDB lineage: Bacteria > Zixibacteria > MSB-5A5 > MSB-5A5 > SM1-73 > SM23-73-3. The sequence continues at coordinate 4,293 of CAYMNI010000181.1, forward strand.
CCACGTTGTAGGACCTGATCATCTCCGCCTCAGCCAAGGAGGCGTTGGGAGTGAAACCTCCGGCTCTTACCACGACCTCGGAAAGCTTGGTCACGTCCTCCTCGATGTTGTATGCTCCCGGATAGTACACCTGTCCCCGCACCATCACCTGGGCTTTTTTGTGAAAATTGGGTATGGCTCGTATGAACAGCCTGTCGTCCGGCTGAAGGGGCACATTCTCATGGGGGTGGTTCCCCCCTACCAGCCTTCTTAGATCGACGGGCTTGGTTTCGGTGGTCTGATTGTCCGGATTGAATCTGACCAGCTCCGCCCGGAGAAGGTACACGTCCATGGTAAGGCCATAAGCCAAGCGTATCAGGTCCAGAAGGCTGTCGTGAGGAGCGTATTCGAACTCCCCGCCGGATTTCACGGACCCATAAACTCCCACCATGTTCAGTCTCTCGTCCCTCACCGGAACGACTATGACGTCGCCGCCCAACACATGGGGATTTCTGCGCCGATCGCCGGTCCTTTCGAACCCTAAGACGTCGACCGTGCCGGTACCGCCATCGGGGTGAGTTACCGTTATGTTTCTGCGGGAAGCGTCCTCCAGAAAACCTCCTGCCTCCGCTATGATCTCGGAAACACGTGTGTTGGCGTATACCGAATACACCCCCGGAATTTCCACGGCCCCCACCACCGAGGCCTTGATCTTCTTGAGTTTCAGCAGGGTGACGGTCACCTGGGCATTGCGGTAGGACTTCAGAACGGCCTGTTCGATTAAGTCCTTCGCGTCTGCCAGATACTCACCTTCCACCTGAATCCTTCCCACCCCGGGGATTAACAGGTTTCCCTCGGGGGTGATGGTCAGGCTATGATGGGTGCTGGTCTGGCCCCAGATATCGATGGACAGCTCGTCACCCGTGCCCAGCAGGTACTCGGCGGGATCGATGCTCTCCTCTAAGACCTGACCCGGTTCTC
>CAYMNI010000182.1:0-5230 GCA_964391755.1 uncultured Ignavibacteria bacterium
GGCTTTCATACATCCCTTGAACCTTCCCTCCACGTCCGTGAAAAGCACCAGCCGAAAATCTATAGCCTTCTCCAGCTCTGTTATGTAATATTCGATGGCGTGGCTGGTATAACCCATGCGTCCGCCCAGCTCGAACGAAAGAGTCGTGGGGTGCTCCCGCGCTATCCTCTCCGGGAGATCAATCGTTCCGGATTTGGTCATCACCGTGTGAGGCTCCACCTGCACCGGGGTGGAGGTAAGCTCCGGAGAAACCTGCCTTTTTGCCTCGTCCCGCAATGTGAACCCGATCCCTCCGGGCCCTTGTATCTCCTTCAACTTCCCGGAAAGCACCAGGAGAATGATAAAGGGAATCAGGGCTATGAGTAGATACACCGAGTCAAGCTCGAAGCCGAGCTTATTCAGAACGAAACCGGCCGCCACAACGGCAAACAGAACACAGAAGAATCCGGCGGAGATGATGACGGTGTTTATGATCATCTTATCGTTTGTCAAGATACCCTCCCGGTATGTATAGTCGTGTGCGGGCCAACAGGACCAATCCTGCAACCAGCCTCCGCGATATGTCCTACTTTTGTTGCCGGTATATTAAGGGATATTGGGGTCGAGGTCAAGTGTTATGTAGATGGCCAGAGAAGCTATCTTCGCACCCTGAAGGGTGCGCCTACAAAAACACAAACCTTTTCTTCTCTCCCTTTATGCCCAGCCGTAAGGACAGCCTTTCCTTCGACTTCTCTCAGGACGGTGAGCCTGTCGAACCGCATGGCTGTCCGCGGACAGGGATGAACCCTGTCCCTACTAACAAACAACAAGGCCGCCGAACATCAGTCCGGCGGCCTTGAGGCGCTTCTGTCCTTCTTCCAAGTACCAAGCGCCTTATGTAGTTTTCAACTCGGAGGTACACATGGGGCAACGGGTGGCTTTGATGGGGATAGTGGAAAAACAGTGCGGGCACTCTTTGGTGGTCGGCTCGGCCGGCGGCGCTTCCTCTTTGCGCTTGAGCTGGTTGATGCTCTTGATCAGCATAAACACGGCAAAGGCAACTATGAGAAAGCTGATCACGGTGTTGATAAATGCGCCGTAGTTCAGCGACACGGCTCCGGCAGACTGGGCATCGGCCAGAGAGGCATAGGGCCCCCCAACCTCGGCTCCCTGCTTCAGGATGACGAAGAGGTTGGCGAAATCCACGTTGCCCAACAAAAGACCGATGGGCGGCATGATAACGTCCGACACCAACGACTTGACGATGGTCCCGAAAGCCGCGCCGATGATGATGCCCACGGCCATATCCACCACGTTGCCGCGCATGGCGAACTCTTTGAACTCTTTCAACATGAAGCTCCCTCCGCTTTAAGCAGTTGATAGTTCATAGTTCATGGTTCGTGGTCCGCAGCTTCCACCAACGCATTGGTCTGATGCAGCGAATGGAATCTTTCTCCGATCCGTTTAATCCGTTGACCGTACAGCTTTCCGTCCACCGTTCGCTGCAAACTCAGGTTTCATCCGTTTAATCCGCTTAATCCGTTGACAGCTCCTCCTGCCTTTCGCCCTCACCCCCGCCTATGGCGGGATCTTCGACCTAATCCTCTCCCAGAGGGAGAGGGAACCCCGGCCGTAGCAGATGAAATCTTTCTTCCATTCGTTAAATCCGTTTCATCCGTTGACAGCTCTCGCTCTTTTCGCCCTCACTTATTCTCTAAAAGCTCTGGCTGAACATCACCTGCCAGTTCAACTGGCTGTGACTGGAGGCTGTCGACGGAATGACATAGTCTGTAATTGGTCCAATGACTAAATCAAGACCCGGATTCGTCGCCTCTTTGTTGAAACCGGTCGTGACCGAGGCGTTGATCTGCGACCCCTGGCCGAAATCATAGCCCGCGCCGAAGGTGGCATGCGTCTCGACGATGGCCGGAAACAGCGCGTTTAGGTATTCATCCGGTACCGGGTTCTTGCCGTAGTTAAAACCCGCGCGAAGAGTCAGCGGTTGGATGGGATTGTATGATCCGCCCGCCGCAAAGACCGCCTGGTTTTCCCATTCTTGGAACAACGCCGCATCCATTTTCAAACCGGCAAAGCCGCCGTTCTCCGGGGTATCATCCGCGGTGAAGCTCATCTTGAAATCCTTCATCACGCTGGACCACATGATGTACTTGACGTCAGCTACCAGCGTCACGTTGCACATCTGATAAGCTAAACCCGCACCAAGTGTGGCAGGCCATTGGAAGTCCTCGATCTTGATCTTGCCGGAAACGGGGATGTTCATGTCCATGTAGTTCCCCGTCGGCTGGCCCTGAAGTATGCCCGGATCGATATTCACCGCCATGCTCAGTACGGCATCGTCAGTCTCTAGGTCGGCCAGCATGGTGGGAGTGTGGAAGGTGGCGCCGATGGTAAGCTGGGGCGAAGCCTTGTAGACTAAGCCGATCTTGCCGGCAACTCCGAATCCCATGGCCTGACCGGTGAAATCGTTGTCGTTGGAGAAATCGAAGTAGGCGTGATGGAGCTTGCTTATTCCGGTGCCGCCGAACGGCTCGTACATCTGGCCGAAGGCATCCACCAGCGTGCCCGATGCTTCGCCGATGGTTTGTATTTCAGGACTGGCCATATTCCGAAACTGGGCATCGCTCATGGCCATTTGCAGATCGATTCCAGCCCACACCAAATCGGCGGTTGCTCCGATGCTCAGCTTCTCGTTTACGTCATAGCCGAAGGTTCCCATGGCACGCCCCACGCTGACCTCCGAGCGGTTCACCAAACCCTCGGTTAAGGCCGTATTAGCTCCCATGCTCGGATCCGCCATCCAGGAGTCTTTGCCGTATTCCGTGCCCATTCCCCCCTGACCGAACACTCCCAGACCGTAGGCCATTCTGTCGTGCTTCCTGACCAATCCTAAAGCGGGCATGAAAAACTCGGTAGCTTCCGAATTGGCGGTCAACTTTCCTGACTGCGTGGTAACTGTGGCATCCACGTCAGGGCCGAGCATGCCCAGGGCCAGATCGAGATGCCAGCCCTCCAGCATGAGGGAAATCGTGGCCGGGTTGTTCATCATCGCGGCGGTGCCGTTGTTGTAGGCCATGGAAGCTCCTCCCTGGCCGGTGGCTATGGGGCCGTAACCCTCCAGATTCATACCGTTCGTGGCCCATACCGTGGAAGCTAAACCCAGCAGGATTGCTATCAAAACCAAGCCTGTCGAACGCACTCTCACAGAGTCCTCCTCTCTGTTTGGTGGTGATTGCACTTGCAGTTGAATCCCCCCATTCTTTCCTTTTTCTCTGCCCTCATTAATTGAGGCAGTTAACAGGATAAAGACTACCTACAATACCCGATTTGCTGTTTGTAGTTGATATACGATTCCCGTTGCCCTAAGCTCAACCAGTTTTTGTTATTTGTCAAGGATTTTTTCGCTCTGGGGAGGACGTGCTTCATTCGATCTCACTTTGCCTCTGGCCAGTGAGGCAAATATGCCCCCCAGGCAAAGTACAGAGAAAATCACAAAGGCGGTTTTGGCGCTCTTTAAGAAAAGAGGATAGTTCTCCGGAGTGATCTCCGCTCGTCCGATGAACACTGCGAATATCAGCATGGCGATGCCCATGCTCAGCATCTGGCCGGTCAGGCGCATGGTTCCCACGGCTGCCGCCGCCACTCCGTACGAGCGTTTCTCGACCGAGCTCATGATCGCATTGGTGTTAGGGGAAGAGAATAATGCCAGGCCGAAGCCGACCACCACCAGGCTGAGCACCACGTAGGCTGCGCCCGTATTCTGGCCCAGGAAGGTGAAGAGGAACAATCCCAGGGTGGTGAAGCCCATCCCGATCGAGGCAACCACTCTTGGCTCGATTCTATCCGATAGCCTTCCGGCAAGAGGTGAAAACAGAGTCATCACTACCGGCTGTGACACCAGAATGATGCCGGCATGCTGGGGATCGAGTCCCCTGGTGTACTGAAGATACAGGCTCAACAAAAAGCCCAAGGCGAAGGTGGCGCCGTAGTTGATCAACGCTGCCAGATTGGAGAAGGCAAAAACCCTGTTTTTTCTGAATAGATTCATGTCGATTACCGGGCTTTGCGTTTTTGCCTCGAAGGCCACGAATGCGGCAAAACCCAATACACCGACCGCAATCAGCCATATGCCGTTCAAGGAGGGGAGAAGAGAGAAACCGTACATCAAGGCCGGCAGTGTAATTGCGTATATTATCGAGCCGTAAGTATCGAACTTCTCTCCCTTAGCCTGAGCCCACTCCCCCTTCAATTTCCACAAGGTCACGGCGATGATTACCAGGCTCAAGGGCACGTTTAAGAAGAAGATGCTTCTCCAGCCCAGATGTTGGGTCAAGAATCCGCCCAGGAAAGGCCCTAGGGACAATCCCAAGTAAACCGCTGCTACGCTGATCCCCAGAACCCGACCCCTTTCGCCCACCGGATACACCGAGGTGAGGATGGCTATGCTGGTGCCGAAAATCATGGAATTTCCGATTCCCTGCAGAATCCTGAAGCCCAGAAGCCAGGCGGCGGAAGGGGCGATGGCCGAAAGGAAAGAGGAGAGTGCATAAGTCAGTATGCCGTACAGGAAGATCTTCTTTCTTCCGTATATGTCCGCTATCCTCCCGAAGGGAACCAAGAACATGGCCGCAGCCAGAAGATAGGCCGTGGCGATCCAGCTTAAGAAGACCGCGTCCATGGCAAACTCGCGCCCGATAGTGGGGAGTGCGATGTTCACCGAAGAGCCCATAAAGGGCGTGAGGAAAGAGGTCAACGTGGCGACCGTCAAGGCCGCGCGTTTGGTGGCAGCATCATCCATAGATCACAGAAGCATAGTGGTTGCCCGATTCCCGAACGGGACCATCTGGTTATCGGGCTAGTCCGTAGTTGCCCAATTCATTGGGCACACTGGAAGTCGCACCTATTATACAGAAGACGCAGAAACGGCTCACTTCTTGCCCAAGGGCATGATATAGATCACCGTATGGTTTTCCGGCAGACTCATTGCTTTCTTTACCTCGTCCGGCTTGAATCCGGCCATCACCACCGTTCCGATTCCCAGCGCTACTCCCTGCAGATACACGTTTTGCGCGGCATGGCCCGCTTCCAGGTACATCCAGTTAGGGTCGGTCGAGCGATCCGACTGACCGGTGATGACTAAGGCTGCCGGAGCGCTCTTGATGGAAGCCTGTCCTGCCGCTTCGAACAGCTTGGCTTTGGCGTCTCCTTCCATGGTTGTTTCAAGCTGATGTCC
>CAYMNI010000183.1:0-5224 GCA_964391755.1 uncultured Ignavibacteria bacterium
CTGGCAGGATCCTTGCGCTCACTTTTACAAACAAAGCTGCCAGGGAGATGAAAGCGATGATGACCAACAGAATAAGAAGCATGGAGAGCAGGTCCAGCCAGATTTGGGGAATGCCCCAGCTGGTGAACAATCCCTCCAGCCAAATGTAGACTGCCTTGAAAACCTTATCCAGTACCAGCAACGAGTATGTCCTTCCTTAAGTTGCCCGATTTATCGGGCCTTTCTTACTATCTATCCACGTCCGGCATGATTACGTCCAGGCTGGCGAAAGTCACCACCAAATCCGCTATCTTCCAGCCCCGGATCATCTCCGGCAGAACCGCCAGGTTGGAAAACGAAGCGGTGCGCAGTTTGACCCGGTAGGGTATGGTCTGGTTCTCTTGTGAGACTATGTAAAACCCCATTTCGCCCCGGCTGGATTCCACCCGCACGTAGACCTCACCCGGGGGGGGCTTGAATACCGGCTTCGTTTTGGCTTTTATCTCGCCCTCGGGGATGGATTCTATAGCCTGTTCCACGATTCTGTTGGCCTGTCGCATCTCCTGAATTCTTACGATGTACCTGTCCCAGGTATCCGAATTGGTGCCGGTGGGTATGTCAAAATCAAACCGGTTATATGCGGAATAAGGTTCCTCCTTTCGAAGGTCCCATTTCAGTCCCGCGGCTCTCAGATTCGGCCCGGTGACCGAGTAGTCGATGGCAACTTTCCGGTCAAGTATTCCCACCCCCTTGGTTCTTCCCAGGAAGATGGGATTCTCGGTCAGTATGGCCTCGTACTCGTCCACCCGCGGCTTGAAATACCTGACGAACTCTTTGGCCTTGGGGATGAATTCGGGGGGAAGATCACGCGACACCCCTCCCACCCGCATATAGTTGAAGGTCATCCTCTGCCCGCAGACCATCTCGATTAAATCCAGGATGTGCTCTCTTTCGCGGAAGCAATATAGAAACGGGGTGATGGCTCCAATGTCTAAGGCGAAGGTGCCCAGCCAGATCAAATGACTGGCAATGCGATTCAACTCGTCCATGATGACCCGGATGTACTCCGCCCGTTCCGGCACCTCAATTTGAGCCAGCTTCTCCACGGCCATGCACAAGCCGTGATTGCAGATCATGGCGGTGACATAGTCTATTCTGTCGGTATAAGGGATGTATTGCAGGTAGGTTCGGTTCTCCGCTATCTTTTCCAGCGCCCGGTGAAGATATCCCACGATGGGGACTATGTCCACGATCACCTCGCCGTCCATCTTGAGGAGCAGCCGGCACACGCCGTGGGTGCTGGGATGCTGGGGCCCCATGTTGACGATGAACTCCTCCGAATTCGCTTTCTCCACGGTCAGAAGAGGAGCCTGCATGCTATTTCTTGGGTAGTCGGACAAAGTCCTTCCCCTCCCAGTCTTTTCTCATGGGGAAACCCTGGTCCCAGTCCTCGGGAAGAAGTATGGGCCTGGGATCCGGGTGACCTTTGAACGTCACTCCGAACAGCTCGGCTATCTCCCTCTCATGCCAGTTGGCGGCTTTCCACACCGGGGTGACCGAATCTATTTGCCCGTCCCTGGGGACGGAGGTCTTAATGGCGATCTTGTGACGTTTGTCAAATGAGAACAGGTTGTAGACGATCTCCATGTGGTCGACATAGTCTATGCAGGTCTGGCAGGCCAAAAGATCGAAGGAGAGTTCCGGGTTCTCTTTGGCGAAGGTGCAGACCTTTAGGATTAATTCCTTGTCCACCTTGAAGGCTGCATCCACCCCCACAAAAGGTATCTCTTGGACCTTTTCTGGGAACTTGGATTGAAAGGTTTTGAGAATTTCTTCTTTGGTCACGACTCTGTATCTCGTTCTGGTGCGCAGGTTCCGGTGCAGATCATCTAACTCCAGTCCGCAATCTTCTCTTTCTTGATTTTCTCCTGCAGTTTAAGGCAGCCTTCCATCAGCGACTCCGGCCGGGGAGGGCAGCCGGCGATGTAGACGTCCACCGGTATGATCAGATCCACACCTTTGACCACGCTGTAACTATCGTAATAGAAAGGTCCACCGGAGACGGCGCATCCTCCCATGGCGATGACGTACTTAGGCTCGGCCATCTGTTCGTAAAGTCTCTTTACCCGCGGAGCCATCTTGTGGGTTAGGGTGCCTGCCACGAACATCAGGTCCGACTGCCGGGGAGAGGCGCGGAAGATCATCCCGAACCTGTCGAAGTCGTACCGGGAGGCACCGGTAGACATCATCTCCACGGCGCAGCAAGCCAGGCCGAATATCATGTACCACAGAGAGCTGGCTCGGGAGTAATTCAGCACGTCCTCCAGCACGGTGGTTACCAGCCCGCCGCCGGGAAGGTGCTCCATGTACACCGGCACTTTCTTGATCAGACCCATTTCAAGGCTCCCTTCTTCCACACGTAAACCAAGCCGAAGATTAAAATGGCCAAGAATATCAACATCTCGACGAAGGCAAAAAACCCTAAGCTTCTGTAAACAACGGCCCAGGGAAAGAGGAACACCACCTCCACGTCGAATATCACGAAGACTAAAGCATAGAGGTAGTAACCGACGTGATACTGCACCCGGGCGTCGCCCACGGGTAGCTCACCGCACTCGTAACTTTCCAGTTTGTCGGGGTTGGGATGATGAGGCCGGACCAGACGCGCGAGGAAGAAGACGAATGCAACGAAAATAACGCCTACTGCAAGGAAAAAGCCTACGTATGCGTAATCTTGGAGCATAAACTGGTCGCTTTAAGAGACATTCACCGGGAACCGGGTCGCAAGTGAATTTCTTCACAAATAGTCTACCTAAAAAACGACTTTTTGACGGTTTGTCAAGAATTTTTTGAAATCTTTTGCCAAGTTCTTTTGTAATACAGTTAAGGCGATGCTCCGAGGCGGTCGGAGAACAACGACCGGAGCTTAGCTTAAGCCGGGTTCAGGTCCGACCAACACAATGTTCGGACAGGCTTTTCTAATTTATCCTTGACAAACAACTCGGGGCGTCTATTTTAGATGAATAATTTGAGCCGTTACGAAGCGAACAACGATCCCGGCTCGGAAAATTTCTTTTATAAACGGGAGGTTAAGATAATGAGAAAGATCGTTTGGAGAATGCTGGTGATAATGCTTCTGGGTTTGATGGTTCATGGCGCCAGTGCCCCTTCGGGCTCCGCTCAACAGCTGAAGATCGGATATGTGGACGTGGTACGGCTGAAGCAGGATTACTCGGAGTTTCGAGAGGCGGAAGCCCAGTTCGAGAGGTACATGGCGGTGCTGCAGGCGAGAGCAGATTCCATGCAGCAGGAGATGCAGCAGATGATGGACCGACTCGAAAAACAGGACCTGATGCTGACCGAGCAGGCGAAAAACGAAATCAGAAATAACCTTTTGGAGAAGCAGAACGAATACCAGTCTTTCGTCAACCGGGTTATGGGAACCGAGGGTGAGGCGGCCCAAAAGGAGTTCGAGCTGTCCAAACCTATCATAGAAAAGATCAACACGGTGATAAAGCTGATCGCCCTCAAGGGCAACTATGCCTACATCCTGGATTCCACCGCAGGTACGGTGCTATATGGGGACGAAAAATACGACATCACGGAACAGGTCTTAGCCGAGCTTAATAAATAGGGGAAGGGGAAGACCATCGGCCCTTTAATAGTACACACATAAGAGGTACTGTCGACCAGACTCTCCAGCTGGAACGTAGGTATCTGGCTTTGTCACTCAGGCGAGGAGTTGACCGTAAAAAAAGTTCACTTTTCTCTTGACTGAATGGTGGAGAATACTTAGCTTGGTGTTAAACAAGTGAACAGAGAGTTGCGTATCACGGGTGGAACTAGGTTCTACTCGATGAAGGAGGAAGGGGACGAACTGAATTAGAGCAGCTGTTGTACCATTATTCGTCAGGAGAGGATCTACACCTTTCAATCCACGCAGAAAGCGGTTTTTCTACAGCATCGACACTCCAGTTTGACCTGCCAGCGGATGCCACGGAGGCGCCAACAGTAGTTGTAGCACACAGGCCGAAAGGCAAAAGGGGTAACCAACACGATCTTTGCTAAAGTTTCTTTGCCCGAATGGGCAGAAACCGGTTTTGCTTAGAACAGCAGAATTGATTTGCGTATAGAAAGCAGGGCAAAAATGATAGTTATTGTCCTGTATGTTCAAATGAGAAGAGCTTGCTCAATGAGCGAACCATGTTGGATCGATCGAAGCAGAATAACCAGTCGAGGAAACGTGCTTTGTTTTTTATGAAGGGGCGTTAGGCAAACCTAAAGGGAGGAGAAAAGGAGGTGGTCTGAAGAATGATGAAAGGGAAGAAGGAAGAGAAGAAAAGGGAAAACACAAACCCCAATTCCTTCATGAAAGGAGGCTTGGTGATGTCGCGGAATATCTTAGCAGGGCTTGTGGTTCTGGCTTTGTTTTTGACCGGCTCAGCTGTGATGGCTGATAGCAGCAATCCCTTAAGCTACCAGATCATGCCCTCAAAGAGCGCTAATGAGGCTACGGTGAAAGTCTATCTGAGCAACTCCGAAGGAATGGCAGGTGCATCCATACCTTTGAGCTTCGCCTCGATCGGCTCGGACATCCAGTGTACGGCCATTGACTTTCAGGGCAGCCGGGTGAGCCATTTTACGGCAAAATTCCCGCAGATCGACAACGTGAACAAGAGAGTGATGGTAAGACTGGTCCGGGATCTGGGTGAAGACTTGGATGACGTTCTTCCTGCAGGGGAAGGCCTGTTATTCACACTGCACTTCATCTCGGAGAAGGATGCATGTCGGCCCGAATTGAAGGTCGTTGCCTGGCCACTCTCAAAAGGCGAGGTCAACTTCAACCTGGTGGGTTCGGAAAGCAAGTCCTTCTATACCACGCGGGGAAAGCAGGAAGCCATTGCCATCCCCCAGATAGACGAAGGTGGTCAATCTGATCCGGTTCTGGAGAACAACAAAGCTTCTACCTTTAAGCTGGAGCGGAACTTTCCCAATCCCTTCAATCCGGAGACGGTGATCAAGTTCAATCTGCCGGAAGCTTCCAGGGTGAGCCTGAACGTTTATAACATCCTGGGACAGATAGTCAGGGTTCTGGTGGATGAGGAGCTTCCAGCCGGATTGCACTCGGTGGTATGGGACGGCAAGAACGGGCAAGCTTCCGACGTGGCCAGCGGCGTGTATTTTTACCGCATCAAAGCCGGAGACTTCGAGTCGACGATGAGGATGACTCTGCTAAGATAAAGGA
>CAYMNI010000184.1:0-5207 GCA_964391755.1 uncultured Ignavibacteria bacterium
GCAGAAAGGAATGTGAGGAAAATAAAAAACTTTCTCAATAATGAGAAAGCCAAAAACCAAATGTCCTCTAATCCACAACCAACCAAGAAGTTACGCTCGTCTCAAAAATGAGAATGCGTTTCTCAAAAATGAGACGGAAAGAAAAAGCCAGCATCCGATCCGAAGGTTCCTTCGAAATCGGATGCTGGCTTGCCCCCCTTAGGGTGTCGTCTGTGTTTATCCCTTTAGTAGGATCCTTTGAGTTCTCATCTGCTCCCTTTCTCTACCGTCAGCAGAACCATCTTCACGATGTCCAGAAGGCGCTCACAGCTGAAGGGCTTCTTGATGTATAGAACCCCGCCCACCCTGAAGCTTCTGCCCTCGTCCGTTCGGGCGTCCTTGCCGGTTAAGAAAATCACGGGTATGTCTTTGGTTTTCTCGTCCTTCTTCAGTTCGCTGCAGATGTCGTAGCCGTCCATAAAGGGCATCATTATGTCCAGAAGAACTATATCCGGGAGAAAGGTCTTGGCTCTTTCTATTCCCACCATGCTGGAGTTCTCCGACTTCACCTCGTAGCCTGCGGTTTCCAGAAAGGTCTCTATGATGTCGGTGATCTCCGGCTCGTCGTCGATCACCAGAACCTTGTGCGGCTTGGTCCGTTTGACCTCAAGCACCCTGGCGACTTGGGAGGTGCTGGTGGGGGTCACCTCTTCCGACTTGGAATCTAACATAGGCTTCCCTTCTGATAGAACTCTATTCGTCGATCCGCCAGCAGATCATTGCGGGGCGTGAACCTCTTGTCTCTGGCCAAAAGCGGATCGACATCCACCGTCCACACGCCCTCACCGGATGAATCGACTCTCTTCAAGATGTTTCCCTTGGGATCCACCACCTGACTGTTTCCGGTGAAAGTCAGTTTGGCTCCCTCCCTCTCTTCAGTTCCGGTTCGGTTGGCGGTGATGGCAAAAACTCCATTCTCGATGCACCGGGTGGTCATAGCCTGCTGGCAGTAGCCTAGAACCAGATTCGAAGGATGACATATGACCTGGGCTCCCTTCAAAGCCAGAATCCTGGCCACCTCGGGAAAGATCCAGTCGAAGCAGATCATCATGCCGATCTTGGCAAAGCCGACGTCGATTACCTCCAACTCCTTGTTCCCCGGAGTAAACCACAGTTTCTCCCTATCGAAAAGATGCAGCTTACGGTAGACCCAAAAATCCCCACCCGGCGTGATCAGAACAGAAGAGTTGTAGCATTCCTCGCCCTCCCTTTCGGCCATCCCGAAGACCAGATTCAGATTCTGCCTTGCCGCTGCCTCGGTCATCCTCCTGAAGGTCGGTCCGTCGGGTATAAACTCAGCTGACCTCTTGAGTTCCTCCTTGTTTCCAAACAGGTAACCTGTATTGAAAAGTTCGGGAAGAACCAAGAGGTCAGCTTCAGCCCCCCTTATGGCATCTATGGTTCTTTCCAGGTTATCGTCTTTTCTCCCCCATCGGGGAGAAAACTGAAAGAATCCTACTTTCAAGTCATGCTCCTTTCTTATTTTTCGACGTTTTGTTTCTTTACTTTAGTCCAAGCAAACAAAAAGTGCGCCAGAGTCAACGACTTTCGTGCCGGGGCAGGCCGACGTCCGGCTAAACTATACCTACAACCCACACACCAGAGTCGTCGAAACAGTCGGCCGACAGAAAAGTTGAAAAGCTTAGGCCGGGCAAAGTTACAAGCCCGGGCATCTGACTTCCATCAAAAAAGGAGCAGCTTATCGTATCAGCTTTACCCGATGTACCTAATCCGGCGGTCGGATCGGGTCTTTTCGGTGCGGACTTACATCCATGGCCAATCAGTCGCTGGCACAAAGCGAATTCGCCCGCAGGCACTTCAGGCGGAACTTCTTTTTCGGCGTGTCCAACGGGGTCTTATTCAACTTCGCCTGGGCTTTCATCAGCACCTCCACCGTGCTGCCGCTTTTCATCAGCAAGCTCACTTCGTCCCAGCTATTGATAGGCTTAGCCTCCACCCTGGAATCTTTGGGATGGTTCCTTCCACAGGTGGCCATCGCCGCCATCACCCTGCACCGAAAAAAGCAGATGCCGGTATACCTGAAAGCGGCCGTGCTCAGAGCCGTATCCTTTTTGCTCTTCACCCTGCTGGTGCTGGTTTCAGGCAAACAACACTCCGCCCATCTGCTTTGGACCTTCTTCTTTCTGTTTTCCATATACTCTTTTGGAGGAGGATTGGGCGGCGTGGCCTTCATGGACATGGTGGGCAAATCCATCCCTCCGGAAAAGAGGGGAAGTTTCTTCGGCGCCAGAATGCTGGTTGGAGGAGGACTGTCGGTGCTGGCCGGACTGCTGATTCAGAAGATTCTGGACTCTTATGAATTCCCCCACAACTTCGGCATGCTGTTCTTGATTGCGTCGGTTCTGATAATCCTGGCCCTCTCCTGCGTGGGCATGATGAAAGAGCCCGCGGCGCCTGCCCGCCCGGAGAAAAGAACCGTCAAGGAAAACCTCCTTTTGGGCTTTAAAATCGCCAAAGCGGATAGGGCTTACCGGATGCTCCTTTTGGTCCGGGTGGCCATCGGGTGTCATGTGATGGGCCTGCCGTTCTACATAATTTACGCCAGCAAGTTTCTGCACATACCTTCCAGCATGGCCGGCCTATTCTTAAGCGTGCAGATGGCGGGATATCTCTCCTCCAACCTGTTGTGGGCCTACTTGAGCAACCGGGGAAGAAACAGGCTGGTCCTGGTATTTTCCGCCTTCTTCTCGTCGGTCTGCCCGCTTTTAGTTATCTGCAGCATAATTTTCGGCATTCCCCTGTGGGCTTATGCTGCCGTTTTCTTCTTTCTGGGTGCCACCATCAGCGGGCTGGACTTGGGGTATTTGAACTACCTGCTGCAGATGGCCCCGGAAGAGAAAAGACCGGTTTATCTGGGATTTCTCAACACGGTGGTGGGACCCACCATATTCCTTTCAGCCGTGGGAGGATTGATCATACAAATAAGCTCGTTTGCGTTTCTCTACACCCTGTTGTTTGTCTTATCCCTTCTGGCCATATATCTTTCGCTCTCTCTGGAGAAAATGAGAGAAACCGCTCCGGCAGAGTGACAGACCATTCTCCTTGGAGATAAGCTCCGAATCACGCAGTTCAGGGCAAGCTCTTACGCTGCATTCCCAGCCGCAACATCGTAGCTTCCAACTCTTTCATTCAAGGCAAACCAGAACCTAACTTAAGTTAGGTTCTGGTCGTCTGCATCGCAGAATCCTTGTGCTAACGGAGATGACATCGCAAAATCCTACAACCAGGACCTGGCTTAAGTCAGGTCCTGGCAATATACACCAAAATCTATCTTTCGGATTGAAGCTCCGTGCGAGACAAGCTCGCACACTACACATCTCTCTGGGAACAATTAGTTTTACTGAGGCGTTGCAGCTCCGTACACCCTGAGCTTGGCCGAAGGGTATACGACGCACAGGAACGGTGACTTAGAGCAGCAGATTGAGCAGCCCGCCGACTATCAGCGCTGAGCTGAGCATGATGGCAGCCGATTTCATCATGTCTTTCGCGCCCAATTCCTTCAATAGCACTGCAAAGGTGGCCACGCAGGGGAAGTACATGGTCAGAACCACGCTGGCTATGACCAGTTGACCGAGGTTCAGGTCCAAGGGGAGAAGCATGCCCACAGCTACGTCTTTCCGCAGGAATCCTATGATCAAAGCGCCCACCGCATCCCGCGGCAAGCCCAAAACTCCGGTGATGATTGGCGATGTGAGCCGGCCCACGAACTGGATTATTCCCAGAGAGTAGAGTATATTGACCACAAACACCCCCAAGAGGACGTAGGGCACAGCTTCCCTTAGGAATCCCCGCACCCTCATCCACAGCTTCTTGAGGAGTGCTTTCCAGTAGGGCATGCGATAGGGAGGAATCTCGACGAAGATCTCCGGGCTTTCCCCTTTGGTGAACCGCCCCAAGAGGATTCCCAGCACCACCCACACCACCAGAAGGGTTCCGAAGACCAAGCCCAGTCCTTTGGCCCCGTATCTTCCCACCAGCCCGAATATCATGGCCATCTGCGCCATGCAGGGAACGGCAATGGCCATCAGGGTGGCGGCGATGAACCGTTCCCTCCTGGTCTCCAGCACCCGAGTGGCCATGGCTCCCGGCACGTTGCAACCCAGGCCCAAAAGCATGGGGATGATGGCCAGACCGTGCAGTCCGAACTTGTGCATGACGGTGTCGATCAGCACGGCCAGACGGGGAAGATAGCCGGAGTCCTCCAGGAAGCTCAAAACCAAATAGAAGGAGAAAATGTAGGGAAGGACCATGGCGATGGGGACGTAGAGACCGGTGGTCAAAAGGCCCAACGATTGCACGAAGTCGATCCGGCCTTCCACCAGCTTGCCGATCAGAATGTCGTGCAGGAATCCGCTTCCCATGAGTCCGGACACTTTCATCATCAACGGTGCCCAGAGACGGTCGAACAGCGGGTCGAACAGAAGCCCGATCAAACCCTCTCCGATGAATCGAATGATCTGGAAAACCACAAATAAGGTCACTGCGGCCAGCGGCAGACCGGTGACCGGTTTGATGGAAAGATCTTCCAGCCTTTCAAGAAAAGTATGATGTCGATGGGAGATGGTCTGCACCTGGCCTACGATCTCACCCACCTTGTCCCATCTTCTCTCCTCATCGTACTCAAGAGTACCCGCCCTGGCGTTGGGAAGCTCCGAGACCAGCTCGGCGATCCCCTCGCCGGTGATGGCGCAGGTGGGAATCACCGGCACGCCCAACAGCTCCTGGAGCTTGTTCACGTCTATGGAGATTCCTATGTGACGGGTCTCGTCCCAAAGATTCAAAGCCACCACCACCGGCTTTTCGCCTTTAAGCAGCTGCAGCGTCAGGTTTAGGTTTCTTTCCAGGTTGGTGGCATCCACCACGTTGATGATTACGTCCCCCTGTTTGGCCATCCGCACCGCCACCTCTTCTGCCGGAGAGGTGGGGTCCAGGGTGTAGGTGCCCGGAACGTCTATAATCTCAACCGCCTCATGGCTCAATTTCATGCATCCGCGGGTGAACTCCACCGTGGTGCCGGGATAGTTGGAGGCTATAACATTAACCCCGGTAAGGCGCGAGAAGATTACGCTTTTGCCCACATTGGGATTGCCCATCAAAAGGACCGTGCGCAAAGGGGGCTTTGAAGGCTCATCCGAAGAAGGACTGCC
>CAYMNI010000185.1:0-5196 GCA_964391755.1 uncultured Ignavibacteria bacterium
CGAGATTTTAATCGATGGCGGCGTTCCCAAAGACCAGTACCCCAGTTTCGATTCGGGAATGGGAATAGCGGTCTACATGGACCCGGCCGAATGCGGTGCGGGCGATCCCTATCCCTTCCAGGTGGTGGGGGCGCGTTTCTATCTTTATGAACCCTTAAGCGCCGGCTATCTCTGGCCGGTTGACATCCAGGTGAACGTGCGGGACGTCAGCGGGGGAGATAAATGTAACGGTCCCGATACCATATTGAGCTCGGAGATCTTCAGCATTCCCAGTGATTCGGCTTATCCTCTGATGATGAACCTCACCTTTTCCGAGCCGTGCTGCGTTTCGGCGCCGTTTTTCTTGGAGGTGGTGTATCTCAGCGATGCCGACGGTTCCACCCTTCCCAGCCTGGTGACGGATTTATCGCTGGCCGCCGGCGCCGACACCTGCGACAACTGGTTTTTGGATACGGGAGGTTATCACGGTTGGATCGAATTCTGGGGCAGCTCCGACATCGGGGATGCCATAATCCGCGCCACCGGTTACGTCGACTCCTGGGCCTGCCAGGGCTCCTGGTATTGGGTGGCGGACACCACCGTGGCTCCCAGCGGCGCTCCGGACTTCGACCAATATCAGTTCGGCGATTCCGTGGCCTTATGCGGCCCTGCCGCGGTGGCCAACTGCCTGTGGTGGTTCGACGCGGTCCCGGAGGGGACCACCGTGCCGGAGCTGGTGCGCCTGTTGTCGGATTACTTCGGAACGCATCCGGACAGCGGAACCTACGTGGACTCGATCGGATCGGGTTTGAACCGGTATTTCGAGGATTACGGCTTCCTGTTTGACGCCACCGTGGTCTCTCGTCCCGACTTCTATGAGACGGCCGATCTTCTGAGGGATAACCGAAATATCGTCTTGCTTTTAGGCTTCTGGCAGTTGGATTTGGACTGGGAGCGGGTGGGAGGCCATTTCGTCAGCTTAGCCGGAATCTCCGCCGACTCGGCCAAGGTGGCTTTGAGCGACCCGGCCAGAGATGCGGCAGCGGACGGTTGGGAGGGAAGGGTGAGGCCGCAAGACTACTTCTCACAGTCCTTCAGCGATACCCTGCACAACGATCCGGAATACGTGTCCCACGATATATACTGGCTTCTGGTGGAATCGCACTCCGGAGGCGATTGGCGTTTGGTGGAGTATCACGACTACCTGCAGATAGAATCGTTCGAAGGGCTGAATTTCCAGCCGGGGCAAGAGCAATATTCCGTGGCCTACGATTCGATCAAGCCCACCTATACCGAGCCGGAATATGCCATTTTGATTTACCCCGAGGTCTCTGCGGTGGAGGACGAAATCCAATCCTCCATGCCAAAAGATTTCGAGCTTCTGCAGAATCACCCCAATCCGTTCAACACGGCGACCGCCATCCGTTACCGTTTGAGCAGGTCGGCTCCCGTCATGTTGAGCGTCTACAATATCCTGGGGCAGAAGGTGGCCACGCTGGTGGACGAAGATCAGGATGCAGGCTCGATGGTGGTGACATGGGACGGAAAAGACCAAGGGGGGCGAGACTTGGCCAGCGGCGTTTACTTCTACGAGCTCCGGGCAGGTGACATGAGGCAGACCAAGCGGATGGTCTTGCTGAAATAGTCAACCGATCAAACGCACGCCTTACCCAGACGAGCGCTCGTCCTGGTGAGGGCGTGTGTATGAACGAATACAACGGTTTCGTCAGCTAAACGGGGCCGGGATTCTCTCCCGGCCTCTTTTTTTGCATCAAAATCGGTTAGGATGATTTTCAAGCGAACCTGGCTCAAGCGACTCGTCATGAAACTTAATGACCGAATCTGTTTCAGAGGGTGGCTGAATTTTGTTCTATTAATCAAAACTCAAAGCTGAAGTTCATAGCCTGGATTCTGTGTCTTTGGTCAAGACACTGATGACGTTTTGTTCTAAAGTGATCGCTACGGCAAACACTCGGAACTCACCCCTGTGTCACCTCTCTTGGAAAGTCGAAGATCCCGCCATCGGCGGGGAGAGGGGGGCTAAGGGGGTGAGTTTGTTGGATCAATCCTACAACTTTGTTGCGTCGGGACTTTGTAGTCCCGATGCACTCCTTGAAAAGGCTTTGTCTTCACATTGGGATAACAATATCCCAACGCAACTTGAGACAGACGGCGACCATCTCAGGGCTTTTGATTTTCCCTCTCACCATTGGGGAGAGGGTAGGGTGAGGGGGCATTCAGAATATTCCATATCATCCATTTATCTCTAACGCGGTTTCAATCTGAAACCGACTGTATCCGTTACATCCGTCCAACGAACGCCCCCGGACGAGCCCGTCTGGGCGTCTGGGCTTTCAATCCGTTGACAGCCCTTAAAACCTTGCATCCTCCCCAGCCTTTGTCATATACACCTCGATTATCTCTATTCCAGTTGCTTTCAAGCAACTGATAAAACATGTTGTATCTCTCTGTGGCTTTAGCCACATAATTCCGGATGCCTGATTTCTATGCGGCTAAAGCCAATCAGTTCATGATTTCTTCTTTCAGTTTACTAAAAGGCGGGGAGAGGGGGACCAAAGGGGTGAGTTTGCTGGTTGATCCTTCAAACTAACGGATTCATCGACCCAACAGAGAATTAATCAACCATAAAGCGACTCATTATGTAAAATGCATGATTTGTATTTGGTTTCCACACGGCATGCCGGAAAACATCTTGATATTTCCCCAGGCTGAAGTTAAATTGGCTGTGCAGCTATTTTTAAGAGCATGCAACAGGCATAAAAGACTAAGCTGTCGGTCAGCTTTGAATCTTGACTTTGTTTCTCGATAACTTATCGTTCGGCGGAGTCATGATGCTGCTTTTTGATATCGATCTTTGCAGAGAGTGCGGGGGATGTGTGGCGATCTGTGCCCGCGGGGCTTTGGAGCTTCTTCCCTCCGGTTTGAAGATCGAACCCGACCTGTGCTCTCTCTGCGAAGACTGCTGTACCTTCTGCCCGACCGGCGCCCTCCGAATCGAAGCCCTCCCCACCGAAGCTGCCACATCATCTCGCATGCAGAAGCCCGAGTCGAAAGATGGATAACAGATTCGACTGCATAGTGGTGGGAGCAGGTCCTGCCGGTTGCATGGCTGCCAAGACTTTAGCCGAGAAGAAAATCAAAGTTCTTCTCCTGGAAAAGCACCCCCACATCGGCATCCCGCTTTGCTGTGCAGAGGGCGTCAGCTATTCGGGACTGGCCCAATTCGTCGAACCCGATCCGGATTGGATCAGCGCCCGCATCCACCGGGCGCTTCTGGTCTCCCCATCCAACCAGAGGCTGGTGGTCAATCATCCCAAGGCCGGCTTCGTCTTAAACCGCAAGGTCTTCGACAAAAGGCTCTCGGAGATGGCCTCCTTGGGGGGAGCCACGGTAGTGACCGACTCATGTGCCGTAGGCCTGATTCGCCGGAATGGAGGCGGGTTTTGCGGAGTCAGGGCCTTGGAGAACGGACGGGAGAAGCAGTACCAGGCCGGGGTGATCATCGGCGCGGACGGCGTGGAGTCACTGGTGGCCCGCTGGGGGGGAATCGATTCTTCCCTAAAGCTGGATCAGGTGGACTCGGCCGCCCAGTACCTGCTGAGCGGGGTGGAGGTGGAGCCGGATATGATGGAGTTTCATCTGGGAAGAGATGTCGCCCCCGGCGGCTACGCCTGGGTCTTTCCCAAGGGCGGAACTTCAGCCAACGTGGGTTTGGCCGTGGCCCCGCATCGCAGCGGAAAGAAGGCCAAGGAGCTTTTGGACCGGTTCGTGAAAAGGAGGTTCTCCGGACATCGAATAGTCGAGCTTACCGTGGGAGCCATTCCCTGCTACCACAAAAGAACCAGCCTGGTGAAAGACAACGTCCTTTTGGTGGGAGACGCCGCCCGGGTGGTGGATTCCCTCTCCGGAGCCGGGATATCCAATGCTCTTTTGTCCGGCACCATCGCCGGGGAGGTGGCGGGCCGGTTCATTCAGGACGGAAAGTCCGCCTTCTCCGCGTTGAAAAGTTATGAAGAAGAATTCTTGAAGAAAAAAGGGAGGGAACTCAGGTTCTATTCATACTGCAGGGCCATATACCTCAAGATGACGGACGAGGATTTCGATGCGGTAGTAGGCTTTCTGAAGGACTACATGGGAGACAAAACCGTTTACGCCATCCAGCCCATTGCGTTGATAAAGACCATCATAAAGTCCAACCGCCGGCTTCTGCCCATCCTAAGGCATCTGGTCTGGTGATTCCGCTGGACAGAGCTATTGGCTAGCGGGCGGTTCTTTCTTCCGGCCCAACTTGGCCAGCCGCGATTTTATGCGGGCCGCCTTGTTGGGATGAATGACGCCCCTTCGGGCCGCGCTGTCCAGAGCCGATGCCGTCTGCTTTAAGGATGCCTCTTCGGGCGAGGTCTCGGTCTTCTTGATCAGCGTTTTGATATGAGTCTTGATCTGCTTGTTCTTCAGGTTGGCTCTCTTGGAGGTCTTAAGCCTCTTCTCGGCCGACTTGTGGGTTGGCAACTTCTTTCTCCTTTCCGATGACGTTAACCCTTCTACGATGCATCCAATATAGAGTTGGCGGCTTTTTTGTCAAGCCGAAAACAAAGTATCCTTCGAAGCATGATGTCAGATGAGCATTAAAAGACGGTTCTGGCTGGAGTTCGTACGTCGGATATGTCCCGCCAAAGGCGGACAGGCCCCCGTACGGGGAACTATCTGACTCTTTAGATGTCCGAAACCTCCGCCCTTGTGCTCACCAGGTCCCCAGACCTGGCAGGCAATGAGGGTGCGTTTTTATGTCCCCCTGACATCGAAGATCCGTAGGAAGGGAGATTCAGGGGGTTGCTTTTTCGTGCTCTTCAACTCGCAGGCCGGGCACCCTGCCCGGCCGCATCCGTTACATCCGTTTAATCCGTTGACAGCTCCTTAACCCTGCACCCTGCCGAGTTGCTCTATTTGTCCTATTCGTCATAGACGCCCTCGTCCGTGACGTGTTTAACGGATAACCTGTCCGTTACCTACGGCAAGCAGCGGGCACCTCCGGGCTCCTGACTTTCCCTCTCCCCGTCGGGGAGAGGGTAGGGTGAGGGGGCATTCAGAATATTCCATGCCTCCAGTTGTCACCAACACGCTGTCAATCTAAAACCTACTGCATCCGTTACATCCGTCCAACGAACGCCCCCGGACGAGCCCGTCTGGGCGTCTGGG
>CAYMNI010000186.1:0-5153 GCA_964391755.1 uncultured Ignavibacteria bacterium
CCGCTCCCATTTCCTTGGAGAAGTCGCTGAAGTTTCCGCAGTCGTCTTCCTGCTTGATTTTGAATTTGTAATATTTGCCGTCGGTGAGCATCTCGGATATCCACATGTTGGTGTCCGTCATGTATTCCGTATCGAAGGTGGCACCAAACGGTGTGGCTCCGTAGCCGCTTCCGGAATCTACATAAATGTAGAAGAACGCCGCATCCTTCTCGTTGCAAGAATTGGCGGGGGTTGTATTGCTGGTGGGCCAGAAGATGGCCAGCTTGGCGTCCGGCATCTGCTTGATGTACATCTTGCTCTGGTTGGTCCATCTGGGACGTCTGGTGTCCAAAGTCCGGTTGAGCACCGCTCTGCATGTATCCCAGTTTCCGGCTCCGTCTGTGGCGGTGAACTTCACCGAGTAATCGGCATCCGCCGTCGGCGGGACGGTGTTGTTGACGTCCTTGCCGTCTTCGATTGGCGGCTCTCCCACTTCCCACAGCAGATTGTATATGCCGTCGTCTGCCGTGGCATCGTGGTGAACCGGAACGTTACCGTCGTCAAAAAGCGGCTGAGCGTCCCCACCGTATATGCCGGCCTCCACCAGATCGGCGGTGACCGAAGCTAAATCCGCGGTTCCGGTGAGATCCGCCCCCAACAGCACGGAATCCTCTATTCCGATGCAGTCGAAGGTGTCGATGTCCCAGTGCCAGTAGTAGTAGCAGTCGACAAAGGACGGCTTCTGCAGGTCCACCTGGGCATTCAGCATCTGCTGCGCCGTATCGTAGTTGCAGGCGTTATCCCAGGCCCAGATGGTGATCCGGTTCTCCGCGCTGTCCGCCGCCATCTCCACCCCCTCCGCCTCCAACATGAACTTCTTGCGGAAGAGCCGGTTGTTGTTCAAGACGTCGTCCAGCTTCTGCCAGCGTTTGGAGGGCTGGCCCGGGAAATAAGCGCTTAGGTTGGCGATCATCGAGTCGATCTCGAAGTCCGCATTGGACATAGCCCAGGCCACGATGGCCAGACTGTCGCCGATGGCCGCTATGCCGTCGCCGTTCTGATCATAGGTGATGAAGAACTCAATTTCGTCGATGTTGGGCTTGCAGGTATCGATGGGCTTCTCGAAATACAGCGGCATGGTGGTCGAGTTACCCGCGCTGTCCTTGGCCGTGGCATAGATCACGTAGCCCGAATCCACGTCGATGCAGTTGGTGATGTGAGCATCCGGTATCACAAAACAGCTCTCGTAGGGAACTACCGCCGTAGGCTTCAGCGGAAAGCTGGAAGAGAAGCCGAACGGCGATAAATCCAGCGTGATGTTCCCCTTGATGATGTCACCCGGATCGGCCATGGAGCCGGTGGTGTCGGCGGTGATGCACAGCGAATCCAAAAGATCGACAGTATCCACCTTGCACTCGTCCAGCTCGTGGGTCCAGCCCATGGTGAAAATCGGTCCTTGGGTGTCGAACACCAGCTTGAAGGCATCGAAATATGCCGGCTGTGGGGGCGCCTCCGCATGGTATCCGCCGTTGGTTATCCGGTTGGTGTTCAACTGGTCGGATGACAGTCCCAGGTGGATGTATTCGGGCTCGATCACCACTTCCAGACCGTGCTCGTGATAGTAGTAAGCTTTGGCATTCACGCTGTCGCTGTAAGCGTCTACCGTGATGTAAAAGGTGTCTTCGGCGATGTCCGTATCACACTCCCGAATCAGGTAGTAGATGTTGCTGAACACCAGAGTGTCCTGAGTCTGGAACGCGATATTGCTCAAGCTCACGGTCTTCAGGTGAGTATCCCCGCTCTGCCAGCCGTCGGTGTGGTTGCTCTCCACCCACAGCTTGATGGAGCTGATCGAGAAGGATCTCTCGATGTAGCTCTTCAAGGCCAGCGTCCTCAGCGTGTCCGGCGATTGCTTGCCGCCGCCGTTGGCGCAGGGGATGGTGAAGCCGATTATAGGTTGGTTGGTGGTGCCGGCCCAGATTCGGGCGAAGTCCACGTCATAGTGGCCCGCTGTGAAGTCCGCCAGCGCGTCCGAAGCCAGAAGCGGCACAGCCATAAGCGCCACCACCATGAAAACGCGTAAGAGTTTCATTTTACAAACTCCTTTGTAAAATGGATTGAAATGGTTTTTCGATAGATTCTCTTTTTCTTGTCTTGCCATCTTGTCGAATCCCCTCCTTCCTTATTATATAGGGTTATGTTATCCGGAGCGATTCCGTCTGCCTATAATCACTCTGAATGTCGCCTTGGTCTGTCTGTTTTTGTCTTTAACTCACCTCCTTCATCTAAATAAGGAAACTTCATTATTCTCTTTTCGATCGTTGTTCAAGCACAAAAAGGAATTGTCCCCGGTCACAAATGAACTTTAGCGGTTGGTTTCAGTACATCACCCCTTTCATGATCATATTCAAGGATATGTACACTTCACCCTCTCGTTTTTCTTCTCCGCCGGGCGAACGGAAACTAAATAGATAAAAAAGTTAAAACTTTCCCCTCCGAAAACTTTTAACTTTCAAAACGAGGGCGCACCGTGAAGGCTCACCCCCTGAAGGGCAAATTCCTATTTTTTGGTCTGCCCTAGAGTAAGTCCACTTCCTATATATAAAAGGTAGCCGTACAACCATCTACCCTGTTGCCAATTGGGCAGAAATATATACCCCCCCCAAAATTTTGTCAAGAAAAATTTTAAGAATTTGGAAAATTTAGAGTTAGGCATTCTTCTTCGTTCTTTTTTTAGTCGGTTTCGACTTAAATCTCCGTGTCGTTTCTTCGGGTTCGTTTGCTTAAGTCAGGTTATCTCTCATGATCTTCGCAATCGGCGGGGGAATCTCATGGAACGAATCTCAAACCGGAGGCAGAGCCCTTCGCCTGAGGTCCTGCACCAGCGGAGCCGTAACGGCACCTCCCGGCGCGGTGGCCGCGTGAGCTCGGGACGGATGTTTTCTCTTTCCTATGATATTCGGGTGTCTTCACAATCTATGCCTTGGTCAGACGGAACGTTTTAAACCTGTAACCATAACGCCTCTGGTGCAAAAAAATGCACATCCAAGTTATCGGCAAAGCACTTGAAATTCTTTAGCCCTCAAATCCACCCTCCGAACCCGCAAACACGGGAACGTCCGCTTTGTGTCTACGCCATGCCCGCAACCGAAGTTCCTCATTTCTGGTGAGGTTCCTACAAATTACCCCCTTCCAGCCGATTTATCCGATCCCGCCACGTTCTTCCAAGACCGCTGGCTTTACGGAGGTTCTCGTTCCGGCTGGTTTTGAGACTGCCGGATTTTTCAGATCCGCTCGATCAGGTCAAACCTAAAAGCGGACAGAGTATTCTCAGCCCTACCCATATGATGACCAATCCCGAAAGGTCGAAGAAGATGCCGGTTTTGATCATTTTGGTGATGGGAATCCTTCCCGAGCTGTATACTATGGCGTTGGGCGGAGTGGACACCGGCAGCATGAAGCCGAAGCTGGCGCCCAAACACGCGCCCAGAGCCGGAGGCAACGGATTCACCCCCGAGCTTCCGGCGATGGCCATCATCACCGGGATCACCATGTTGGCCGAGGCGGTGTTGGAGGTGGCCTCGCTCATCACGATCCCCAGAAATATGGCCAGCAGGGTTATTCCCCACTGGGAGGAAGCTCCGGTCATGCCCATCAGAGAGGACCCGATGGCATCGGCCAGCCCGGTGGAGAACATCAGGCCCCCCAAGGTCAGACCCCCTCCGAACAGTATGATGGTGCCCCAATCGATTTTGGCCGCCTGTCTCCAGCTTAAGGTGAACTTCCGGCTCTTCCAGTCCACCGGCAGGAAAAACAAAGAAGATGCCGCCACCAATGCCACCACCCCCTCCGGCAGGTGCGACTTGAAAAACGAACCGTATTGGGAAAAGCCCACCCCCAAGACGGCGAACACCCCGGGCAGAACCCAGAAGGTGACGGCTATGCCGAAAGCCACCAGGGCATTGGTCTCTCCCCTCTTCCATGGCCCCAGTCGCTTTCTCTTGTTCTTGATATATTCCCTTATCCCGGAGAGCTTTTTCTTCTCCGGGGGATGCAGAATCACTATCAGCACAAAGAGGACCAAAAACATGGCCAGGGTGATGGGCAGAGCAAAGCTCATCCACTCGAAGAAGAATATCTTCTTGTCCAGAAGGCGATCGATCATGCCTATGGCGATGAGGTTGGGAGGGGTCCCCACCGGGGTGGCTATTCCCCCCACCGATCCGGCGTAGGCCACCAGAAGCATCATTCCGGTCCCCAGTTTCCTGAAGACCTCTCCCCCATCCACCTCCTCCAAGGCCCGGAGTATGCCCAGGGCGATGGGGAAGAGCATGGCCGTGGTGGCGGTGTTGGAGATCCACATGGACAAGACGGCGGAGATTAAGCCTATGGCGAAAAGCAATCGATAGGAGCTGCTCCCCACCCAGCGGACAGAGAGAATGGCATAGGCGAAACGCCGGTCCAGCCCGTGCACCTTCATGGCCTCGGCGATGATGAAGCTTCCGATGAAGAGGAATACTATGGGATGGGCGAAGCTGGCCAGCACCTCTCTGTCCGGGCCCACTCCCAAAACCACGCACAGCGCTGCCCCCAAAAGCGCGGTCACCGGGATGGGAACCGGCTCGGTCACCCAGAAGGTTATCACCAAACCCAAAATGGCCAGAAGCTTGTGCGCGGAGGGAGGCAGATCGCCGCACGGCAGAAACAGAAGTACCAGGAACACCACCGGACCCAAAAACAGGCCTATGGTATTCCGCCACCTTTCGAACCTGATCTCAGCTTCGGACAACTGCTGTCTGATCTCGATCCCGTCCTCCGAGAACGAGCGTTCTTCCGATTTCTCTCCCGGTTCCATTCCCACAGAAGCTTGGTGAATAATTAAACGTCAAGCGGGATGATTTCGCTCCCGCATGAATTCGGCTGTCTTCTCCGGCAGGGCGGTGTTGATGTACACCCCGGATCCCAGCTCGAAGCCGGCGGGGATGCTCAGCCGGGGAAGAATCTGAATGTACCAGTGATAGTAATCCTCCTGAGCATCCTTGATGGGCGCGGTTCGGATTATCAGATTGTAGTCCGGATCGCCCAGCTTTTGGTGCAAACTCTTCAGAACCCTCCTCAACGCCGAAGCCAAAAGTTTGATCTCCCGCCGGGAGATGCTCCCGAAACAGGCGTGG
>CAYMNI010000187.1:0-5119 GCA_964391755.1 uncultured Ignavibacteria bacterium
CGCCGGCATACTCCAGGACGTTGTCGTTGAGAAACAGGGAGGTGGCGGCCCGGGAAATGCTTTTGGTAAAGAGCTCGTCGGCGGCATCTTCAGCATCGGTCAATCTCTGATTGCTTTGCTCGAAATGCGATGCATAGTGGTAGGCTAAGCCGGAATCTAAGTAATACAAGAACCGGTTTTTTTTGCCATATTTATTATCGGCCTTGGCCTTTTCGATTTTGGCAACCGCCGCCTCGAAGTCGTTGGTCTTAAGATCGGCGTTTATGGGATCGTAGAATCCTTTGCGGGTTGCCACCGAGCCGCAGCCGGCAACAAGAAACAGGCACAACAGCAGCACCGGGAGTGCGGCTCTTGTGCCTGCGGATTTCAGGTGAGTCAGCATTACCACTTGGTCTGGCTCTTGGATATCTCTTTCTTGATCTTCTTGGTTCCGATCCAGGCCTTCACCATGCTTTCGATGTTGATCAGCTCCAAATCGGTCTGATAGAACACCACTCTGACTCCTTCGGCCTGATCGGTTATAGACTTGATGCCTCCCACCAGAATGAAGTCGGCCCCGGTCTCAGCCCGGATGCGTTTTATGGTTTCAGCCGACGCCCACTCCGATTGGTCCATCCTCTCGTCCCGAATCTCGTCCCTTTGCTCCGGGCTGGCGACGAACGTAACCTGGCCCGAGTTGGTCAACTCCCTCTCGAAGTCGGAGGTAAAGGTTTCTGTGTCGATGTGCTCGCTGCTCCGGTTGCGTATGGTTCCCACCGTCACCACCGGTTTTCTGCCTGCGGCGGCCGCAAAATCTGTCAGCCACACCCGGGAGAGACAGTCGGAGATCATCTCCTCGGCCACCAGCCGGGCGTCGGTATCGTTCCACTTGCCGCTTAGATCGGTGGTGGTCTCCGGTTCTATGCGATACACTTTTCTGGACGATCCACAAGCCAGAATCAAACAGAATCCCAAGGCTAATACCAGTAGTTTCTTCATACTTTCTCCTTTCTGCAGAGATTGGCGATTACATCGAAAAGGTCATACCATGCATTCCACTATAAATACTCAGATTTCTCGAGCGTGAGAATAACGGATGGAGGTTGTCGTGTCAAGCGGTTTTTGCGACAAAAGTGTGTTTCTCCAAACAGGATTTTGTACAAAACAATTTATACAATCACCACAGCAGTCCGACTGTATAATGCATAACTTTCAGCCCCGGATCTTGACCTTTCCATAGGAATACCATCTGGGGTCGATTGGCGATCCAGTCCTGCAGCCTTCTCCGACGGACTTCCAGCAAAGCCGTGGTTTGTTTTGCAGCTACCTGTTTTCCTCCTCGGACTCCATGTCCTCGCTCATCTTGATGATCTTCTCATAGGGCAAAGCCAACCAGCTTTCCACCTGAGCGGCATAAGGACGAGTCAGCAAGGACACCTTGGCTGCGATCTCTTCATCCGGAGCCTCATAGATATGCATGGAGTCCCAGTAACCCATGAGGGCGTAATGGGCCAGGAACTTGACCTTGGGGCACTTCTCGGTGATCTGATTGAGCCAGGCTCGGCCGGTTCTGGATCTGTCGGAAAGCTTAGCGCCGATCTCCGTCAGCTGAGCGTCTCGTGACGCGAGTTTGGTGACCAACACAAACGTTTTCATGCAACCTCCCTGTTATTCCTTACTTGGGACAGTATTTGCAAAAGAAAGCCCACAGACAATTTTGCTAAGTCATTTGTCGATACTGATGATCCCCGTCGTCAGTCTGGACAGCATGAAGATGTGTGAAACCTCGAAGGAAATCAAGAGAAAAATGCGTATTGGGTTAAGGATTCGATTTCTAAGACAATTCCTCACAGGTAGGTGTGAGTGTCGTCGAGGCGTGGAGCGCCATCATCGCGAGGCAAAGGGGCAGAATATTATTGCCGAGGCCAGATCGGGGATTGCGGGAAAAGGAAATTGATCGAAAAAGGAGAAAGAATTAGGGTCCGGCTTCTAAGGTTGCTGTTTGTGGATCTTCTGGCTGTCTCCCCAAACCTTGGCCAAGGTTTGGGTATTGATCATCTCCAGACGTATCTGACAACAAACCATGTCATCGGCATCGATTTGATCTGGGGGGTCCATGCCGCCCACCAGCACGAAATCCGCGCCGGTTTCACTCCGGATTCTGTTAATCGTCTCACGAGAGTTGTACGGGGGCGGGTCGACGTTTGTCTCTTCGGATTGAGAGGAAGAGATATGACTGGCAACGAAGCTAACCTGATCGGATAGTGATAGTTCCCGTTGCAGACGTGCTTTGAAGGCTTTGGTGTCTATATTGCTGCCGGTACTGTTCTGAATGATTGCTACCGTCACCACCGGCTTTTTGCCCTGACTGCTTTTGTAGGCTCGAACCCAGGCCCAGGATAGGCAGTCATCTATCATCTGTTTTGCCAGCAGGCCGGCATCAAAGCCCGTCACCTTGGCGTTTGATTCAGTAGAAGCCTGCGATCGGCTGGATGCGGATTGAACTGCCGGCTCCTGGTGATTCGGGTCGGCTCTCCGGAATACGCCGCAGCCGAGGAACAAGCATACGACAAGCAGGATCAGGGACGTGCTTTTCACCTTTTTCCCTTTCATCAAGGATCGAAAATGTCGAGTAGAAGGCGTCAAGCGATGCTCTGGAATCCCCCTCTATCTATAATCGGCTATAATGCGGATGTAGTTAACCTCCCTGACGTAATTGGGTTAAGCAAAGATGGCAGAGATGGTTTTTCTACAATTCTTAACCGTATTCTGGATGTGTCGCTCTCGAGGGAAAGGTGCGATCAAGAGAGAGTAGTCTTTCCCGTTGTGATGACAAAGCGCTGGACTGGTCTAGGACAAGTGTATCTGGAGCTTGATGCCTAGGTTGGCTTTCTTCCCTTGATTACGTAAATGTGGCCCGAGCCACAAACGGAATACCTGTTGTCCTTGATCTGCTGTCGAAACGCTTCCGTGTTTCTATCCTGTATTTGCTGGTAGTGATCGAATTCCGCCGTATCGCCCCCTCCGGCTGTGAAATGCTCTTTCTCTCGTTGGATCCAGGCGCTGCGTCTGTCTTCGTCCAACCATTGTTTTTTCACATTGTCCAGTAGCTCCTTTTGGCGAGGACCCTCATAGGGAGGCTCGATATAGCAGACGGCATCGTTCTGCCTGATGCCGATATCCACCAATCCCAGTTCACTCATCAAAAAGGGAATTTTCTTGCCGATGGCGCTGTCCCCCTGGCCCAGCTTGATGCGTCCCTTATGACAGATTAAGGCTACCTTCCTGATTAGCACCTGTTCATCTATACTAAGTTCAGGAAGCGACCAGTACCAATCTTCCAGCAGAATAGAAAGGTTATCCGGCTCCTGGCACATGATCAGCCCGCCTGGTTTGGCCACCCGGATCATCTCTTGGAGGGCTTTGCCGGGATGCTCCAGGTGAATCAGCAAAGCCTGGCACATGGCCAGATCAGCGAAGTTATCGGGAAAAGATAGTTCGTATGCGTCGCCAATCCTGAAATCGGCTTCGCCGTTCTTGGCCCACTCCTGGGCCGCTTTTTCTGCCTCCTTGAGAAGTTTCTCCGACGTATCAACGCCGAAGTATTTTCCGCCTTTGCCGAAATAGGGCCAATAGGTATAACCCAAGTAACCCAATCCACAGCCCACGTCAACAACGGTCATCCCCGGTTTCAAACCTACCCATATCGCCAGTCTATCTAAAGTATCCTCCAGCCAAAGGGTTTTTCGCTGGTAGACCAACATTTCCTTCCAGCGCTTATCCGACCAGTCGATTCGGTTTTTGTTCTCATTCATGATGAACGTTTCCTTAATGATGCGGGGCGGAGGTTAGCTCCGCTCCTTTCTGATTTTTGTCTGTAATGTTTTAAGGTTACTGCAGCTTGACCAACTCCACCCGACGGTTGTTGGCTTTTCCTTCCGGAGTATCGTTGGTGTCGATAGGCTTGGACTCTCCCCAACCTTTAGCCTCCAGCCGACCGGCGTCGATGCTGTAAGTGGAAACCAAATAATCTAGTACGGAATTGGCTCTGTTCTGTGACAGCGTGGCGTTGTGTTCATCCGAACCGTCGCTGTCGGTGTGCCCTTCGATGGAGAGTCGAAGCTCCGGATCGTCCTGCAGAAGCTGACCGATGTCCTTGAGCGTCTTGTATGATTGTCCTTTAATCTTGGCTGAGTTCACGTCGAACAAGATGCCGTGGGTAACGATTTTTCCAGTCTCGTCCAACTGCTCTCGCATGCTCTTGCCACCCTCGGCAAAGCGGAATCCTCTGAACAGAGTTGGATTATTGGGATCATTGTAGGGCCGTTGACCTAAACAGAAGCCGACCGGGTTGAAGTTTTCTACTTTGGGCACATTGGCCACCCGCACCTCATCCACGTAACACTTGATGGAGTTCTTGGTTGCCATTATCCGTATGATGTGGACACCTTTGGTGAGTTTTTCAGGTAGGATTTTGTTGGATAGGTACTTGCCCTGGATCAAGAGGGTGGTGCCCCCTGAATACTCCTCAAACTCTCCGATCCTCTGACCATTATTGTCCACCCAATAGAATTCAAAGCAGTTTCCGGAAAATTTGGGACCGTTATCGTAGAACTCTAACTCTGCGGTATACATGGAAGGCAGAGGTGCATTCGGTATTTTAGGTCGAATGAGGCCCTCGTTGGTGCACATGATCCAGTACTCCTTGCCCAGCCGGACCACCTCATAGACGCCCCGATCTAAGTTCCAACGCGAAGGGAACTCGCCTTCCTCCTCGCCTGTCATGTCATCGTAGAAGATGACCTTATTGCCCGGGACGAAATCATACTTCGTATAGAGGGTCATATCCTCAGCAACTTCCCCGGAAGCTGGCTTGGTTGTGCCTTCGGCAGGCACGGCAGCGGATTCCCCAGTAGGCTGCTCCTCGCCGGTGTAACGATAGTAATCCTTGGGAACCTCCTTTGACACCATCTCCACCGTCTGGGCCAGGGCTGCACGAACCGCCTTCTCCATGGGCTCGTCGGAATAGATACTCATATCTCCTGACAGCTCCACATCTTCGACCCAATCTCCAGCGGTCATGTCGGCTGTCCATTTGCTCGATTCGCCCTCGATCGATCTGCCCTTCAGGACCTTCCCG
>CAYMNI010000188.1:0-5114 GCA_964391755.1 uncultured Ignavibacteria bacterium
TATCGTTGCTCCGGTTGTTAAGAGCAATCCGGGTCCACCCGACAGGGCGCCGGGTGATCGACAAAGCTTGCATGCCCTCTTTCATGTAGACAGAAGCGGTTCAATTTCTATCTCTTGAACTCCGGGAGTCGCAAATGAAGCTCAAGGTCTGTTTTCTCCTTCTTCTAAGCATATTCGTATTCACTGTCTCTGTAAACATAGTTTTGGCGGACGATCCGGGAAATCCGGACACCTGCCGGGTCGAATGTCTGGACGTTACCCTCCCGGAGGAACAGGTGGTAATCAGCGTCACCGTTTACAACGATGAGGATCTGGGAGGATTGGCCGTTCCCCTGGTGTATGGCTATCCCGGTCTGGATGTGGTTTGCGATTCCATCAGCTTCGCGGGAACCAGGGTGGAGCAGGCCGAGTACCGGGGGGTAGCCATCGACACGGCTGATTGCAAGCTGGTCTTCTACGCGGTCTTCACCGATTCCCATCTGGTTGCCGGTGACGGGGTGGTGGCCAGTTTGTATTTCACCACGGGAGCGGGTTGGGATTCCACCTTGTGCGTTAAGATCGACACTGCCCTCTATCCACCCACCACGGTTCTGGAGCTTACTTCCTTGGCCACCGGCCAGGCGCTCCATCCGGAGTTCATTCAAGGTTGTCTGGCATTGGGCGCGACTCCGATACCGGAACTCGCGGAACCGTCGGATTTGGCCGTTCTATGCTCTCCGGATACCTTCGATTTCGTCTGGTCAAACTCAGGCGAGAGTCTTTTCTACACGCTGGAATATGCTTTAGATTCGGATTTCACCACCGGAGTGGTTACCCTCAGTCACCTGGCGGATACCAGCTACACGGTATCTCTGCCCAGGGGAACCTACTTCTGGCACGTAAAGTCGTTCAACTCCTGCGGCAAGGAGAGCCCTTATCAGGAACAGCCGGCCGGCTTCTTCATTTACCTAAGCGGCGATGCGACCAACGACGGGCTGGTGGATTTGTCCGACGCGATTGGGATTCTGAACTACCTTTACCGGAACGGCTCGGAACCGGACCCATTGCAGAGTGGAAACGCCAACTGCGACGACATCGTGGATATCAGCGACGCCATCTGGATTCTCAACTACCTTTTCAGAGCCGGACCCTCTGCCTGTTGCCCGTAGAGAGAAAACATAATCGCTAATGGATTGAAGGCAGAAGCAATCGGCAAAGATTGCTTCTGCCTTTTTCGCTTGCGGTGATCGGAACCGGCGAAAGGTACCCTCCCCCTCCACCCACATCCTGTTTCATGAACGGGAAGGAACTTATCCTTTTCAGTCTCTTACCCTCTTTTGAGATCGCTCTCCAAGAATCACGCACACCCATTTTGCGGCGCAGGCCCCTCCTTGTACAGATAATTGAGCAGGTAGATCACGTCGGAGATGTCGATTATGCAATCTTGATTGGGGTCCCCGGCGCTTAACGGATTAGGAGCCGGACCTCCCTGGTAAAGGTAATTGAGAACGTATATCGGATCCGAGACATTAAGAATGGCGTCCCCGTTGGCGTCGCCTGCCACATACCTGCCCTGAATGGCCAACAGCACTGCGTCATGGGCGTTCACCCGGCCGTGCCCCAGCTCGACACACTTTCCGGTGACGGAATTATAGGTATAGCCCCCCACCTGCTCCGCGGTCTCTTCGATGATCTCCCGGACCTGGGAGGGCAAAAGTGAAGGATCAACAGACAAAACCAAAGCAGCCAAACCTGCCACCATAGGAGATGCCATAGAGGTGCCGGCGCAGTAGCCGTAGTTCTGAGAGATTCCGTAGCTGTTGAGGGTAACGGTGTAGTTGGGCATGGTGGAGTAGATATCGTCCGCATCATACGGAGACCCGTAACCGCCAGGTGCCGCCACGCAGACCTGACTTCCTATGCTGGAGAAAGGAGAAACCTGATCTTCGGCGTCGGTGGATGAGACGCAGATCACGTTGTCGTACGAGGCCGCATACGCTGCGGGATAACTGACCGATCCACCCCAGTCGTTGCCCGCAGCCGCCACCAGAAGGACGTTGTGCGAATCCGCATAAGCCACCCCGTGCTCCTTGGTTTCCGAATGCGAGCCCCCGCCGCTGTAGTTGACCAGATCCGCCCGGTGGTTCACCGAGTAGATCATCCCATCGCGGAAATTTTCATGTGACCCGGAGCCGTAAGAGTCGAATACCTGATTTATCAGAATCCTGCAGTCCCAGCATACGCCCGCCACGCCTATGCCGTTATCGGTTTCCGCCGAGATTATTCCGGCCACATGAGTTCCATGGCCGTTTCTGTCGGTCACCCCTTCGCCGTCACCGACAAAGTCTTGTCCCAGGATGATCTTCAAGGGGTCATCCAGATCCGGATGAGAGAGAAGTTCCGTTTCCATGGGAATGCCGGAGTCGAGAATCGAAACCCGAACGCCGGGATCGCCCGTCTCATCATCCCACGCCTCCGGACAGTCTATGTCTGCATCCGGCGTACCGCCGGGAGGATTCTGTCCTACGTTATACAAACCCCATTGCTTCTGGGCTAAGTACTCCGGATCGTTGGGATGAATGAAGAGCCGATCGATCATGTTCGGCTCGACGTAAACGAAATATCCGGTCCTGTGCATCTCATCCATCACCGGAAATATGTCTTCTCCTTGGGGCAGGCCGATTTTCCCGAAGCCAAAGCCGTCCAACGACCGGGTCAACTTCAGGTTACGTTCGGTAAGATAACTCCCGATGGCGTCCGGATCCTGACCAGGTCGGATCATGAAAAGAATCTCCCCGTCCACGTACTCCACCACCTCTCCCTCCCAGGTGCCGGTCAAAATCTCCCGGCCGGCGAACTGATCGCTCCACAACATCGACGGAAGCATAAACGCAACCGTCCATACCGTTGCAAGAAACAAGAATCTCTTGGAGATCATTTCTCCTCCGCTTGAAGAAAGCAAACGTCGGGATCGCCTCCCATTCGGAGACGATGGCTTCACTGCCATTGATATCCAGTATACTTCATTTCCGGGACTTGTCAATGGGCCGAATTGCGTATTTGGACGGGAGAGAAGCCGCAGTCAGAAAAGAAAGTTATCCTCACCAATCCGCCAGGTTCGGAAAGCACTTGGAAGCTGGGGGTGATGGGGAACCTGCGAAAGAGCATGTTCAAGACGGGTAAGAAAATGATGAGAGAGAGGAAGATTTTATTGATACTGAAAACAGAAGTTCACTGGCTGGGTTTATTACAAAAGCTAAACGGATCCGTTGCCGTCCACCACCATTCCGTCTTTGAGCTTTATTATTCGATGGGTTCTTCTGGCGATCTCCTTGTCGTGGGTGATGACCACTATGGTATGCCCCTGCCGACCCAATTCCTCAAACAGCTCGATTATCTCCGCGCCCGAGGCAGAATCCAGATTCCCGGTGGGCTCGTCAGCTAAAATCAGGCGCGGTTGATTGGCCAAAGCGCGGGCAATGGCCACTCTCTGCATCTCCCCTCCGGAAAGCTCGGTGGGCTTGTGGTCCGCCCGGTCACCCAAACCCACCCGCTGCAAAAGCTCCATGGCTCTCTGTTTTCTTTTCTTGGTGGGCACGCCTCCGAAGATCAGCGGCATCTCCACGTTCTCGAAGGCGGTGGCGTAAGGAAGCAGATTGAAGTTTTGGAAAACGAATCCCACCTTCTTGTTCCTGATCTCCGCCAGCTCGTTGGGTCCCAAGCTTTCCACCTTCTCTCCGTCCAGGAAGTATTCTCCGGACGAGGGCGTATCCAGGCAGCCCATGAGGTTCATCAAAGTCGACTTCCCCGAGCCGGAGGGTCCCATGATGGAGACGAACTCGTTGGCCCCTATCACCAGATCCACCCCCCGGAGAGCTTCCACCTCTATCCTTCCCGTGGAATATATCTTCTTTATTTCCCGCATGTCTATCATGGCACCTTCCTCTGCTTTCAGGCTATCTCGGCTGAGTTTGCATCCTTCGAAGCCGACTTCAAACCTCAAACTAAGTCTCTTTATTTCGCCCGGTTGACGAATTCGGCATGTAACCGTCGACACGTGCGTTTGCAGTTTTATTCATATCTCAACGACTCCACCGGATTCACGCTGGCCGCTCTCCGGGAGGGGAAAATCCCGGAGAGCATCCCGATTACTCCCAGGATCAACGAGGTGATCACTGCGATCTCCAGGGAGATCACCGGCTTGCCCAACCATTGAGCCCAGTCCGCCTCCATGGGGATGGCGGCCCAGATTTTCACGATCACCACGGAGAAGAACACCCCCAGCGCTCCCCCCAATATGGTGATGATCAGAGCCTCCAACAGGAATTGACTCATAATGTGCAATCGTTTGGCCCCCATGGCCATCTTCACCCCGATCTCTCGGGTCCGCTCCTTCACCGCCACGTACATGATGTTGGCCACTCCCACCCCGGCGATCAGAAGGGTCATTCCCCCGATGATTCCCAGGAAGATCTGGAATCCCACCAGAACCTTGTTGAACACCTTTTGGCCCTCGATCACGTCCCAAAGCCAAAGCGCCTCTTTGTCCTCGGGATCGAACTTGTATTTTCCCCCCATCACCTGGGATACCTTCTTCTTCACCTCTTCGATCTGCGAAGCATCCCTGGGCTGATAGACGATGTTCTGTACGTACTTGTAGCCCCAGATGGCTTTGAAGGTGGTCGCCGGTATGGTGGCCTTATCCCAGTCCGGGCCGTTGTACATCCCCATCTGCAGCTTCTCTATCATCACCCCGATGACCGTAAAGGGAATGTTGTTCATGATGATGGTCTTGCCCACCGCCTCCTCCGATCCGAACAGTCTCTCCTTGAGCTGGTAGCCCAGAAAAACCACCCTCCGTTTGTACTCCATGTCCAGATCGCTGATGAACCTTCCCCCGGCCTGCGGATAGTGCGCTCTCATATCCTCGTAACAGGGATAAACGCCGTTGACCCTCTCCGAGACGGTGTTCTTCTTGTAGGTCAAGGAGACGCCCCAGCTGTTGTATTCGGCCCCCACCGCTTCCAGCTCGGGCACCTTCTTTTTTAGAAAATCCACGTCCTCGTCGGTGAAATGAATCCTCCTTCCCTTGCCCAAACCCTGATAGGCAATGGAGGACTGTCCTCCCCACATCA
>CAYMNI010000189.1:0-5027 GCA_964391755.1 uncultured Ignavibacteria bacterium
CCTGTAAGTCTATTCGATAGGAGGTAGCAAATGAGGGACTCAAGAAGCTGTATCTTATTCGTTCTCCTGTTCTCTCTGCTGTTTTTGGCCTGTAGCACCGTGGCCGTGACCGGAAGAAAACAGATAAATCTGATTCCCAGCTCGACCATGCTGTCCATGAGCAGCGAGCAGTACGGCGAATTTTTGAAGGCCAATAAGCTGAGCGACGATCAGGGAAAAACCCAGATGGTCAAAGGGGTGGGGGGGAGAATTCAAAAGGGGGTGGAGAAGTATTTCGCCGAGAGGGGCATGTCCGGCCAGCTCAAGAATTACGAATGGGAGTTCAATCTGGTGGAGAGCGATGAGGTGAACGCCTGGTGCATGCCCGGCGGAAAGGTGGTGGTGTACACCGGAATTTTGCCCGTCACCCAGGATGAATCGGGCCTGGCGGTGGTCATGGGACACGAGATAGCCCATGCCATCGCGCAGCATGGGAACGAGAGGATGAGCCAGATGCTGGTTGCCGAATTGGGTGGCATGGCTCTCTCCAAGGCTTTAGAGGAGAAGCCGGAACAAACGCAACAGCTTTGGATGACGGCTTTCGGCGTAGGAGCGCAAGTTGGAATTCTCTTACCATACAACAGATTGCAGGAGAACGAGGCGGATCATCTGGGCTTGATATTCATGGCCATGGCAGGCTACGATCCCAATACTGCCGTGGTATTCTGGGAAAGAATGGCCAAGATGAAGGAAGGTACTGCCCCGCCTGAGTTCTTGAGCACCCACCCCTCGGATGAGACAAGAATCGAAAAAATCAAAGCCCTGATGCCTGAAGCCATGCAGTATTATAAGAAATAGAGTCGCAGCCTGGCGGGTGGGCGGGTGGCCCGGTCTGCTTGCTAGACCGGGTATATCCTAAAGATGTTGGAAATAGAGAAGAATGAAAGTTGAGCACTACACAATAGCTTGGCACATTCACTATCTCACTTTTTCTTGCTACAAGAAGCTGTGGCTATTCAGAAGCCCGACTCTGTATTCCTTGTTCCTGGAGAACCTGGTTAGAGCCAAGCAAAGACGGTCATTTGATCTCTATGGCTATGTGGTCATGCCAAATCACGTACACCTGTTGATTTACCCTCATCAAGACGAATCCGTTTCTGCCATTCTGGCTGCAATCAAACGCCTTTTCAGTTTTCAGGCTTTGAATTATCTACAAAGCAGACATCCCGATGTTCATGATAAGCTGCGAGTGAGTAAAGGGGCAAAAGAAGTGAGGCGTTTCTGGCAGGCCGGGGGAGGATACGATCGGAACATCTATCGAGATGAGACGTTTGTAAAGA
Source organism: uncultured Ignavibacteria bacterium (assembly GCA_964391755.1). Taxonomy (GTDB): domain Bacteria; phylum Zixibacteria; class MSB-5A5; order MSB-5A5; family SM1-73; genus SM23-73-3. The sequence continues at coordinate 1,320 of CAYMNI010000189.1, forward strand.
CATTGGAATACGTGCATTACAATCCGGTCAGAAAAGGATTGGTTCAGTCGCCTGTTGACTGGAAGTGGTCAAGCGCAAGATTCTATGATACCAGGGAACCTGATCCTATAGAAGTTGATTGGCCTGATTGGTGGTGAATTTGTGGTTTTCTGTTTATGATAGACCCGGCCCCGCCGTTGGCGGGGCCGGGCCACCCATCGCGTGCCCATACGAACCCGTCCAGTCTCCCGATTTTTCTTAGTGTCGGGTGTTCGAGACATCTGATCTATTTACTGTTTATGATAGATCCGGCCCCGCCGTTGGCGGGGCCGGGCCACCCATACGCGAAAGCAAGCTTTCGCACTCCTTAAAACCATTCTCAGCTGCGGTTCACGTATACGTTTTTCTCGCCGCAGAGGTTCTTTAGTTTTTCCAAAAGCTCCGGTGATACTTCCACATCCGTCTTTTTAAGCCTCATTCTCAATTCCTCTTCGTTGGTTCTGACATGCAGAATCACCGGAGATTTTCCGGGATGGGCGGAGATGATTCCCTTTAGCTCGGTTACGATATCCTGATTCTCCCCGGAGGAGACCAGAAGAACGTGCAAGAAAGACTTCATCTTCTGGTATGCTTTGCTCAAGCCGATGATGTCCGAGGCTATCACCTTGGGCTTTTCCCCCTCCTTGGTGGAGGCACGCCCCTTGACCAGAATCATCGAGTCGCCCCTGATCATTCTGCGGTTTTCCTCAAAACAATCGGAGAAGACCACCACCTCCACCGTCCCCATGAAGTCTTCCAGGGTGACGAACCCCATCTGTTTTTTCTTACGGTCGATGTTGATCTTCACGTTGGTGATTATCCCGCCTATGTACAATTCCTCACCATCCTTGGCATCCTCGATGGTGTGAGTGTCCCGGGTGGCGAAAATTTTGAGCTCCTCTTCGAATTTGATTAGGGGATGTCCGGAGACGTAAAATCCCAGCATCTCCTTTTCCTTGGACAGAATCTCGCTTCTGGGCCACTCCGGAACCTGAGCCAGCTTGGGAACGGGCACCACCTGAGCCTCTCCGCTTAGATCGAAAAGGGATGTCTGCCCGCGTTTTTTATCATCCTGGATGGCCTGGCCGTAGCTTACGGCCAGGTCCAGCGAGGCCACAAGCTGGGACCTGTGCTTGGAGACCGAATCGAAGGCTCCCGCCTTAATCAGGCTCTCTATGACCCTTTTGTTCACCGCGCCCAAATCGACCTCGGCGCAGAACTGGAATATGCCGTCGAACCTGCCCACCCTTTCCCTGGCCTCGACGATGGCATCGATGGCGCCGTGCCCCACGTTCTTGACCGCCTCCAGTCCGAATCGGATCTTGTCCCCCCCCACCTGAAACCTGCCCATGCTCTCATTTATGTCCGGAGGCAGGACCTCCACCCCCATCCTCTTGCACTCCTCCATCAGCACCACTATCCTGTCCGTATCTCCCATCTCGGAAGAGAGGGTGGCGGCCATGAACTGCACCGGATAATGAGCCTTCAGATAAGCAGTCTGATAGGCCACGTAGGCGTATCCGGCGGAATGGGATTTGTTAAAACCGTATCTTCCGAAGGTGGCCATCAGATCGAAGATCCTGTCGGCCACTTCCGGCTTGACCCCCTTAGCCTTGGCCCCTTTCTTGAATTCCTCCCTCTGCTGGACCATCAGCTCGGCCTTCTTCTTTCCCATGGCCTTTCTCAAGATATCCGCCTTGCCCAGACTGTACCCGGCCAGATCGGAGGCTATCTTAAGAACCTGCTCCTGGTACACGATGACGCCGTAGGTTTCTCTCAGAACCGGCTCCAGGAGCGGATGTTCATAGCTTATCTTTTTGAGGCCCCTCTTTCGGTTGATGTATTCGTCGGTCATGTTGCTGTCCAAGGGTCCGGGTCGGTAGAGGGCGTTCATGGCGGTGAGCTCGTCCAGGCTCTCGGGTTTGAGCTTGCAGAGATAGTCCCTCATTCCGGAGCTCTCGAACTGAAATATGCCCACCGTCCCGCCTGTGGAAAAAAGCTCGAAGGTCTTTTTGTCGTCCAGGGGAACAGAATCGATGTCCAGGACGACTTTGTTCTCCTCTCTGAGCATTCTCAGGGTATCGTCTATCACGGTCAGGGTCCGCAGGCCCAGGAAGTCCATCTTAAGCAGTCCGATCTCCTCGATGTTCTTCATGTCGTACTGGGTGGTTATCTCCCCCTTGCTTCCCTTGTACAAAGGGACGTATTCGGTTAAAGCCCGGGGAGCGATGACCACGCCGGCTGCATGGGTGGAGGCGTGCCGGCACAAGCCCTCCAGCACTTCCGAATAGGAGATCAGCCTCTCCAGCCGGGGATCGCTTTTGATGAGAGTGCGAAGCTCCGAGTTCTGCTCCAAGGCTTTCCTTAGGGTCATGTCCGGAACCCAGGGGATCATCTTGGCGATGCGATCCACGTCCGAATAGGAGATGTCCAGAACCCTTCCCACGTCCCGAATCACCGCCCGGGCGGCCATGGTGCCGAAGGTTATGATCTGGGCAACGTTGCCCTCCCCATACTTGTTGATCACGTACCGGATGATCTTGTCCCTCTCCCGGTCCGAGAAATCTATATCGATGTCCGGCAGCGATATCCTCTCCGGATTGAGGAATCTCTCAAACAAAAGCCCGTGTTTTATGGGATCCATGTTGGTGATTCCCAGGCAATAGGCCACCAGGCTCCCCCCCACCGAGCCCCTTCCCGGCCCCACGGGGATGTCTTTGCTTTTGGCATAGTCGATGAAATCCTTGACGATGAGAAAATATCCGGCAAAGCCCATCTGCTTGATCACCTTCAATTCGTATCCCAGTCGCTCTTCCAATCCCGGAGTCACCTTGGAGTATCTCTGGGCCAAGCCTTTGCGGGACAGAAAATCGAGGTAGGAATCCAGATCGTCGAAACCATCAGGCGGAGGGAATTCCGGCAGATGGGTCTTCCCCAGTTCCAAACTCAGGTTGCAGGTCTCGGCGATGCGCAGCGTGTTCTGGACGGCGGAGGGGAAATCGGCAAACAAAAGCTTCATCTCCTCCGGAGATTTGAAATACATCTGGTCGTTGGCGAACCTCATCCGATCCGTGTCGGCCACCTTCTTTCCGGTCTGAATGCAAAGAAGGGCGTCGTGTGCCTGCGCATGTTCCTTCTTCAAATAGTGGCAGTCGTTGGTGGCCACCAGTCCGAGGTCCGTCTCCCGGGCCAGTTTGGCCAGAAGGGGAATGACCTTTTTCTCCTCCTCGATGTTGTGGTTTTGTATCTCCAAATAGAAGTTGTCCGGTCCCAGTATTTCCTTGTACTCCTGTGCCACCTGCCTGGCCCTGGCGTAGTCTCCTTTCAGAAGAAGGCTGGGTATCTCCCCCTGCAGGCAACTGGAGAGCCCTAAAAGCCCGCCGCTGTGCTCTTTCAGCACCTGCTTGTCGATACGGGGTCTGTGATAGAATCCCTCCAGATACCCTATGCTGGAGAGTTTCATCAAGTTCTTATAGCCGGATTGATCCCTCACCAGGAGGATCAGGTGGTAACCTGCATCCGGCAGCCCCCGGATGGATTCCTTTTTGGTCCTGTCCTGCGGCGCCACGTACATCTCGCACCCGATGATGGGCTTGATGCCCGAGGCCATGCATTTCCGATAGAACTCCACCGCACCGAACATGTTGCCGTGATCGGTGATGGCCAGAGCCGGCATCTTGAACTCGCGCG
>CAYMNI010000190.1:0-4997 GCA_964391755.1 uncultured Ignavibacteria bacterium
ATCGGGCGCTGGAGACGAACAGAAAGATCTACGGCTCCGACCATCCCAACGTTACAGACTGCCTATTCGGTCTGTCTTTGCTTTATGGCTCGATGGGCGACTATGCGAGAAGCTTCTCCCATTACAAAGAACTTCTGGAGGCGAAACTCAGTGTCATCGAAAACGTCTTCTCTTATGCCTCGGAGGACCAGAAAATGAGATTCGCCCACCAGTACGCGTTGGTCGACAACTCACTTTTGTCGCTGGCCTTGATGGATGGATCCCGGGAATCGAAGGTCCAGGCTCTGGAGATGACCCTGAAGGGAAAGGGTATCGTCTTCGACGCTCTCTCAGCAGAGAGAGATATAGCCTATTGTCTTCACGATGAAAATGTGACATCAGTCGAGGAACGGCATAAGTTGATCTGTGGGAAGATCAGCACCATGAGTCTGGAAAACATGCGCAAAGGGAAGATACAACAGGAATATCTAGACACCTTGCAGGCATTGCGTTCTGCCAAAGATTCCCTGGAGGTGGTGCTGAGCAGTATCTGTTCCCCTTTTCGGGAAGAGTTGGTTGCAAGGAGCCTGTCGATCGGCGACGCAGCCGCCACCATTCCCGAGGGCAGCGTTCTGTGGGAGTTCGTCCGATACGAGCCTTATGTTTTCTCAAAGGCAGGTCCGGACCAAGAAAAGCTCGGTCCTTCCAGATACCTGGTGATCACGCTGGACGGCTCGCAAGAAGTGACTCTGACGGATCTCGGCGATGCCGCCCGAATCGACAGTCTGGTCGGCTTGGCGCGGAAACTTATCTACGAGTACCGAACGCTTGCGTCGTATCCGGCCCTCGAATCGGAGAGACGGTTGAACCGGATAACCAAAGAGCTTTACCGGATCGTCTTTGCCCCTCTGGAAGTCGGCCTGGGGGGAAGAACCGATGTCTTCGTCAGCCTCGACGGCCAGCTCAATCTCCTTCCCTTGGAGATCTTACTTTGTCCCGACGGCAGCTATGCGGCAGAGAAATTCAACATCAGCTATCTCTCTTCCGGGCGTGACCTGCTCAAGTTCCAGAACAAGCCTGAACCGACTGGCACGGCCGTGGTGATGGTTGATCCCGACTTTGACCTCTCATATGAAAGATTGTCCAAGGCTGACACCGGGAAATCTTTTGCTTCAATCGCTCTCAACAATGCCTTTGAACCTGCCCGCGGTGTCAGCGGTTGTATGGACGTGCCCTTTAGTCCTCTGAACCAAACCAGGGAGGAGGGTAAGGAGATCGCCAAGATGCTGGAAAAAAAGAAGGGACTCAAGGTCGGCCTCCGCTCCGGCAGCGACGCCTGTGAGGAATTTCTTAAAGACATAACTACCCCTCCCTGGGTTTTGCATCTGGCCAGCCACGGTGATTTCTGTGAAGACATAGATTTAGGTGAGGACAAGATGCTGGAGAATCCACTTCTTCGCTGCGGCTTGGCTTTCGCCGGGGCGAATCTTTTAGTTAAGGGTGAAGAGGAAGCGGCCGCGCGAAGCGAGGATGGTATCCTGACAGCATTCGAGGCCTCGGGTTTGAATCTCTTCGGCACCGAACTGGTCGTTCTCTCCGCCTGCGAGACCGGATTGGGGGAGGTGAAAAACGGTGAGGGAGTTTACGGTCTGAGAAGGGCATTCCAGCTGGCGGGTGCCAGAACCATAGTGATGAGCCTGTGGAAGGTGCGTGACGAGGAGACCCGCCAACTGATGACCGGATTCTACGAAGCGTGGCTTTCCGGAAGCCGAAAGAAAGACGCCCTCCGCCAGGCGGCACTCTCCATCCTAAACCTCCGCCGGTCAAAAGGACAATCCACCCATCCGCTCTTCTGGGGTGGGTTCGTGATATTGGGAGACCCTTATTAGAATGGACCGTTGTCACCGGAGTTTCATGCGCAACCAGCCACTGGTGAAGGCCCGTCTCTGAAAAGATAATTGAGTAGATGGATCGCGTCGCCGATCTCGACGCTGCAGTCACCATTGACGTCGCCTACGGACAGAGGCTGGGGGGGAGTCCCGTTTCTGAAAAGGTAGTTTAGAAGAAACACCGCGTCTCCCAGATCGACATTCCCGTCATCGTTGACGTCTCCGTAACCTTCCAGATTAAACCGGAGGGTCTGGTTGGACCAGACTGTCTCGCCCCATCTGTCATCTGCTTTCACCTTCCACCAGTAAGTCAAACCGCCCCGTTCAGGCGAGACCTGGCAGTCGCTGGAGACGAGACTGTCGACGATCAGAGTCCATTCGGGCAGGAATGACTCGGAGGCGCTCACGTAGACAGTATATATCACCTGCTCTGATGGGTTGGGGTCTAAGGCATCCTCCCAATCTAAAAATACCGGATTCTCCACAGTATCTTGATCTGAGGGAAGCAGCAGGGAAAACGGCTCCGGCGGGTAGTTAGGGGTGGCTTCACCCCAGAATAGTGCTCCGAACATCCGGGGGGAGTTGTAATCTCTGGGCTGATATCGCGAGTAAAGCAATAATGACTGCCCTACCGTGTCGGATGGTCCGTATTTTACCGGCCCGGAGGAGACCGAGGTCAGCGAATAAGGCGAAATATCCGTGATGGCAAACCCGTCCGGATCGAGCACCGTCCCTTGAGGCGTCACCCTGCTGACGCACAGCTCTGACGATCTGCTCCAGGCAACGATGTAGTTGATTCCGTCAAAGCAGACCGAGGGAGCCGCCTCAGCATCAGAAGCCGACGATATGACGATCCCGGACGGATCCAGAACCGTTCCACCGGAGGTAACTCTGGCGGCAAGAATGTCGGAATTCGGCCAGTGGCTTCCGAAATCTTCCCACACCACCAAGAACTGATCACCATCGGAGGCCACCACCGGGTCCTCCTGCACGCCGCTCGAAGTACGGATTCCGAACTCGGATTTGGTTATCCCTACCGTATCCACCAGCGCGCCGTAGATGTCATAGAAGAAGTTGTCCTCCCATACCACCAAGTACCTGCCGCCTCCGAAAGCCACATTCGGGCGTCCATCCTTGTCGCCGGATGAGATCGCAAACGGTTGAGGATCCACCGGCTCACCTGACCGTGATATTCTGAGACCTTCGATCCGGTAATACGAACCCGTCGAATCGAGCATGTTTTGCCACACTACCAGATGTTTGGTGCCGTCACAACTCACTGTCGGATACCTTTGATCGGCGGAAGGATCGACCACCAGGGGCAGGTTGGGCGAATCCAAAACCGTTCCGCCCGAGTCAACTCGGACTCCGTATATGTCGAAGTCCCCGTTGCGGGAATCCTCCCATACCACCAGGAAATTCGCTCCTCCCCATATCAGATCAGGCGCCGACTGAATCTTGCAGGCGGAGCAGACGTCTATGCCGGAAGAATCCATTACGTTGCCCGATTCGTCCACTCGCGCGCCGCGCAGGTTGCCTTCCGAATCCCATATCGCCAGGTAGGAATAACCGCTCCAACCGGAGCCTGCCACAATCTGAGCGTCGCATGCGGCCGAGACGACGACCGGCACAGAATCCGGAATCACGCCCAGGGTATCCAAGCGCACGCTGGTGATGTCTCCATAGGTCCCGTAGCGACTCGTCTGCCAAACGACCGAAAACGCATCGCCAGCCCAGCATGCATCCGGTGCTTGCTCGGATAATTCGAGCTTTGCCATGGCGATGCCCTCGGGGTCCAGAACCGTTCCATCCAAGGTTACCCTTGCTCCGTACACGTCGTAACCGGTGCTGTCGTAGCTCCTGTCGTCCTCCCACAGCACCAGAAGCTGGTTGTCGCCAAGCGCAATGCTGGTCTGCTGCTGCTCTCCTTCTTCTGTGCATATGGGCAGTCCGGAAGGATCCATCACCGTTCCGTTTGCGTTCACCCGGGTAACATAGACGTTGCTGTAGGTGCTGTCACACGCCCCGGTGTGATAGCTTATCCAGTAGACGTCCCCCACCGAGACGCATGAGGGTGTGCTCTGTCCCCGACTATTGCTGGCTATGTCGATTCCTGTCGAATCCAGGGGAACCGCCTCGGAGGTAACCCGCGAACCGCGGATTTCCGCTGGAAATCCTCACCCGCCCTCCACCTCCCACACCACCAAGTAATTGAAACCGTTGTAAGTGACCGCCGGCCGGATTTCCGTAAGGGACGCGAATGAAACCCGAAAGCCGTTGGGATCCAAGACGTCGCCGTCCGGGGTGACCCTGGCAGCGTAAACGTCACGGGAGATCATGTCTCTGTCGTCACACCACACCACCAGAAAATTATTCCCATCCCATGCTACGCTCGGGTACTCCGCCAACCACTCTCCCGTGCAGATGGGGAATCCGTCTGCGTCCAAGACGTTTCCGTCAAAATCCGTTCTCGCTCCATATACGTCGTAACTGCCGTTCCGGTAATCCAGCCAAACCACCAAATAAACTTCGTCTCCTGCAGCTATCTCCGGTGACGTCTGCTGACCGGAAGCGGTGCATATCGGAAATCCGATAGGATCGAGCAACTCTCCTTGAGCCGTCAATCTGGCGCCGAATATGTCCTTATCGGTGCTGATTCTCTCATCGTCCCAGACCACCATCAGATTGTCCCTCTCCCGGGCAACCGCAGGAGAAGACTGCGTTCCGTAAGCGCTGCCCGGAAGACATTGCGAGGAAAGAGGGATTTCGGGCCACGAAGAAAAGGAGACTACCGCAAGAATATGAAGCAGGATGATTGATAAAACCGAGATGATCCACAATCTTGCTCGGTTTGTCATGTCTATTTCCCTTTCGTCGGGAGGATGAGAAAACAGCCCGCTGGACTGAACGAGTCTCCGTGATCGCCACGGACAAACCGTTTTGTGGTGAACTCAGACTTTTACCCAAGTTCACCTATAGACAATATAGTAAGCCGATAAGGTCAGTCAAGCATTATGTTAGACTAAAATTGTCTTCTTTAATGTCTTGTAAGCAATTTCGTCCGGGTCCGACTAAAAAAAGAAGCCGAGGCGAACAAAATCGCCTTGGCCTGATTGTTTTTTCCATGAA
>CAYMNI010000191.1:0-4988 GCA_964391755.1 uncultured Ignavibacteria bacterium
AGTTCAGACGACAGCTTTTGTATCTTGTGTTCTTATGCGAGGGCAGAAGCGATGAAAGGATGTTTTTACTTTTTGCTGATCTTGACATTTGCCTATCCGGCCAAGGCCCAGTTTTTGACCGTCAAAGACAAGATGACTCGGCAGCCCCTGGAGCTGGTGAGCATTTACAGCCGGCATCCTCGCGCATCTGCTGTGACCAATGCCCAAGGCCGCGCTGAGATTTCGGAGTTTGAAGGAGCAGACAGCATCAGCTTCGAATTAATAGGATATAAAGCATGCGTCTACAGCTATCGCCAACTGGAGACGATCCGATTTGAGCTACTGCTGGAACAATCCCCGCTTCTGATGGATGAAGTTGTCATCTCGGCTACCCGGTGGAGACAGCAGACCGGCGATGTCCCGTTGAGGGTTGCCGGCATCAGGCCTGCGGAGGTCACTCTGCAAAACCCGCAAACCGCAGCCGACATGCTGAATACCTCCGGCGAAGTGTTCATTCAGAAAAGCCAGCTCGGAGGTGGCAGCCCCATGATTAGAGGCTTCGCCGCCAACCGGGTGTTGATCACGGTGAACGGCGTGCGCATGAACAACGCCATTTTCCGCAGCGGCAACCTGCAAAACGTCATCTCCCTGGATCCATTTGCCACGGAGAGAACCGAGGTGGTCTTCGGGCCGGGGTCGGTCATTTACGGCAGTGACGCCATAAGCGGGGTGATGAGCTTCTATACGCTCTCGCCCCGGCTTTCTTCGAGCGAAGGCACACTACTAAAAGGCAATGCAACCGTACGCAGCTCCTCGGCCGATTTCGAGAAAACCGGGCATTTCGACGTTCAGATCGGTCTGAAAAAATGGGGTTTCCTCACCAGCGCTACCTATGCCGATTATGACGATTTGAAGATGGGAAGCCACGGTCCCGAGGAGTACCTCCGATCGCAGTATGTCACCACCGTCAGCGGGAGGGACAGTACCGTTGACAATTCGGATCCCCAAAAGCAGGTGCCCAGCGGGTACCATCAAATGAATCTGATGCAGAAAATACGCTTCAAACCGAATAAGGCATGGGATTTCAACTACGGCTTCCACTACTCCACCACCTCGGATTATCCCCGTTACGACCGGCTTTTGCGATACCGAGGCGATAATCTGCGGTCGGCGGTGTGGTACTACGGACCTCAAGAGTGGGTGATGAATTCGTTGAGCGTATCGACTTGCCAAGAGCGCGGTTGGTACGACAATTTGAACGTTATCCTGGCTCACCAACTCTTCGAAGAGAGTCGACACGACCGGGATTTCGGCAAAACAACCAAATTCCACAGAAAAGAAAAGGTCAATGCTCTTTCGATCAACCTGGATTTCGAAAAAAGCTGGACGGCGGGGCATCGCCTTTTCTACGGGATTGAGTTGGTGCTGAACAAGGTGGAATCCACCGGCGCGGATGAAGACATTTCTACCGGCGAGACGAAGCCCGGTCCCAGCCGATATCCCGACGGTGCTGAGTGGAACTCATACGCCGGTTACTTAAGCTATTGCTTCAAGCCCGGCTCAAAACTCACCCTGCAATCCGGTTTACGCTACACGAAGGTGACGCTGGATGCCCGATTCGATACCACCTTCTATCCGTTTCCGTTCAGCACTGCCGTCATCAACACCGGAGCACTAAACGGCAGTTTGGGAATGATCTATAAGCCTGAGCCGAGCTGGCAAGTCAAACTGAATCTCTCCACCGGCTTTCGTGCGCCTAATGTGGATGATGTGGGCAAGGTATTCGACTCCGAGCCCGGTTCGGTGGTGGTCCCCAATCCCGAGTTGAAGCCGGAATACGCCTACAACGCAGAACTGGGCATCTGCAAGCTGCTCCGGGAAATGATCATGGTGGATCTGACCGCATACTACACCCTGCTGGAGGATGCTTTGGTGAGGCGAAATTACAGTTTGAACGGCATGGACAGCATTTTCTACGATGGCGAATTGAACCAGGTGCAGGCCATCCAGAATGCCGCCCGGGCGGAGGTCTGGGGCGTCCAAGCGGGAATGGAGATGAAGCTACTCTCGGGAATCGGCCTTCTTTCCCATTTCAGTTACCAGAAGGGCACCGAAGAACTGGACGACGGCAGCACCGATCCGTTGCGCCACGCCGCGCCCTGGTTCGGTGACGTGCACCTGACCTTCACCGGAAGCCGTATCACGGTGGATCTGTACATGATCTATAACGGTGAAATCGCATATGAAGACCTGGCCACAGAGGAGCGGGGAAAAGATTATATGTACGCCCTAGATGGAAACGGCAATCCTTACTCCCCTGGTTGGTACACCCTCAACTTCAAAGCATCGTACCAGCTAACCGGTCTTCTGAAGCTAACCACCGGTGTGGAGAACGTCACCGACCAACTCTACAGGCCATACTCATCCGGTCTGGCAGCACCGGGAAGGAATTTTATCGCTTCGCTTAGTGTCGCTTTCTGATATCCGTCGGTTTCGTTAAGTCGACAATTAGCCGGTCTTCTTCCTGGAACCAGTTCGCAGATCCGGAATTAGAGTATTGCCACGAGTTCTAATCATCAATATCTCGATTTGTCACGATCTTTAGGTGGTGGAACGAAAATGGAAAAGAAAAAACCAGAACCCAACTGGGTTCTGGCTTCTATCAATCCTTCTTCAGCGTTGTCCGACTATCCCATATTCTCGATTATGGCTGAGCCGTACTCGGAGGTCTTCAACTTGGTGGCGCCATCCATCTGCCGGTGCAGGTCGTAGGTCACCCGCTTTTGCTTGATGGTCTCTCCCACCGCTTTATAGATCAACTTGGCTGCATCGTTCCACTTCAAATACTCCAGCATCATGCAGCCGGAGAGGATCAGCGAACCGGGGTTGACCATGTCTTTGTCCGCATATTTGGGTGCGGTTCCGTGGGTGGCTTCGAAAAGCCCGATGAAATCTCCGATGTTGGCGCCGGGAGCCATTCCCAGTCCGCCCACCTGGGCGGCGCAGGCGTCCGACAGATAGTCGCCGTTTAGGTTGGGAGTGGCCAACACGTCGTATTCGTCGGTTCGGGTGAGAATCTGCTGCAACATGCTGTCGGCTATCCGGTCCTTTATCACCACCTTGCCCTCCGGCACCTTGCCGTCGTACTTATCCCACAGCTCGTCCTCGGTCACCACCGCATGCCTGAATTCCGAGGTGGCCAGTTTGTATCCCCAGTCTCGGAAGGCGCCTTCGGTGTACTTCATGATGTTCCCCTTGTGCACCATGGTTACGGATTTGCGGCCGCTCTCTATGGCATACTTTATGGCCTTTCGGATGAGCCTGTTCGTCCCGGTGATGCTTATGGGCTTTATTCCGATCCCGGAGTCCTTCCGAATGCTCAACTTGTAAGTTTCATTCAGCCAGTCGATCAGCTTGTGGACCTCCTTGGTCCCTTCGGCCCACTCGATTCCGGCGTAAACGTCTTCGGTGTTCTCCCTGTATATGACGACGTTCATTTTCTCCGGATGCTTCACCGGCGAGGGGACTCCTTCGAAATACCGCACCGGGCGCACGCAGGCATAGAGATTCAAAACCTGTCTTAAGGTCACGTTCAGGCTTCGGTATCCCCCTCCCACCGGGGTGGTCAAGGGTCCTTTCAAGGCCACTATGAAATGCTTGATGGCCTCGAAGGTATCCGAAGGAAGCACCTCTCCGTACTTGGCCTGAGCCGCCTCTCCGGCGTAGACGTCGAACCAGACTATCTTCTTTTTGCTGCCATAGGTCTTCTCCACCGCTGCGTCCAGCACCCTGCGGGTGGCTCTCATGATGTCCCGGCCGATGCCGTCCCCCTCGATCACCGGAATTATCGGATAATCCGGGATGTTCAGCCTGTCGCCTTGAATCTCGATCTTCTTCCCCTCGGTTGGAACGGTAAGTTTGTCAAACTGCACCATCGTACCTCCTGTTGGTTTTTTGATTAAACATATTCGAAAATTCCAGGATTCAAGGATTCCAGGATTCGAGGATTCAAGGGTTCACTGCTTCGACAGCTTATTTTCCAAGGATTTGATTAATGCCTTGAGCATCCTCTCGACCTCTGCAATGTCTTCCTGAAGTTTCCTCACATCTTCACCCTTGACGTACCCCAAATCCCCGGACAGCAATATCTGAGTCTCCAATTCACAATTTGAGCCATAAGCTATATACAGGGCACGAATGTATTCAGAGGTGGTTTTTCTTCCATATCCTTCAGCTATGTTGGATGGAACCGACACCACCGCCCTTCTTATTTGTGACGTTAAACCGAACTTCTCTTCCTTTGGGAAACATGTGGTTGTTTTGTATACCTCTAAGCATAGTCGATAAGATTTCTGCCAGACTAGCAACTCCCGATAATTCTTCAGCATTTCACTTGAACCCTTGAATCCTCGACCCCTTGAACCCTTATTAGCTCAATCCAGCTTGAAATCCCCGTGTTTCTCGATGTGCGCCAGAAGGCCGCCGTCGCCGAGTATCTTGATCATAACCCCCGGCAGCGGGGCGAAATGCAGAGTATGGCCCTGAGTCTTGTTGACCACCGTCCCCTTCTCCAAGTCCACGTCCAGCTCGTCCCCCTGAGCTATCTTGTCGGTATCGCAGATCAGAACCGGCAGTCCCACGTTGATGGAGTTGCGGTAGAATATCCGGGCGAAGGACTTCGCCAAAACCGCCGTGACGCCTGCCAATTTGATGATGGTGGGGGCATGTTCTCTGGATGAGCCGCATCCGAAGTTGCTGCCTCCCACCACGAAGTCGCCCTTTTCCATCCTGGCGGCGAACTGGGGATCGGCATCCTCCAGCACGTGCTTGGCCAGCTCCGGAAGATTGGATCTTAGGTGAAACAGCCTTCCGGGGGCAATCAGATCGGTGGAGATATCGTCTCCGAATTTCCAGGCTTTTCCGGTCATTATCATTTCAAGCTCCTTTTATGCTCGATCATTCCGCTGATGGGGAAGCAGTTTGATCCCTTCCCCATCCGCTTGCGATGT
>CAYMNI010000192.1:0-4952 GCA_964391755.1 uncultured Ignavibacteria bacterium
TCGCCGGATATGACGTAGAAGAACTCGTCGTAAGGATGCCGGTGTTTGAGATAGTCTCCCTGGAACAGGCCCAAGAATACGTGTGAATCATTGACGTTGGCCAGGGGAAAGGGGGTGTAGGGCTTCTTGATCCTTTCCGCCTGCTTCAAGATATTGATTTTGGGCATCTCTCCCTCCGATTGAAAATGAGCGGTTCCGGTGCCGACTTTGCCAAAATACCTTGCTCGATCCGATTTGTCAATGGTTCGATTGGCTGGTTGTTTTGTCCCCGTTTAAGACCGCGTGGCCCGGTTGAGCTCATCGCGCCTTCCTTCTGCCGTAATCGCAATCTCCGAGCAAAACACAGCCTGGACATCTCGGATTCCGGGCCTTGCAGACTTGTCTGCCGTGCTGGATCAGATCAAGATGAAACTGGTAGAAGGAACTTTCGGGAACCAAATCCTCCAAAATCTCCTCCGCCCGCCCGGCATAGGCCTTTTGTGGCACCAATCCCAATCTCTTGGAGACCCTCAGAACGTGCGTGTCCACCGGCATGACCGGTCGACCCAACGAAAAGAGCAGAACGCAGGCAACGGTCTTGTCTCCCACCCCCGTAAAGCCGCTCAGGTAGCGTTTGATTTTGTCCGTTTTCCACCGTTTCAGAAAGGACAGGTCCAAACGGTGATTCTTCCGGTGGATTTGATCGAGGATTTCTTTGATTCTTTCGGCTTTGACGTCCGCAAGCCCTCCCGACCTTATGGCATCGGCGATGCTTTTGACTTCGGCTCTCCTCACCCCATCCCAGGTTTTGAATCTCGATTTCAAGCCGGCGAACGCTCTATGGCTGTTATGGTCCGTGGTATTCTGGGAAAGGATGGTGGCGATCAGCTCGGAGAGTGGGTCGCCGTGCGACCTCCATCTCCTCCTGCCGAAAACTCTCCGCAGTTTGGCAGATACCTTTTTGACTTTATCTTCCGGATCTTGTTTCATTTGCTTCTTTGTTATCTCAAAGGTATAAGGTCTTCAAGCTTAGCCTGCAGAAATTCAATGGGCAGGGCTAAACGCCCTGCCTGTTTGTTCGACAGAAAAACCCGTTTTGTGGGTGGAAACTCCCAGACGGGTCTTCGTCATCCCGCCCGTGAAGATCAATGTCTGGTTACCCTCAGGTTTCAGATGCCTCTCTCGGTTCGACGGTTGCGGAGATTCCAAACGGTTCTTTACAGTTGTGGAGCGTCATAATCAGAATCCGAAAAGAGATTTCAGCGCCGGAATGGCGAAGTCGACGGCAAAGGCAAAGGAGACCAAGTACATCAGCCAATGCACTTCCCGGCCTTTCCCGCTTAAAAGCTTGATCAACGAGAAGGCGATAAAGCCGAAGCCGATGCCGTTGGAGATGGAGTAGGTCAGCGGCATGACCAGCATGATCAAAAAGGCGGGAAAGGCCTCCTCGAATTTGTCGAAGGGGAGCTGTCTGACGATGGAGAGCATCAAAAAGCCCACCACGATCAAAGCGGGAGCGGTGGCCTCTTTGGGCACCACCCCAGCCACCGGCGAGAGGAAGACCGCTAAAAAGAAGAAGATGCCCACCACCACTGTGGTCAAGCCCGATCTTCCACCGGCTGTGATCCCGGCCGCGCTTTCGATGTAGGTGGTCACCGAGCTGGCGGAGGAGGCGCCGCCGGCCACCGCCGAAAGGGAATCCACCAACAGAACCCGGCTTATCCGGGGGAGCTTCCCCTTATCATCCAGGAATCCAGCCTCGCTTCCCAAACCGATGACCGTGCCCAGGGTGTCGAAGAAGTCGGAGAGCATCACGGAGAAGACCAAGATGGTGGCGGTGATCACCCCCAGCTTGGAGATGGCGTTAAAATCGAATCGACCGATGGTGGAAAAATCGGGCATGGAGACCAAAGATGAGGGGAGCTTGGCTATGTTGGGATCGGCAAACGCGGTGAGGCCGGAGGCATAGTTGATCCCGATGGCCAACACGGTGGAGCCCAAGATTCCGATCAGAAGCGCCCCCTTCACTTTCAACTTCAGCAGAATGGCGGTCAGCAGAAGGCCGACGATGGCCACCACCACCGGCAGGTTGTCGAAGCTTCCCAAAGTCACCAGCGTGGACTCGCTCTTCTGAACGAATCCTGCCTGGACTAATCCGATGAAGGCGATGAACAGCCCGATTCCCACGGATATGGCCCGCTTCAGAGAGAGCGGTATGGAGTTCATCACCGCCTCCCGGAAACCGGTGATGACCAAAACCGTGATTATGACCCCTTCCAACACGATCACGCCCATGGCCGAAGGCCAAGACAGCCCCATGCCCAGGACCATCTGATAAGCCACGATAGCGTTGAGCCCCATACCCGGAGCCAGGGCAAAGGGATAGTTGGTGACCAAACCCATGACGATGCACATCACCGCCGCCGCCAGGCAGGTGGCGGTGAGCGAGGCGGAAAAAGGAAGGGCTTTGGCCGCCAGGTTCGGGTCACCAAAGAAGCTCAAGAACAACGGATTGACGAAGATGATGTAGGACATGGTGAGAAAGGTGGTGAATCCCGCCAGAATCTCCGTCCTCACGTTGGTGCCCAACCGGTCCAGCTTGAAATATTCTTTGAGCATGACGTTTTTTTGAACAGTTCTCCTCAGGAAGCAGACAATAAGCTATGGTTGTCTTCCCATACCTTTTGACCTAAGGCTGGTCTCATCCGTTACTCACACCCTTTCGGCTCTACGCTCCTTCCTGGTAACTGGCATGTCACAAACGACTTAATGGCACGACCTTCTGATTCCAAAAAGAACACCCTCCGGGCAAAGGTTTTGCAAAGGTACCGGATGCAAAGAAGATTTGTATACACAAGGGGGGATGGAAGTGAAAGTCAAATTCACGTTGTACATGGAAAACCTCACGGTTGCATCCCCGAAGCCCAAGCAGGTCGAAGAGCACATCGACCGCCTGACCATTTGCTGGATAAGCGACGTTTCCGAACAAGAAGTCCTCTCCATGTCCGGCCAATGGATCAGCTCCAAGGATTTTCTGACCCAGAAGATGATCGACCTCAAGACGGTGGGCGAATCCAGCCTGACCATTGAACCGGTCGAAGAGTTAACCCCAGAATAAGAGAAGATCATGCCTCCCATCGTCGTTCAAATACTGGATGCGCTGGCAAAAATCCTCTCGGTTCCCATCGGCCTGATAGAAGAGGCTAATTTGTTCTTCTATTCTCATCTGGGCTTCTACGGACAGGTGGCTTTCGATCTGGTTCTGCTCTATCTGCTTTTCCTGGTGGCTTACAAGATCACCCGGGCGGTTTTCGACACCGCCCTGTACGTTATCGTTCCCTCGGTGATCCTGTCTTTGGTATCCTCCCTCTTTCTGCCTTATGCCTTTGCCTACATCCTGCCGGTTTGCATAGCGGCTTTGATCGTGGTGAATATCATCCGATCTTGAGAACATGGTGAAGTTTAGCCATAGCTTTCTTTTTTGTCAACAGAAAAATCCCCCTAGCGGTGTTGGCGAAAATAGACAGCACACTGTAATAAGAGAGGGCTGCTCAGAATATACATAGGGCAGGGCATTCAGCCCTGCCCTATTAAGCAGTAATCAAACTTCAGAAATCTGGTGGATGGTAATCAGCCAGCAACTAACAGGAAGGAGGCTCTCCACCCTTGAAAAGGTAGTTGAGAATATAGACTGCATCCGCGATATTAACGGTCGCATCACAATTAGCGTCCCCAGTTTCCAGTGGATCCGGGGGATCATCATCTTTGAATAAGTAGTTAAGAATGTATACCGCATCGCCGACGTCTATTATCCCGTCACCGTTGGCATCTCCGATCGAAGGAAGGCCCTTCGCAAAATCGAAGAGCTTGTTGGTTATGAGTTCGGTTCCGGTATGAGAACCGCCGTTGGTTAAAACCACCACAGCGGAGTTTTCATCGGGACAGTAGCTGGCCAGAGTACTGACTCCAGCATCGCCTCCCCCATGTCTCCACACCCACCTTACACCAGTGTAATTGTGAAACCAGACCAAGCCCTGGCTGGAGTTGATGGATGGATACTGAATGGTGGTCATCTCCTCCACCGTGGCGCTGTCTAAGATTCTGGTGCTGTCGATGCGACCTTTATTTCCGAACGCGATGAGGTGCCGGGCAAGCTCGATGCTGCTGGTTCTCAACTGTCCGGCAGGATAGTAGGCATAACCATAATACCCCTGCGGGACGTAACTGGTCCCGTTCCAGGTGTAAGGCATGGCCACGTTGTTGGTGTCCAAGTTGGCCAAAAACCACGAGGTTTCGTGCATACCCAGCGGCGCAAAAAGGGAGTCTTCGCAATACTGATCGAAGGGAATTCCGCTTATGGTTTCCACCAGATGACCGATCAGTGCAAATGCTTCGTTGCAGTATGACCACCGGGTCCCGGGAGCCCAATTGTAGAAGTTGCCGCTGGCGCTGTAGTATTCCCCGCCCGGCACGAAGTATTCCTCGACATATTCACCCAATGGTATGGGAGAATCCCCCCAGGCATATACCGCATACATCACGTCCCAATTGTCCTTCAGGCCCGCGGTGTGGGTCAAGAGCATGCGGAAGGTGATGGTGGAATCGGGGAAGTAGGCATGAGTGATGGTGAAAGGGAGATAGTCGTTGATGTCGTCATCCAGATCGAACAAGCCCGCTTCCCAAAGCTGCAAGAGCGCTGCGCCGGTGAAGGTTTTGGAGATCGAGGCCAACATGAAAAGGGTGGTGTCCGCGACCGAGACGTCTTGCTCGATTATAGCGTAACCGTACGAGCCGGTCCAGATGATACGGCCCTGTTTTCCCACACAGGCCGCCACCCCGGGGATGTGATAGGTGTTCATGGTATTGAGGATGTATGCATTCACCTCCGCGGAGTCGGGATAGTCAAGCGGACTGCCCGCCTTGGTTGTCGAATCATTCGTGTGCGGAAAATACCTCTGCTGAACCGGACCCTC
>CAYMNI010000193.1:0-4858 GCA_964391755.1 uncultured Ignavibacteria bacterium
CACAAGCAGTCGGCCATACTCAAGGCCGAAGGGCAGGCGGAGGCCATAAAGAAGGTGGCGGATGCCGACAAATACCAGAAGCTGACCGTAGCAAAAGGAGAGGCCGAGGCCATCCAGACCGTGTTCGGGGCCATACATGAAGGCAGGCCCACCAACGATCTGATCGCCATAAAATACCTGGAGGCTCTGCAGTACATAGCCAACGGCCAGGCCACCAAGGTGTTTTTGCCTCTGGAGACTTCCGGCATTCTGGGAAGCATAGCCGGCATCGGCGAACTGCTGAAGGAGAAGATTCCGTCTGGTGGACTCAAGCAGGAAAAGCCCGCGTGATTCATCCGGGGCTGAACAGAAGAGGTTGTTTTCGGCCATTGCCTCGAAATACGATTTTCTGAACCATCTCCTCAGTCTCAACATCGACAGGAGATGGAGGAGGAGGCTAGTGCAGTACGCCGGTGTCAGAAACGGCGAGGGTATACTGGACGTGTGTACCGGCACCGGCGACATCGCCATCCGCTTCGCGCAGACGGATGGGATAGGCGGAATCTGCGGAATAGACCAGTCGCAGGAGATGCTGTGGATAGCCAAACGAAAAATAACCTCCAACCGGCTGGGGAGGAGAATCAGACTGCTGGAGGCAAACGCGCTGCATCTGCCCTTTCGGGATGGCTCCTTCGACGTGGTGAGCATCGGATTCGGGTTGCGCAACGTGGGGGAACATAGCCGGTCGGTCACCGAGATGGCACGGGTCTTGAAAAAAGACGGTCGTCTTCTGATACTGGAGTTCTCGCCTCCCCCCGGCGGCCTCTTCGGCGCTCTCTATCGCCTGCACCTGAAAACCATAATTCGCGCAGTCGGCGGCACCGTCTCCGGCTGCGCGGATGCCTATCGACATCTATCCACATCCATAACCGGTTTTCCCCAGCCCAAGGAGATCATCAAGATCATGCGTGAGGAGGGATTAAGAGAGGTTGCCTGTGAAAAATTGACAGGCGGTGTGGTTTATATTTATCGTGGTATAAAATGAGCCGTGCAGGTGGGGTCGGTGCACGCCTGCCTGACAAAGTAATGCTTGAGCAAGGAGTGAGCACATGTCAGCAATACAGATTCGGGACATGGACAAAACCACCGAGTACTTCGTGGGAACCTGCAGCCACGTCCACGAGACGGACGAGGCGGATGCAGTTGCCAAAAGGAGGATTGCCTGGCTTAAAAGCAAGCACCAGGAAGGACTGCGGGTCAAGGTTGCCATGCTGGATGGCAACCCCATAGGTTTCCTCTACGTTATGCCCATTGAAATCTGCCCCTGGGGACCTGTGGGAAAGGACCTTTTGGCCATCCCCTGTCTGTATGTGCTGAACGAATTCAAGGGCAAGGGTGCCGGATCCGCACTGATCGCCGAGGCCGAAGAGGAAGCCAAGCGTCAGGGCAAGAAGGGTATCGTGACCATGGGATACTATCACGACTTCTGGTTCATGCCCGCGCGCTTCTTCGAGAGATGCGGATTCTCTCCGGTGGGCCGGATACGCGAGGTAACGTCCGAAGGAGAGAAAGAATTCTTGAACAAAGAAGCCATACTGTGGAAGGTGTTCGACCAATCTGCCGAGCCGCCTCAATACCTCAGATCGACATACAAATTCAAACCGGTATCCGGCAATGTGGTGGTCGACCTTTTCTGGAATGCATTCTGCGCAACCAGCGACATCGAGGCCCAGAGGGTTCGTGAGGTAGCTGGGGAGTTCGGCGATTCGGTGGTGCTCAATGAGTATCCTGCCCACGAGCCTTCGATTCTGATGCGTTATCAAATCCCGCGAGGAATCTTCGTCAACGGCCGAGGCATCGGATGGGGGTATGAGGCCCCCAAAGACGGCATTCGTAAAGCTATTTCAGAGGCTCTCGACCGAAAGTGAAAAGAAGGTCACTACCGACAAGTCCGGCTGCCAAAAGGTCCGGAAGGAGCGATGTCGTGGAAAAAAGAGAGATCGAGCACTTCCAGAAAGACAGAGAGAGACTGAACCAAATCGTAATGAAGTATGCCGGCACCAACATCAAGCGCTTCTGGAGCTTAGATTCGCAGGTCTATCGCCGGGGCGCTCTTCCGGCGGGCACCAAGGAGCTTCTGGGTTTGGTGGCATCGTTGGCATTAAGATGTGACGATTGCATCAAATATCACATCATCCGCTGCCACCGAGAAGGGATTAAGGATGATGAACTGGAGGAGGCTCTGGCCATAGCACTGGTGTTGGGCGGATCCATCACCATCCCGCACTTAAGAAGAGCCTTAGAAGCCTGGGATGAACTCAGATCCGGGCCAGCTCATTCAGGTGGGGAAAGGGGATGATACGGCACCGGGTTGATCTATCTTGTTATTTTCGTATGACTTAACTTCTTTTCTGCTCGCCGTCTTGATTTTCTGAACGTTTCTGCGTAAGTTTATATGGGGGTAGCCCAGCCGGGGTGACTCACGTAGTTGAGTAAAAGGAGGACAGGCAAATCGCCTTCCGTATGATGCCGTCTGCTGGGTTTTGACCGGATGGTGCAGATATTAAGGCACACATCTGGATGACGATAACCATAACAGAACATATTCGCAGGCAGCTTATAGGCATTACACTTTAGTTTTCTACCATGACTGCTTACATCAAAACTATCACCTATGGCATCGACGACTTCAGACAGGTGGCCCAGGAGTATCTGGCCCTGGCAGCCAATACGGCCAATGTCGAGGTCGCCCGGGAGCGGCTGTTCAGGAGGGTGACCAGAAATCAGTTCGATACCTTCAGCAACGAGAGCGAGCTGGCCGAGGGGGGAGTAATTCGAGTGAGAGACTGCACCCGGGCGTTGCGAAGTATAATAAAGAGCCGCTCGGACTCGCTCTCCGGCTTCAGCGTTATGCAGGCCATATACGATATCGCCAAAGGCGAGCCGCGTCCTGATTTGCAGCCCGGCTTCTTCACCGACCTAACCTACATGTTTATGGGCTTAAGCGGAGAGGGACCTGTCCCCGCCCTGGCCCCCTTCTACATGAAGGAGGGTCTCGAGGGCCGCCAGGCGGCCATTGCCAGATCCAAGCAGCTGGACAGATTGTGGAGGATCGTGGAAGAGTGGATGGGAAAATACAAAGACGGGCTTCAACCGGAGGTTGTGGCAAGGCGTAAGCAGAGGCGGCAGAAGATCCTTTCCCAACTCGGTGGTACGGAGAGCAACTGGCACGACTGGAAGTGGCAGCTGCAGCGGGTGATCAAGAAGCCCACCCAGCTTTTGGGACTGATCGGGCTTTCCCTGGAGGAGAAGAAAGCCCTGCAGATGGTGGAGAAAGCTCGTCTCCCCTTCGGCATCACCCCCTACTACCTCTCGCTGATGGACCAGGATGGCGGGGAGGACGATCGCGCGGTCAGAGCTCAGGTGATCCCACCGGAGTCTTATGTCGAATTCGTCGCGGACAATAAGGAAGATCCCCATTGTTCGTTCGATTTCATGCTGGAGAAGGACACCAGCCCCATCGATCTGATCACCCGCCGCTATCCCGCCATCTGCATCCTGAAGCCCTACAATACCTGCCCCCAAATATGTGTTTACTGCCAGCGCAACTGGGAGATAGAGGAGGCTTTGGCCCCGGATGCACTCGCCCCCAAAGAGCAGATCGATCAGGCCATCCGGTGGATTGGCGATCATCCGGCCATAAGGGAGGTGCTGGTAACGGGCGGGGATCCTTTCGCCTTGGGCGACAAGAAGCTCTTTGAGATTCTCCGAAAGGTGGCGGACATACCTCACGTGGAGCGTCTGCGCATAGGCACCCGGACGCCGGTTACCCTGCCCATGCGCATCACCGACGAACTGGTTGAGATGATCGCCGGCTTGCGGGAGCCTTTGCGCCGGGACGTATCTGTGGTCACCCACGTGGAGCATCCTTACGAGGTGACTCCCGAGCTTTTCCAGGTGACGGAGAAATTCCGTGCCGCCAAGATAAACGTCTACAATCAGAACGTTTTCACCTTCTACGTCTCGCGCCGCTTCGAGGCGGCCCTGCTGCGCACGCTTCTGAAGCGGGTGGGCATCGAACCCTATTATACCTTCAACACCAAGGGCAAGGAAGAGACCGCCAACTATCGCGTTCCCATAGCCCGGTTGATGCAGGAGCAGAAGGAGGAGACGCGGCTTCTGCCCGGCCTGGACCGGACGGACGAAACCGTTTACAACGTTCCCGCACTCGGAAAGAACTATCTCCGGGCGCGCCAGCACCGCGAGGTGATATCCCTGCTCCCCGATGGTTCGCGGGTATACGAATTCCACCCGTGGGAGAAGAACATCCGGCAACAGAAATCCTACGTTGGCCAGGATGTGCCCATCTTAGACTACCTCCAGAGGCTTTCCGAAATCGGCGAGGACATCTCCAAGTACGAAACCATCTGGTATTACTTCTAAGAGTCCCCCCTCCAAATAGATCCCCTGATGCAACATCAAACATGAGGAAGTTTGAACCGGGTTGAAGTGTATTCACAGCAGATTAAATTGATTAAGCGGATTTCTCCAGCAGATCATCTTCCAGCAGTACTCTCACTGAGCGGCTTTCATCTGCTTAATCTGTTTAATCAGCTATGAATAGAGCACGCGATCGCCGGGCCGAAACCTGGCTCTTCGCTCTGGAGTTCACCCTCCCTTTAGCCTCCTACCATCCAGCCATAGGCAGATAAGCAAGGGCGGGAAGGGTGAGGTTCCTCTCCCTTGATGGGAGAGGAGTAAGGAGAGGGTGAAAGGAACAGATGGATAAAAATCCAATATCACCCTCCCTTTAATTCCCCTCCCACGGACGTGCCCCCAGACGGGCCCGTCCGGGCGTCTGGGCATCGAGGGAGGGAAG
>CAYMNI010000194.1:0-4857 GCA_964391755.1 uncultured Ignavibacteria bacterium
TTCGATTTTGAAAAAAAAACGTTGACAAAGGTGAGGGGATGTCTTAATTTTGAAAAATCTTGGCGGTGCATCGTGCGATTTTCCCGCCTGACGCAAAGGAGCAGTCGGATACGACTGGCAAAACCAAAAACAAGAGGTGAGAGATGAAGAGTCGGCGTGTTATTCTGTGGGTGGTATTTTTCGTGTTTGCCTGCACCAGCTCCTCCTTGGCCGGGGGCGGTTTTGCCCTGCCCGGAGTAGGCTCCAAGGCACTCAACATGGGAGGAGCCTTCAGAGCGCTGGCTGACGATTGGAGCGCCGCCTTCTGGAATCCCGCAGGCTTGGCCTATCTTTCCCAATCCGAGTTCAACATGGATTTCTACACCCTCAATTTCCGTCCGGAATATTCTCCCAGCATAAGCCTGGGTGAATCGGGCTACGACTATTCCTTGGGGTACCCCGCCGATGCACGGTATCCTGAAGATCGGGCCTTCTTCCTTCCCAGCTTATCCGGGTTTCACATGTTTCCCCAAATGGGAGGCTTCACCGCCGGGGTGGCTTTCTACGTTCCATATAAGCTGGAAGCGGAGTGGGATCTGTATGAGCCGCCTCCGGGCTTCGACAACGACGTCGAATATCCCCAGTTCGATCACAAGACGGACATTCTGATTTGGGATTTGCATCCCACGGTGGCCAAGTCCTTCATGGATGAGAAATTGTCCCTGGGCCTGGGAATCAGAATTCAGAGAGCCGACTTCGAATTGCGAAGAACCGTACTGGTCCCCATCTCCACACTGCCCCGGCCTTACGATTACTGGCCCATGGATTCGTACCTGAAGACCGATGGGTGGGGATTGGGATTCAACGCCGGACTGCTGTATAAAGCCGGTTCCAAATGGCAGTTGGGATTCTCCTATCAGAGCCCGGTCGACATAAGTCTCTCGGGGACAGCGGAACTTGAAATGTATTTGCCTGTGATCCTCGGTTCCGATATCCTGGGCGGCACGGTCTATTACAAAGATGGGGAATACGAAACCACTCTTGGCCTGCCGGGTGAGATAGGCATGGGGGTGATGTACAAACCGACGGAGAAACTGACTTTGACCTCCGACGTAAGTTCGACTGATTGGTCCAGGCTGGAGTATCTTGATATGGCGGACATGTCCCTTGCTTCCGGGGAGCAGGAGACCGTCTACGTCTCGGTTGGGGAAACCACATTCCCCTTCAACTGGGACGGCATAACCAGGTTCAGCCTGGGAGCCGAATATGTACTGAAAGAGGGTTTGTTTGCTCGGGGAGGATACTTCTTCGAGCAGTCCCCCATTCCGGACAACACCCTCACTCTGCTCATACCCGACATTGGAGACAAACACAGTATCAACCTGGGTTTGTCCTATCAGATCGAATCCTTCGGATTCGGATACAACTTCCAAATGGTGAAGTACACCAAGAGAGAAGTGGAGAGCTTGGAGGACGTAAACGACGATCAACGATACGACAATATGCCCGGAGTGTACAAAATGACCTCCTACTGCTCCGGACTGTCATTCACCTATCATTTCTAAACCCGGATAACTCGGAATCGAAGAAATAAAGGAGTCAAGATGAGAAAAACATTGTTGGGATTGCTCGTGGGCCTGATGATCCTCACGCTCGTTGTCGGTTGCGGAAAAAGAGACAATCCGATCAGAGCCGACTATCCCTACCATGATCCCTGGACCTTGAGCAACCTGGAGTTTGAATCCTTGATGGGCAGCATCGTGGAGGATCCCTATACCCGGAGCATCTTAGCCTACCTTCCTCCCATGTATAACCTCGAGTTGCACCAGCCCGGATTGATCAACGAGGGATTTTCGGTCCTGTACATGCTTCACGATTTTGGAGAGGATCATACCAGTTTTCCCAACGTGTACAAAATCGTGCAGGTAGCCGATCAACTTATCGAGGAGGGGGAGATTGAGCCTATGCTCATCGTCTTCCCCGACGCATCCTCGTTATTCTCGTCAGGGAGCTTTTACACCAACTCTTACCTGTTGGGAGACTACGAGGACTATATCGTTGAGGAGTTGATGGACGTAATCGACAACAGCCTTCATACTTACGGCACCAAACCTGTGGACGTGTGGATAGCCGATCCCCGCTACCGGGCCATAAGCGGTCTGGGAATGGGAGGATACGGCGCTCTCAAGATAGCCATGGACTACGACGATCTCTTCGCATCGGTGAGCGCCATGAGTCCTTATGCCTCTTTGGAATCCTTCCTCAGCCGGGAAACCATAAACAAGGTCTACCAGGAGCATGGCTTCGACGCGGGAGACGTATCCTACGCCAGCTACAAGTCTCTCAATCCGTGGACCGACGAACTCCATCCCGACAAGACGTACAGCCAGATAATCTTTGCCATGGCGGCCGCCTTTTCCCCTCATGTGCTGGGCGACCCGGACACTGCCAATTTCATCTATCTGGTCACCAAGGAGGGTCAGCGCTATGGCGTGGATCTGCCTTTCGACTCAACCCGAACCATCCCGCCGGGTTCTGCAGTCTGGAACAAGTGGTTTCAACACGACCTGAAGACCAAATTCGCCAACGATCCGAGCGCATTCGGAGATCTGGACATCTATTTGGACTGTGGAGACCAAGACGAGTTCCAATTGTATGAAGGTGTCAGCGCCTTCAGCCAGTTGCTGTCTTTGTATGGTAAAGATCACTCCTATGTCCGGTACAGTGGATATCCGGGATATCCGGCAAAACACGATAATTTCATACATGATCGGCTGGTGGAGATCCTCAAGTTTCACTCCCAGCATTTCCCTCCTCCGGCTTATCGAGAGATGTGATTTTTAAATCTCGCCTCACAAAAGCGCATGTTGAGTGAAAAAAGGCCAGGGAATTCAATCCCTGGCCTTTTTTATCTCACACCGTCAACCGGCACCAACGCTCCCACTCCGGAACAACCCGAGCAGCGGGGAAATGGCTTGGACTGCTTGGGCCACGTAGCCTTGGACCTGCGGACCGAGGTGAGGAGTTCCCAAGAGGGGATCCGAAAAAAGATTGACAACGCCCTTCGATGTGTTATTATAATGATAGATCACCGGGTCCATGGAAGAGCTATCGCCTGCGGGTGATGACCGACAGAAACGGTCGACTCGGGTTGTTTCATTCGAAAGCCGGCTATCCGACAAAGACCGCAAGCAAAAACCTCATTTCGGAAATTTCAATTTCGCTGGACCTCATTCCGTATGAAAGACGACCGTTGATATTTTGAATTCCGGAGGCAAAGAAACCCGTTTTCCTACCGATTAACCCAAACGAGGAGGTATCACTGGTGAAAATGGCCAAAACGTCAGCCGCCGCCAAGACGCTTGGGGGCGCCTTTCTGATTCTGTCTCTGGTGGTATGCCCCTTTGGCTCCGCCTGGGCCAAAGCCGAGCTCACCTGGATTTCGCTGGCTCCAGCGGCGGAGAAAAGTCTGGCATTGAATCTGTCGGCGTCTGATTTCGATCGAATCACGTTTGACGTTCAGATCCCGGGCTTGTGGTCACAGGCTCTTGCCACCGAAGCCGGAAATTTCTCCCTGCTCTCCATCGTCGGGGGGGGTCCCAGCACCGAGATAGGCGAACCGAATCTGCCGGTGATCGGCAGAACCGTCCAGATTCCCTTCGGGGCGGAGGTCAGCGTGAGTCTGGTGAGCTTTCAGGTGGTGGAGAAAAGCTTAATGGAGCTGGGCATGGAGAGAATAGCACCGGTGCAACCCCCCCTGCCCAAGATTCAGGGCGCCCCAGAGCAAGCCCGGTTCGTGATCAACCAAGCCGCCTACCAAAAGGATGCGTTTCTGCCTACCGAACGGGTCCAGCTGGGGGAGGTCGGCGTCATCCGCGGCCGTCGATATGCCACCATTCTGATATACCCTCTCAGCTATAATCCGCAGAAGGGAATGGTCAGGATATATTCACAAATGCAGATAAGGGTGACGCTCTCCGGCGCCGATATGGTCGAGACCAAAAACCAGCTCTATCGCTATGCCTCTCCGGCCTTCGAGGAGTTGGCGCGGAAGCTGTTCGTGAACTATCCGGCTTATGCCCCCATAGTCAAAGATGCTCCTCCCTTGCCCATGGGGTACCTGATCATAACCCACGAGGACTTCTACGCCGACTTGGCTCCTCTGGTCGAATGGAAAACCCGCAAAGGCTTTCAGGTGACCGTGGCACAGGTGCCGGAGATTGGCTCCACCGCCCAACAGATCAAGCTATTCTTGCAGGAGGCGTACGACACCTGGGATATACCTCCCACCTACGTTCTATTCGTGGGCGACACCGACTACATCCCCGCCTGGAGTGGAGATTACAGCTCCGGAGCTCCCACCGACATATATTATGTAACAATGGATGACGCCCCGGACTACTTAGCCGACGTCTTCCGGGGAAGGCTGCCCGCCAAGAATCCCTCGGACGCAGACGACATGCTGGAGAAGATGCTTTACTATGAGAACCCCACTGCCTCCGATCTGGAGTGGATGGGTAAGATGTGCTTCGTGGCCTCGAGTGACGCCGGCCAGACGGCGGAGTTCACTCACCGGTTTGTGATCTTAAATTACCTTCTGTCCAACGGAGTGGAGGTCGACAGCATCTGGGAGAGATTGGGAGGAAGCACCCAAGACGTAGCCGACTGTGTCAATGCCGGGGCCAGCCTGCTTTGCTATTCGGGTCACGGTAGCACCACCGGCTGGGGATGCGTTCCGTTCGATCAGTCGGACGTGCAGGACCTCGTCAATCAGGACGAGTATCCGTTCGTCTGCTCCCAGGCATGTATGACCGGCAAGTTCTCCGTGTCCGAATGTTTCGGAGAAACCTGGGTGAAGGTGGCCGACAAGGGCGGCAT